>JADGOV010000059.1 GCA_017882785.1 Frankiaceae bacterium
CGCCCGCGCAGCGGGCTCCACTGCCCCCACACGCGGGGGTTGTCCGCGGGCCATTCCGGCTCGATGAGGTCGACCAGCCGCAGCCCGGACGTCACGATCTCGCGGATCCGGTCACCGAGCGTGCGGTGGTGCTCCACGTACGAGCCCGCGCCGGCCGCGTCCTCTTCCACGTAAGGCGTCCGATCGAAGTAGGAGTCCCGCGCCGTCAGCCCGCGCGGCCCGGGGTCGTCGGGAAAGCTCCAGCGGATCGGATGGGTGACCGAGAACACCCAGCGGCCTCCGGGTCGCAGCACCCGGGCAACCTCGCGCATCACCGCGGCGGAGTCGGCGACGAACGGCACCGCACCGAACGCTGAACATGCCAGGTCAACAGCCGCCGCCCGTAGCGGCAGCCGGGCCGCGTCGGCCTGCACAAGCGGCACGTCGATCCTCGTGGTCGCGGACAGCCGGCGGGCGTGCGCCAACTGGCCGGCGGAGAGGTCCACGGCGACCACGTCGGCGCCCTGGGTCATCAGCCAGCGCGCGCACTGGGCCGCACCGCAGCCCACCTCGAGCACCCGGCGGCCGCTGACGTCCCCGAGCAGCCCGGCCGTCGCCTCGTCGAGCCCTTCCGGGCACCAGCGGAAGCCGGCGTCCCCCAGGAAGTCGCCGTGCTCGGCCTGGTAGCTGTCGGCCGCGGCGTCCCACCACCGCCGGTTCGCCCGGATGCTCTCCCGGGGCGACGACGGCCGCCGACGCACCGCCGCCGGCTCGTGCCACAGCACTCTTCCCGGCCCGTCCGACCCCCCGCCGATTGACCCTGTCACATCGCACACCGTATTCTCGGTGACGCGTAGTGGGCTGGCGCGTCCTCGGACCGAGCAGGCTCGCGCTCGTACGTGTCGACTCCCGGTCAGCTGCTTTCGGCCCGACTCTCGGCATCCGCGACAACGGCCCTCCGCGCTGCCAGATTTTCGCCAACCTCATCCGCTGCCGGAGCCAGAACCCCACATGACGAGTGCCACCACCGCCGTTGCCCCTGCCGAGCCCGCCGAGCCCCACCGCGCGCTCCAGGTCGCGATCAACGACATCGGATCAGCCGACGACCTCCTCGCCGCGATCGATGCCACCATCAAGTACTTCAACGACGGCGACATCGTCGACGGCACGATCGTCAAGGTCGACCGCGACGAGGTCCTCCTGGATATCGGCTACAAGACCGAGGGCGTCATCCCGTCCCGAGAGTTGTCGATCAAGCATGACATCGACCCGAACGAGGTCGTCCAGGTCGGCGACCACGTCGAGGCGCTCGTCCTGCAGAAGGAGGACAAAGAGGGCCGCCTCATCCTGTCCAAGAAGCGCGCGCAGTACGAGCGGGCGTGGGGCACGATCGAGAAGCTCAAGGACGAGGACGGCATCGTCACCGGCACGGTCATCGAGGTCGTCAAGGGTGGTCTCATCCTCGACATCGGCCTGCGCGGCTTCCTGCCGGCATCCCTGGTCGAGATGCGGCGGGTGCGCGACCTGCAGCCCTACGTCGGGCGCGAGCTCGAAGCCAAGATCATCGAGTTGGACAAGAACCGCAACAACGTCGTGCTGTCCCGCCGGTCGTGGCTGGAGCAGACCCAGTCCGAGGTCCGGTCCACCTTCCTGCAGACCCTGCAGAAGGGCCAGGTCCGCAAGGGCGTCGTCTCCTCGATCGTCAACTTCGGCGCGTTCGTCGACCTCGGCGGGGTCGACGGCCTGGTGCACGTCAGCGAGCTCTCCTGGAAGCACATCGACCACCCGAGTGAGGTCGTCGAGGTCGGCCAGGAAGTGACTGTCGAGGTGCTCGACGTCGACATGGAGCGGGAGCGGGTCTCGCTGTCGCTCAAGGCGACACAGGAGGACCCCTGGCAGCAGTTCGCCCGTACCCACGCGATCGGTCAGGTCGTTCCCGGCAAGGTCACCAAGCTGGTGCCGTTCGGCGCGTTCGTCCGGGTGGACGAGGGCATCGAGGGCCTCGTGCACATCTCGGAGCTGGCCGAGCGGCACGTGGAGATCCCGGAGCAGGTCGTCAACGTCAACGACGACATCCTGGTCAAGGTGATCGACATCGATCTGGAGCGGCGCCGCATCTCGCTGTCGCTCAAGCAGGCCAACGAGGGCACCATCGGCGAGGCGCTGTCCGGGGAGTTCGACCCGACGGCCTACGGCATGGCCGCCCAGTACGACGAGCAGGGCGCCTACATCTACCCGGAGGGCTTCGACTCGGAGACCAACGAGTGGCTGCCCGGCTACGAGACGCAGCGGGATGCCTGGGAGCGGCAGTACGCGGAGGCCCAGGCCAGGTACGAGGCGCATCAGCGGCAGATCGAGGAGGCGCGGCGGTCCGAGGCGGCGGCCACCGGGGGGACCTCGTACTCCTCCGACGCCCCGGCTGAAAGCCCGAGCGGTGGCGCGTTGGCCTCGGACGAGGCGCTGAACGAACTGCGCCGCAAGCTCACCGGCGAGGGCTGAGCCGGGGTCTGTACTCACGACGGCTGGCGATCCTTCCACCTGCCCGAGGCCGGACCCGAGGACCCGTACGCTGCGCGTGTGCTGCTGGTCGGGCTCACCGGTGGGATCGGCGCCGGCAAGAGCGAGGTGATCCGCCGCCTCGCCGAGCGCGGTGCCCAGATCATCGACGCCGACGTGCTGGCTCGGGACGCGGTGGCGCCGGGTACGGCCGGTTTGGCCGCCGTGGTGGCCGCCTTCGGTGAGGACGTGCTCACCTCCGCCGGTGGGCTCGACCGGGATCGGCTGAGCGGGCTGGTCTTCGCCGACGCCGACGCCAGGAAACGGCTCAACGGCATCGTGCACCCGTTGGTCCGGGCGGAGACCGCCCGCCGCATCGCGGCCGCGCCGCCGCAGGCCATCGTCGTCAACGACGTACCGCTGCTCGTCGAGGCCGGCCTGGCCGCGCTCTACCCGGTGGTCGTCGTGATCGGCGTGACGCCGGCGACGCAGCTCGACCGGCTGGTCCGGTTCCGCGGCATGGCCCCCGCCGACGCCGAGGCCCGGATCGCGGCCCAGGCTCCGCTCGCGGACAAGCTGGCCGTGGCCACGTACGTCATCGACAACGACGGGCCGCTGGCCGCGCTCGATCCCCAGATTGCCGATCTGTGGCGGGAGCTGAGTCGACGGGTAGAGAGCAACGGTCGCCCGGACGGCTGAGCCGCAACGCCCGAAACTGTCACAGCTGCCGCATACCGTGGACCCATGCGTCCAGTGACCGACCTCGTCCGCCAGGCCGCGCCCTTCACCGTCGAGAGCGACTTCGCGCCTTCCGGCGACCAGCCGGCGGCGATCGACGACCTGGAGCGCCGGATTCGGGACGACCAGCCCAACATCGTCCTGCTGGGCGCCACCGGCACCGGCAAGTCGGCCACGGCCGCCTGGCTGGTGGAGCGGGTGCAGCGCCCGACGCTGGTCATCGCCCCCAACAAGACGCTGGCCGCGCAGCTGACGAACGAGTTCAAGGAGCTGCTGCCGCACAACGCGGTGGAGTATTTCGTGTCCTACTACGACTATTACCAGCCGGAGGCCTACGTCCCGCAGACCGACACCTACATCGAGAAGGACTCCTCGGTCAACGACGAGGTCGAGCGGCTGCGGCATTCCGCGACCAACTCGCTGCTGACCCGGCGTGACGTGATCGTCGTGGCCTCGGTGTCCTGCATCTATGGTCTCGGCACGCCCCAGGAGTACGTCGACCGGATGGTCCGGGTCGAGGTCGGCGAGCAGATCGAGCGGGAGGCGCTGCTCCGCAGGTTCGTGCAGATGCAATACGCCCGCAACGACGCGGCGTTCACTCGCGGTCACTTCCGGGCGCGCGGCGACACTGTCGAGATCTTCCCGGTGTACGAGGAGCTCGCCGTCCGACTGGAGATGTTCGGCGACGAGATCGAGCGCATCATGTTGCTCCACCCCGTCACCGGCGAGGTGATCCGCGAACAGCAGCACGCGTTCATCTTCCCGGCGTCGCACTACGTCGCCGGTCCCGAGCGGATGCAGCGAGCCATCGACGGCATCGAGGCGGAGTTGGCCGATCAGCTGGCCACCTTCGAGCGCCAGGGCAAGTTGCTGGAGGCCCAGCGGCTGCGGATGCGGACCTCCTATGACATCGAGATGATGCGGCAGGTCGGCTTCTGCTCGGGCATCGAGAACTACTCCCGGCACATCGACGGTCGAGCCGCGGGCACCGCGCCGAACACCCTGCTGGACTACTTCCCCGAGGACTTCCTCCTCGTCATCGACGAGTCGCACGTCACCGTGCCGCAGATCGGCGGCATGTACGAGGGCGACATGAGCCGGAAGCGGACGCTGGTCGACCACGGCTTCCGGCTGCCGTCCGCGATGGACAACCGCCCGCTGCGCTTCGAGGAGTTCCAGGAGCGGATCGGGCAGACCGTGTACCTGTCAGCGACCCCCGGTCCGTACGAGCTGGCCAAGGGCGACGGTGTGGTCGAGCAGATCATTCGACCGACAGGGCTGGTCGACCCCGAGGTCGTGGTCAAGCCGACCAAGGGTCAGATCGACGACCTGGTGCACGAGATCCGGACTCGGGCCGAGCGGGACGAGCGGGTGCTCGTGACGACGCTGACGAAGAAGATGGCCGAGGACCTCACCGACTACCTGCTCGAGCTCGGCGTCCGGGTGCGCTACCTGCACTCCGAGGTCGACACGCTGCGCCGGGTGGAGCTGCTGCGCGAGCTCCGGCTGGGGGACTACGACGTGCTGGTCGGCATCAACCTGCTGCGGGAGGGCCTCGACCTGCCCGAGGTGTCGCTGGTCTCCATCCTCGACGCGGACAAGGAGGGATTTCTGCGTTCCGGGACGTCGCTCGTGCAGACCATCGGGCGGGCGGCGCGCAACGTGTCCGGACAGGTCCACATGTATGCCGACGTCATCACGCCGTCGATGCGGGGGGCGATCGAGGAGACCAATCGGCGCCGCGCTAAGCAAGTTGCCTACAACACTGAGCGCGGACTCGACCCCCAGCCGCTGCGGAAGAGGATTGCGGACATCCTCGACGATGTCTACCGGGACACCGCGAGGGACGGCGAGCTGGTCGGCGGCAGTGGCCGCTCGCAGAGCCGCGGGAAGGCACCCGTGCCGGGCATGCGGTCGCGGTCGGCGTCTGCCGGTCAGCACGCGGCCGAGCTGGCCGGGATGCCCCGGGAGGACCTGGCGAATCTCATCCAGCAGCTGCAGGACCAGATGCACGCCGCCGCCGCGGACCTGCAGTTCGAACTGGCTGCGCGGTTGCGGGATGAGGTCAACGAGCTCAAGAAGGAGCTGCGCGGCATGGTTGCGGCCGGCGCCTGAGCGGGTCCGGCGGGTCGCTACCAGCCGCGAGCGCGCCACTCCGCCAGCGACGGCCGTTCCTGACCGAGCGTGGTGTCCGCGCCGTGACCTGGATACACCCAGGTCGCGTCGGGCAGCACGCCGAAGACCTTGCTCTCCAGGTCGTCCATGAGGGAGGTGAAATCCGCCGGGTTCGTCGTGCGGCCAGGACCACCTGGGAAGAGGGAGTCCCCGGTGAACAGGTGCGACCCCGCGCCCTGCCCGGTCAGGTCGAGGTGCAGCGCAATGGAGCCCGGAGTGTGCCCGGCAAGGTGGATCACCCGCAGCTGGACGTCACCGACCGTCACCTCATCGCCGTCCGAGACGAGTTCCCGGACCGGGATGGGCAGGTCGTCCGCATCCGCCGGGTGCGCGACGGTGATGGCGCCGGTGATGCCGACGACGGCCTCCAACGCCTGCCAGTGATCGGCGTGTCCGTGGGTGCTGACCACCCGGACCAGCCGGTTGCGATCCACGACGTCAAGCAGCCGCTGCATCTCGGCAGCCGCGTCGATGAGGAGCACATCCCCGGTGCTCTCGCTGCAGACAAAGTACGCGTTGTTGTCCATCGGTCCGACGGCGATCTTCGTCAGCCGGATGTCGGGCAGCTGCCGCACGTCTGCCGGGCCGCCGACGTGCACGGCGCCCCGATAGGTGTCGGCGGGGCTGTCACTGGGACCAGTACGGGGACCACTACCTGGGGAATCGGTCATGCTGACCAGCATCCCCGACCGTTAACCTGAGGACAGGCGGGGGTAGGAGCGCCGCGAGGGTACGCGAGTGTCGCCGCACCACACAGCGCCCGACCCGATACGGAACGAAGGCGCTCCCCGCATGACTGTTCCGCTGCTCGCGTGGGTCGCCACCCTAGGTAGCCTGCTCGCGCTCCTGGTGCTGGACTGGATGGTCGCCGGACGCCGTAGGACGCCGATCGGGATCAAGTTGGCCGGCACCTGGACCGTGGTGTACGTCGGGGCCGCCGTGGTCTTCGCGCTGGTGCTGCTCGTCGCCCGGGACGGCGACAGCGCCGCGCGCTTCACCACCGCGTACGTGGTGGAGGAGAGCCTGTCGGTCGACAACCTGTTCGTCTTCGTGCTGGTCCTGTCCTCCTTCGCGGTTCCCAAGCTGCAGGAGCAGCGCGCGCTTCTCTACGGCGTCGTCGGCGCCTTGGTGCTGCGGGCTGTCGTCATCGCCGGTGGGGTGGCCGTCCTCGACGCGCTGGAGTGGGTGATCTATCTCTTCGGGGCATTCCTCATCGTCACCGGGTTCCGCCTGGCCGTGGGCGGGGAAGCCGAGCCGGAGGTCGCGAACAATCGGCTTGTGCGCCTCACCCAGCGCCTGCTGCCGACGACCGACCGGTACGACGAGGGCCGCCTGACCAGCCGCGTCGACGAACGGCGGGTGTTCACCCCGTTGGCGATAGTCATGGTCGCGCTGGCGGTGACCAACGTGCTGTTCGCTGTCGACTCCATACCGGCGGTGTTCGGCGTGACCCGCGACCCGTTCCTCATCGTGACGGCCAACGCGTTCGCCCTGGTCGGACTGCGCTCGCTCTACTTCCTGCTGGCCGGGGCGGTGCAGCGGCTGACGTACCTGAACTACGGGCTGGCTGCCATCCTCGCGTTCGTCGGCGCCAAGATGATCCTGGAATCGGTCGTGGTGCTGCCCACCTGGCTGTCGTTGGGCGTGATCGGCGGTCTGCTCGGGGTCACGATCGTCGCGTCGCTGACCCTGGGGAACCCAGGCACAGACAGCCGAGAAACCGTCAGTGATCCCAACTAGATCCCAACTAGATCCCAACTAGCATGGCCGGACCGCCATGACATCTCACCCTCGGATCCCCATGTCAGCGCAGTCCCACGCGATGCCTGCCGACCCCCCCGCGGCCGCCCGGTCCGCGGAGCGGCTCGTCGTGCGCGGGGCCCGGGAGCACAACCTCAAGGACGTCTCCGTCGACCTGCCCCGCGACGCGCTCATCGTCTTCACCGGCCTGTCCGGGTCCGGCAAGTCGAGCCTGGCCTTCGACACGATCTTCGCCGAGGGTCAGCGCCGCTATGTGGAGTCGCTGTCCGCATACGCCCGGCAGTTCCTCGGCCAGATGGACAAACCGGATGTCGACTTCATCGAAGGCCTGTCCCCGGCGGTGTCCATCGACCAGAAGTCGACGAGCCGTAACCCTCGTTCCACCGTCGGCACGATCACCGAGGTCTATGACTACCTGCGGTTGCTCTATGCCCGGATAGGACGCCCGCACTGCCCCGCGTGCGGCCGGCCGATCACCCGCCAGACACCACAGCAGATCGTCGACCGGGTCCTCGAGCCGGATGACGGCAGTCGGTTCCAGGTGCTCGCGCCTGTCGTGCGCAGTCGCAAGGGGGAATACGCGGAGCTCTACCGCGAGCTGCAGACCAAGGGGTTCAGCCGGGCCCGGACCGATGGTGTGGTGCACGCCCTCGCCGACGTGCCGAAGCTCGCGAAGTATGAGAAGCACACCATCGAGGTCGTGGTCGACCGGCTCGCGGTCAAGACCTCCGCCCGGCGCCGGCTGACCGACTCGGTCGAGACCGCGCTCGCGCTCTCCGGCGGCCTGCTGGTGCTCGACTTCGTCGACCTGCCTGTCGACGACCCGCACCGGGAGCGACTGTTTTCCGAGAAGCTGGCCTGCCTCTACGACGACCTGTCCTTCGAGGCCCTCGAGCCACGCTCGTTCTCTTTCAACTCCCCCTACGGGGCCTGCCCGACGTGCACCGGGATCGGCACCCGGATGGAGGTGGACCCGGAGCTGGTGGTGCCCGACGTGGAGCTGTCGCTGGGCGCCGGGGCGGTGGCACCCTGGTCGACCGGGCAGACGACGGAGTACTTCGGCCGACTGCTGGCCGCCCTCGCCGACTCGATGGGCTTCCGGCTGGACACCCCGTGGCGGGCGCTGCCGGCGAAGGCCCGCAAGGCGGTGCTGCACGGCGTGGACTCCCAGATCCACGTCCGCTACCGCAACCGGTTCGGCCGCGAGCGCTCGTACTACACCACCTACGAGGGCGTCGTGCCCTACGTCGGCCGACGGCACCGGGAGGCTGAGACCGACGCCGGCCGGGAGCGGTTCGAGGGCTTCATGCGGGAGGTGCCGTGCCCGGCGTGCGGGGGCTCCCGGCTGCGGCCGGAGTCGCTGGCGGTCACCATCGGCGGCCGCAGCATCTCCGATGTCGCCGCCCTGCCCATCGCCGAGTGCGCCACCCTGTTGCGCGGCCTGGATCTACAACCGCGGGAACGGCAGATTGCGGAGCGGGTGCTCAAGGAGGTCGGTGCCCGGCTGGGTTTCCTGCTGGACGTCGGTCTGGACTACCTCTCCCTGGACCGGGCCGCGGCCACGCTCGCCGGGGGTGAGGCGCAACGGATCCGGCTGGCCACCCAGATCGGTTCCGGTCTGGTCGGCGTGCTGTACGTACTCGACGAGCCTTCGATCGGGCTGCACCAGCGGGACAACCGCCGGCTCATCGAGACTCTGCTTCGGCTCCGCGACCTGGGCAACACCTTGATCGTCGTCGAGCACGACGAGGACACCATTCGGACGGCGGACTGGGTGGTCGACATCGGGCCCGGCGCGGGTGAGCACGGCGGTCAGGTGGTGAGCAGCGGGCCGGTCGAGGACCTGCTCGACGCGCCCGGGTCGATCACCGGGGCCTACCTCTCCGGCCGGCGGTCGATCCCGCTTCCGGACATCCGCCGCCAGCCCGCTGCGGACCGGCAACTGACCGTGCAGGGTGCCACCGAGCACAACCTGCGGAATGTCTCGGTGTCCTTCCCGCTCGGGTGCTTCATCGCGGTCACCGGTGTCTCCGGCTCGGGCAAGTCCACGCTGGTCAACGACATCCTCTACGCCGTCCTCGCGCAGAAGCTCAACGGCGCCCGGACCGTGCCGGGTCGGCACACCCGGGTCACCGGCCTGGCCGCGGTCGACAAGGTCGTCGGGGTGGACCAGTCGCCGATCGGCCGTACCCCACGCAGCAACCCGGCCACGTACACCGGCGTGTTCGACCACGTCCGCCGGCTGTTCGCGGAGACCACGGAGGCGAAGGTCCGCGGCTACCTGCCTGGCCGGTTCTCCTTCAACGTCAAAGGCGGTCGGTGCGAGGCGTGCTCCGGCGACGGCACCATCAAGATTGAGATGAACTTCCTGCCGGACGTCTACGTGCCGTGTGAGATCTGCGCCGGCGCCCGCTACAACCGCGAGACGCTCGAGGTGCACTTCAAGGGGCGGACCATCGCGGAGGTTCTCGACATGCCGGTCGAGGAGGCACTGGACTTCTTCGCGGCGGTCCCGGCCATCGCCCGCCACCTGCGCACCCTCAACGACGTCGGGCTCGGCTACGTCCGGTTGGGCCAGCCCGCGCCGACACTGTCCGGCGGGGAGGCGCAGCGGGTCAAGCTGTCCGCGGAGCTGCAGAAGCGGTCGACCGGGCGGACGGTGTACGTGCTGGACGAGCCGACCACCGGGCTGCACTTCGAGGATGTCCGCAAACTGCTCGGCGTCCTCGCCCAGCTCGTCGACGCCGGCAACACGGTCATCGTCATCGAGCACAACCTCGACGTGATAAAGACCGCGGACTGGGTCGTGGACATGGGTCCGGAGGGCGGCTCCGGCGGCGGGCGGGTCGTGGCGACAGGCACTCCGGAGGCTGTCGCCGGCAGGGCCGAGAGTTACACGGGCGCCTTCCTGCGGCCCATCCTCGGCGACCGCGCCGTCCCGTCGCCGGGCCGGCGGCGGGCCAGCCGCACCGCGAGCGGCTGAACGGGCGGGCCCCGAAGGGCTCCCCGCGGATAGATTGGACGGCGTGGCTGACCCGGCGAGCTACCGCCCTGCCGCCGGGTCCGTCCCGGAGGTGCCGGGTGTCTACCGTTTCCGGGACTCCACCGGCCGGGTGATCTACGTCGGCAAGGCCAAGAGCCTGCGCAGCCGGCTGCAGTCCTACTTTCAGGACACCGCGAGCCTGCATCCGCGGACCCAGCAGATGGTGCGCACCGCCACCGCTGTGGACTGGGTCACGGTCTCCACCGAGGTGGAGGCACTGCAGCTCGAATACAACTGGATCAAGGAGTACGACCCGCGCTTCAATGTGCGGTACCGGGACGACAAGAGCTACCCGAGCCTGGCCGTCACGCTGCACGAGGAGTACCCGCGGCTGCAGGTCATGCGTGGCCCGAAGCGCAAGGGCGCCCGCTACTTCGGCCCGTACGCCCACGCCTGGGCGATCCGGGAGACGCTCGACCTGCTACTGAGGGTGTTCCCGGCACGCACCTGCTCGGCCGGCGTCTTCGCCCGAGCCGGCCAGATCGGCCGGCCCTGCCTGCTCGGCTACATCGGCAAGTGCTCCGCGCCGTGCGTGGGACGGGTCTCGGCCGAGGAGCACCGGCGGATCGTCGAGGACTTCTGCGACTTCATGTCCGGACAGACCGGCCGGTACCTGCGCCGGCTGGAGAAGGAGATGACCGCCGCCGCCGACGCCATGGAGTACGAACGCGCGGCCCGGCTGCGTGATGACATCGGGGCGTTGCGCCGGGCCATCGAGAAGCAGGCGGTGGTGCTGCCCGACGGCACCGACGCCGATGTCGTCGCGTTCGCCGAAGACGCCCTGGAAGCCGCCGTGCAGGTGTTCTACGTCCGCGGTGGCCGGGTGCGCGGCCAGCGCGGCTGGGTGGTGGAGAAGGTGGAGGACTGTGACACCGGCGGACTGGTAGAGCAGTTCCTGTCCTCGGTGTACCTCGACGCCGGGGGGGACAGTGTGCCCCGTGAGGTGCTGGTGCCCGCGTTGCCGCCGGACGCGGACGTGGTCGGTGAGCTGCTGAGCCTGGTCCGGGGGACCCGGGTGGAGATCCGGGTCCCACAGCGCGGCGACAAGCGGGCGCTGCTCGACACCGTGGCCCGCAACGCCGGGCAGGCACTGGCGCTGCACAAGACCCGGCGGGCCAGTGACCTGGCCGCCCGCGGTCGGGCGCTGCAGGAGATCGCGGACGGCCTGGGGTTGGACGACGCGCCATTGCGGATCGAGTGCTACGACGTCTCGAACCTGCAGGGCACGAGTGTCGTCGCGTCGATGGTCGTGTTCGAGGACGGGCTGGCCCGCAAGTCCGAGTACCGCCGGTACGCCATCCAGGGTGTCGAGGGGCAGGACGACGTCGCCAGCCTGTACGAGGTGCTCCGCCGGAGGTTCCGCCGGTATGCGGAGTCCCGGGCGCAGGACGGCGTCCGGGAGGCGGCCGCCCCGATCGACGAGGAGTCCGGGCGGCCGCGCCGCTTCGCCTATCCGCCGAACCTCGTCGTCGTCGACGGCGGGCCACCGCAGGTGGCCGCGGCCGCGCGTGCGCTGGCCGACTGCGGCGTGACCGACGTCGGACTGTGCGGGCTGGCGAAGCGGCTGGAGGAGGTCTGGCTGCCCGACCGTGACCGGCCGGTCATCCTCTCCCGGACCAGCGAGGGGCTCTACCTGCTGCAGCGCGTCCGCGACGAGGCGCACCGCTTCGCGATCACCTACCACCGGCAGCGCCGGTCGAAGGCGATGACGGCCAGCGTCCTCGACGCCGTCCCGGGCCTCGGCGAGACCCGTCGCACGGCGCTGCTCAAGCACTTCGGTTCGCTCAAGCGGCTGCGAGCGGCCAGGGCCGAGGAGATCGCCGCGGTGCCGGGGTTCGGCCCGCGCATCGCGGCGGCGGTGGTGGCCGCGCTGGATACCCCTGCAGGGGCGGCGCCGACACCCGCCGTCAACCCGATCACCGGCGAGATCGTGGACGATCTCGAACGTCCCGGCGCCCCCGCCGTGTCCGGTCGGACCGGCCCATGACGGGCGAGCCGACAACCGTGGCCGGCGTGCCGACGCCCGTACTCCGCATGACGGTCATCACCGGCCTGTCCGGTGCCGGTCGCAGCACGGCCGCGAAATGCCTGGAGGACCTCGGCTGGTTCGTCGTGGACAACCTGCCGCCCTCGCTGTTGCCGACGATGGCCGAGTTGGGGGGTCGGGCGCAGGCGGCCGTGTCGCGGATCGCCGCTGTGGTGGACGTCCGCAGCCGCGGCTTCACCTCGGATCTGCAGACCGCCATCGACGATCTCAAGCGGCGCGGGCTGTCTCCGCGGGTGTTGTTCCTCGAGGCCTCGGACGAGACCCTGGTCCGCCGGTTCGAAGGAGTCCGGCGGCCGCATCCCCTGCAGGGCGACGGGCGGCTCGTGGACGGGATCGCGCGGGAGCGGGAGCTGCTCGCAGATCTGCGGGGCGCGGCCGATCTCGTCCTGGACACCAGCCGGTTGAACGTCCACGAGCTGCGCGCCCAGGTCAGCTCGGCCCTGGGCCTGGAGGAGGAGACGTCGTTGCAGGCGACGGTGGTGTCCTTCGGCTACAAGTACGGGCTGCCCGTGGACGCCGATGCCGTGGTGGACTGCCGGTTCCTGCCCAATCCGCACTGGGTCCCCGAGTTGCGCCCGCACACCGGCCGGGACGGCCCCGTCCGGGACTACGTGCTCGGACAGCCTGGCGCGCTGGAGTTCCTCGACGGGTACACCACGTTGCTCCGGCTGGTCACCACCGGCTACCTCAGGGAGGGCAAGCGGTTCGCGACGCTGGCGGTCGGCTGCACCGGTGGCAAGCACCGGAGCGTGGTCATGGCCGAGGAACTCGGCCGGCGGCTGGCCGAGGAGGGCATCGACGTCCGCGTCATCCACCGTGATCTGGGTCGGGAGTGAGCACACTGACAATCCGCGCCTCCCCCCAAGTCCCCTCCCAGCCATCCCGACCGACCCGGACCCGCGTGGTGGCGCTCGGCGGCGGGCACGGTCTGGCCGCGTCGCTCGCCGCTCTCCGCCGGTTGCCGACGGCAGTGACCGCGGTGGTGACCGTGGCCGACGACGGCGGCTCCAGTGGGCGGCTCCGGGCCGAGCTCGGGGTCCTGCCGCCGGGCGACCTTCGGATGGCACTGGTCGCCCTCACCGGAGACGGCCCAGATAATGAGCTGGGCGCGCGACTCCTGCAGCACCGCTTCGGTGGCTCCGGTGCCCTGGCCGGGCACGCCGTGGGAAACCTGTTGATCGCCGGCTTGATCGACGTGCTCGGCAATCCGGTCGAGGCACTGGACGCGGTGGGCCGCGTGCTCGGCGTCGAGGGCCGTGTGCTGCCGGTCTGCTCTCAGCCCATGGACATCGTGGCGGATGTGGTCGGCCTCGATCCGGCCCGGCCGGTTGCGGTGTCCGAGGTCCGCGGGCAGGTGGCGGTCGCCACGACGGAGGGCAGGGTGCTGGCCGTACGCACGGTGCCCCGCAATCCACCCGCCTGTCCGGAGGCGGTGAAGGCGATCGGCCGGGCGGACTGGGTGGTGCTGGGTCCCGGCTCCTGGTTCAGCAGTGTGCTGCCGCACCTCGTGGTGCCGGGGATCCGCAACGCGCTGGCCCGTACGACCGCTCACCGCATGATCGTCCTCAATCTGGCGCCCCAGGTCGGGGAGACCGCCGGCTTCTCCCCGGAGACGCACCTGGAGGTGCTGACCGCGCACGCGCCCTTTCTGAACGTCGACGTCGTGCTGGCTGATCCCGCTACCGTGACGGATGGCAGGGCACTGGAGCGCGCGGCCGAGGGGTTGGGCGCTCGGCTGGTTCTGGCGACTGTCGGCGTTCCGGATGGCGCCCCCAGGCACGATCCCGACCGACTGGCCGCGGCGTATTCCCGCGTGTTCGAGGAGGAGGCAGCGCGCAATGGGATGCCCGCGAGCTCGTCATCGGGCTGACCGTGGCGAGGTGGCCAGGTGCCTGCCGGATTCTGGGCGGACTCGGGGGTGGGCGCGTTGGCGATGACAGCGGCCGTGAAGGACGAACTGTCCCGGCTGCCGGCGGCCAGGACCTGCTGCCGCAAGGCGGAGATGGCGACGCTGCTGCGCTTCGCCGGCGGGTTGCACCTGGTCAGTGGGAAGGTGGTCGTCGAGGTCGAGCTCGACACCGGCTCAACGGCCCGTCGGCTGCGGTCACAGGTGAGCGAGGTCTACGGCCACGTCACCGAGTTGTCCGTGATCTCTGCCGCCGGACTGCGCAAGGGCAGCCGGTATGTCCTGCGGGTGGCTGGCGAGGGAGACAGCCTCGCCCGGCAGACCGGTCTGCTCGACGGTTCGGGACGACCGGTGCGGGGTCTGCCCCCGGCGGTCGTCGCGGGCGGCGTCTGCGATGCCGCGGCCGCTTGGCGCGGCGCGTTCCTCGCCCATGGTTCACTCACCGAACCCGGCAGGTCGTGCTCGTTGGAGGTCACCTGTCCCGGACCGGTCGCCGCACTGGCGCTGGTGGGGGCCGCCCGCCGGCTCGGTGTCGTCGCGAAGGCGCGCGACGTCCGCGGGGTCGACCGGGTCGTGATCAGGGACGGGGATGCCATCGGCGCGCTGCTCACCAAGATGGGTGCGCACGAGAGCGTGCTGGCCTGGGAGGAGCGCCGGATGCGCCGCGAGGTGCGGGCGGCCGCGAACAGGCTGGCCAACTTCGACGACGCCAACCTGCGCCGCTCGGCGCGGGCCGCGGTGGCGGCCGGAGCCCGGGTGCAGCGGGCCATGGAGATTCTCGGTGCGGACGCGCCCGAGCACCTGCTGGCGGCGGGGCGCCTGCGCATGGCACACGGCCAGGCGAGCCTGGAGGACCTGGGGGCGCATGCCGACCCGCCGCTGACCAAGGATGCCGTCGCCGGCCGGATCCGGCGGCTCCTGGCGCTCGCCGACAGGCGCGCCGAGGAGTTGGGCATACCGAACACCGAGGCGGTCATGACACCGGACATGCTGCTCGGCTAAGTCGGGCCCGGGACGATCAAGCTGGCCCACTGGCCGCCAGTGGCGCGCCTTCGGTAGCCTCAGGTGGGCACCGGTACTACGAGCGTCAGTGTGGCGGTTCGTACCGGTACCGACTTGTAGTCCGACCCATGAGGAGATCAGCGTGGCCACTCGTGTAGGCGTGAACGGCTTTGGCCGGATCGGGCGCGGGTTCTGGCGTTCCGTCACCGCGAACTATGGCAGTGACATCGAGATCGTGGCGATCAACGATCTCACCGACACCAAGACGCTAGCCCACCTGCTCAAGTACGACACCGTCTTCGGCACCCTGTCCGAGGATGTCAGCGCCACCGAGGACGCCCTCGTTGTGGGCAGCCGCACGGTCAAGGTGCTCGTCGAGAAGGACCCGGCCGCGCTGCCGTGGCGTGAGCTCGGGGTCGACGTGGTGGTCGAGTCCACGGGCCACTTCACGAAGGCCGAGGATGCCCGCAAGCACATCGCCGCCGGTGCCAAGAAGGTGCTGATCTCCGCCCCGGCCAAGGGCGAGGACCTGACCATCGTCTTCGGGGTGAACGACGGCGACTACGACTCGGCGAAGCACGACATCATCAGCAACGCCAGCTGCACGACCAACTGTGTCGCCCCGCTGGCCAAGGTGCTCGACGAGAGCTTCGGCATCGTCAAAGGCTTCATGACCACGATCCACGCGTATACCAACGACCAGGTGATCCTCGACTTCCCGCACAAGGACCTGCGGCGGGCCCGGGCGGGTGCGCAGAACATCATCCCGACCTCGACCGGCGCGGCCAGCGCGACCAGCCTGGTGCTGCCCCAGCTCAAGGGGAAGCTCGACGGCATCGCGATGCGGGTGCCGGTGCCCGACGGCTCGGTGACCGACCTGGTCGTCGAACTCGCCAAGGAGGTCACCCGGGAGCAGGTCAACGAGGCGTACAAAGCCGCCGCCGACGGGCCGCTCAAAGGCTACCTGGTCTACACCGAGGACCCGATCGTCTCCTCCGACATCATCGGCACGGCGCAGTCCTGCACCTTCGACTCGCTGCTGACGCTGGCACACGGCAACCAGGTCAAGGTCGTCGGCTGGTACGACAACGAGTGGGGCTACTCCAACCGGCTGGCCGACCTGGCCGTCCTCGTCGGCTCGCAGCTCTGACAGTCAAGGGCATGACACTCGACGGCTCAGCGCTGAACGGCATCGAGTCGCTCGGCGACCTCCGCGGTCGCCGGGTGCTCGTCCGGTCCGATCTCAACGTCCCGCTGCAGGACGGGCGGATCACCGACGACGGTCGGATCCAGGCCAGCCTGCCCACCCTGCGCCAGCTGACCGACGCCGGCGCACGGGTGGTCCTCACCGCGCACCTCGGCCGGCCGAAGGGCTCGCCGGACCCGAAGTACTCCCTCGCCCCGGTCGCCGAACGGCTGGGGGAGCTGCTGGGGGCAACGGTCGCGTTCGCCACCGACGTGGTCGGCGAGAGCGCCCAGGCCGTCGCCGCCGGGCTGGCCGACGGCCAGGTGGGGCTGGTGGAGAACGTTCGCTTCGAGGCGGCGGAGACGGCCAAGGACGACGCCCAGCGGGGCGCGTTCGCCGACAAGCTGGTCGCCCTCGTCGGGCCGGACGGTGCCTACGTCGACGACGCGTTCGGCGCGGTGCACCGCAAGCACGCCAGCGTGTACGACGTCGCGCTGCGGTTGCCGCACGCCGCCGGCAACCTGGTGCTGCGTGAGGTCGAGGTGCTCCAGCGGCTGACCCAGGATCCGGACCGCCCCTACGTGGTCGTCCTCGGCGGCTCGAAGGTGTCGGACAAGCTCGGGGTCATCGCCTCGCTGCTGCCCACCGTGGACCGGCTGCTCATCGGCGGTGGCATGTGCTTCACCTTCCTCGCCGCCCAGGGCGCCGAGGTCGGCGGGTCCCTGCTCGAGGCCGACCAGGTGGACACCTGCCGCGGCTTCCTCGACGACGCCAAGGAGAAGATCGTTCTGCCGGTGGACGTCGTGGTGGCCGCGGACATCGCGGTGGACGCGGCGACCTCGACGGTGGCCGCGGAGCGCATCCCGGCCGATCAGAAGGGGCTGGACATCGGGCCGGAGACGGCGGCGCTGTTCAGCCGGCACCTGGCCGAGGCCCGCACGGTGTTCTGGAACGGGCCGATGGGCGTTTTCGAGGTGGCCCCGTTCGCCGCCGGTACGCGGACCGTGGCCCAGGCGGTCGCCGACGTCGACGGTACCAGCGTGGTAGGGGGCGGTGACTCGGCGGCCGCGGTGCGTCAGCTCGGGCTGCCCGAAGACGGGTTCTCGCACATCTCCACCGGGGGCGGGGCGAGCCTGGAATACCTGGAGGGCGCGACGCTGCCCGGTCTCGCCGTCCTGGAGGACTGAGAGTGTCTGCGTCATCCCGCCGGCCGCTGATGGCCGGCAACTGGAAGATGAACTTGAACCACCTCGAGGCGATCGCCCACGTGCAGAAGTTGGCGTTCACGTTGACCGACGCCGACCTCGACGCGGTCGAGGTCACCGTGCTGCCGCCGTACAGCGATCTGCGCAGCGTGCAGACGCTGGTCGACGGCGACCGGCTGCGCATCAGCTACGGCGCGCAGGACGTCTCCGCGCACGCCAGCGGGGCCTACACCGGCGAGGTGTCCGGTCCGATGCTGGCCAAGCTCGGCTGCGCGTACGCCGCCGTCGGCCACTCGGAGCGCCGCCAGTACCACGCCGAGGACGACGCGCTGGTCGGCGCCAAGGTGCGGGCGGCCTTCGCCGCGGAGGTCACCCCGATCCTCTGCCTCGGCGAGCAGCTCGACGTCCGCCGTGCCGGCGACCAGGTGGCACACTGCCTGCGTCAGCTCGATGCCGCGCTCGAAGACGTCCCGGTCGAGCACGCCACGAGCGTTGTCGTCGCCTACGAGCCCGTCTGGGCCATCGGCACCGGCGAGGTGGCCACCCCCGATGACGCCCAGGAGGTCTGTGGCGCGTTGCGGTCCAGGCTTGCCGAGCTGTACTCCGGCGACGTGGCGGACGGTGTCCGCATCCTCTACGGCGGGTCGATGAAGCCCGACAACGCGGACGGGCTCATGGCCCAACCCGACGTCGACGGCGGCCTCATCGGCGGTGCCAGCCTGTCGGTGGACGACTTCGTCGCGTTGGTCAGGGCGGCGGCCGGCTGACGGCTCGGCACGACCTCTGCATCACTCCTTGGTCACGATCCCGCGACACTTGTCCGGTTTGACTAGCCGTTCGCGGCGATCACGCTCTAGAGTCCGTCTCTAGGCGGAAGCCGTGCCGAATCGGGCCGCTCAGGCAGCAGATTTGCGTGGCAATGGGCAGGAGGGGTAGACACCGCGACATGACAGCGTCCCTCGATGTTGAGCCCGCCGTCGAAGGCAAGAAGATCGAGGGTCGGTCCCTCGGACAGATCGCCTGGATGCGGCTCAAGCGGGACAAGATCGCGGTCGCCAGCGGGTTTGTCATCATCTGCCTCATTCTCGTGGCGATCTTCGCACCGTTGATCGTCAAGGTCTTCGGCCACCCCCCGAACGATCCCAACTACAACCTGCTCGATCCCAACACCGGGGCTCCCATCGGTTCGTTCGGCGGGGCCAGCCGGCACAACCTGCTCGGCGTGGAGCCCAGCAACGGTCGCGACGTCTTCAGCCGCATCGTCTACGGCGCCCGGATCTCGCTGCTGGTGGCCTTCCTGGCCACGGCGGTGGCAGTCGTCATCGGCGCGATCATGGGCATCATTGCCGGCTTCTTCGGCGGCTGGATCGACAACCTGATCAGCCGGCTGATGGATCTCCT
>JADGOV010000060.1 GCA_017882785.1 Frankiaceae bacterium
CTTCCTGGCCGGCGCCGTGCTCGCGGCGGTCCATCACGCGGAGGTGGTTGCCCACCGGGTAGGTGAGCCGTTCGGGTCGCTGGTCCTGGCCGTGGCGGTCACCGTGATCGAAGTGGCGCTCATCGTCACCCTGATGATCTCCGGTGGAGCGAAGACGGCGTCCTTGGCCCGGGACACGGTGTTCGCCGCTGTGATGATCACGTGTAATGGCATCGTCGGGCTGTCCCTGCTGGTCGGCGCGTTGCGGCAGCGTGTCGCCGTGTTCAACGCCGAAGGCACCGGTGCCGCGCTCGCCACCGTGGCGACCCTGGCCACGTTGAGCCTGGTGCTGCCGACCTTCACCACCAGCGCGCGCGGCCCGGTGTTCTCCGCGGGGCAGTTGGCTTTCGCGGCCGTGGCATCGCTGGCGCTGTACGCCCTCTTCGTGCTCACCCAGACCGTCCGGCACCGGGACGACTACCTGCCTGTGGACGCTGCCGGGCTGGTCGTCCAAGCCGACGCGAACGACGAGGTCCCGTCCGTCCGGGCGGCGGCGCGCAGCCTGGGCCTGTTGCTGGTGGCGCTGGTCGCGGTCGTCGGCTTGGCCAAGGTGGAGTCTCCGGTGATCGAGGCCCGGGTGGCGGCCGCCGGCCTGCCACCGTCGGTGGTCGGCGTGGTGATCGCGCTGCTGGTGCTGCTGCCGGAGTCCCTCGCCGCCTACCGGGCGGCCCGCCGCGACCGGGTGCAGACCAGCCTCAATCTGGCGCTCGGCTCCGCCATGGCCAGCATCGGGCTGACGATCCCGGCGATCGCGCTCGCCTCGGTGTGGCTGAAGGGCCCTCTGCTGCTCGGGCTGGGAGCCACCCAGATGGTGCTGCTGCTACTGACCGTGGTGGTCGGCATGCTGACTGTGGTGCCGGGGCGCGCCACGCTGCTCCAGGCGGGAGTGCACCTGGCCGTGTTCGCCTCGTTCCTCTTCCTTGCCGTGAGCCCCTGACCGGCTCTTCAGAAGGCGGTGCGTACGGCCGCCTCCGCGGGCGTCGCGAGCCGCTCCAGCTCCGTCTCCGGATCTTCGCCGTCCTGCGGCGGGCTCAGGAACACCCATCGCTTGAACGACCAGAACCGCCACACCATGCCGAGTCCCAGGCCGACGACGTTCTTCGCGACGTTGTCCGCGAGCAGGGAGTCCAGCCCGAGCACGTAGTGGGAGAGCGCCAGACACCCGGTGCTGATGCCCAGCCCCACGCCGGAGAGAACGAGGAACAGCGGCAGTTCGCGACGAACACCGGTACGCGCCCGGTGCCGCCAGGTCCAGTGCCGGTTCATGAAGTAGGACGAGGTGGCGGCGACGGAGGTGGAGATGACGCCGGCGGTGATGGGCTTGTCAGCGAGAACGGTGACCCGCAGCACGTTGAAGAGTCCGACGTCGAGGGCAAAATTGATCAGCCCGACCAAGCCGAACTTGGCGATCTCGTGGAGCACAGCCCGGAATCGGGAGTCCAAGGCGCGAAGCCTGGCGGCAGCGGGCATGGCGCCAGGATAGGGTGCGGTGCCTGTCCGGATCGGTGCAACACTCGCGTGATGGATGTCACCCTCGGCGAAGAACACGAAGCCCTGCGCCGGACGGTCGAGGAGTTCGCCCGGGAGGTTGTGGCGCCGGCGGCGCCCGGTTTCGATGCCACCGGGAACTTTCCCTACGAGATCGTCCGCCAGATGGCCGACATGGGCCTGTTCGGTCTGCCATTCCCGGAGTGCTACGGCGGGATGGGCGGGGACTACTTCGCCCTGTGCCTGGCGATCGAGGAGCTGGCCCGGGCGGACTCCTCAGTCGCGATCACGTTGGAGGCGGGCGTCGGACTCGGCGCCATGCCCCTCTACCGGTTCGGCAACGAGGAGCAGAAGAGCCACTGGCTGCCGCGGCTGTGTTCCGGAACAGCGCTCGGCGCGTTCGGGCTCACTGAACCGGGCGGCGGCTCCGACGCCGGCGGCACGCGGACCCGCGCCGAGATCGTCGACGGCGAGTGGGTCATCAACGGCAGCAAGGCGTTCATCACCAACGCCGGCACGGACATCACCGAGTTGGTCTCGGTGACCGCGGTGACCGGCCAGCGGGCCGACGGGCGGAAGGAGATCTCCGCCCTGCTCGTGCCGGTACCGCGGGCCGGATTCACCGCTGGCCCGCCGTACTCCAAGGTGGGCTGGCATGCCTCGGACACCCGAGAGCTGGCGTTCGAGAACTGCCGGGTGCCGGCGGCGAACCTGCTGGGTGAGCGTGGTCGTGGGTATGCCAATTTCCTGTCCATCCTCGACGAGGGCCGGATCGCCATCGCCGCGCTGGCCGTCGGCCTCGCCCAGGCCTGTGTCGACGCCTCGGTGGCCTTTGCCAAGGAGCGTCGGTCGATGGGCCGCGCCATCGCCTCCTACCAGGCCATCGCGTTCAGCATCGCGGACATGGAGGTGCGCGCGCATACGGCCCGACTCGCCTACTACGCCGCGGCGGCCCGGCTGCTTGCCGGTCAGCCGTTCAAGAAGGAGGCGGCAATGGCCAAGCTGTACGCCTCGGAGATCGCCGTGACCAACGCCCGGGCGGCGACCCAGGTCCACGGCGGCTACGGCGTCATCAACGACTATCCGGTGGCTCGGCACTGGCGGGACTCCAAGATCTTGGAGATCGGTGAAGGCACCAGCGAGGTGCAGCGAATCCTCATCGCCCGAGAGCTGGGGCTGCGACCGAGCGTGTAGCCAGCGGCGGTGACGGATGTCACCGCCGATTGCCGCCGGCTGCCGGCCTGCGGGACCAGGACGCGAGCGGAGGACCGCGGCCGGTCCTGAATCCGGTCAACAGGGGGCATCCCGTTGGGACCTCTGTCGGCATGTCCACGCGGCCCCGCAGCGACGTAGCGTGGATCACGTGCGCGGGAGGCAGCGGTGGGCTGTGGTTGCGGCCGGCACCGCGCTGCTCTGTGGACTGCCGGCGCTGATCGGGTTGCTCCCGGTTGCGGCGACCGCGACCCCGGCGGCCACCCTGCTGGCTCGTATCCGCTCGTCGGCCGCGGTGGGCTACTCCGGACTCGTGGAGTCCCAGGGGAACCTGGGGCTGCCGAGCCTGCCGCGGTTGGGCAGCCTCGACGACCTGCTGTCCGGCACCACCCGCAGTCGGGTCTGGTATGCGGGCCCCAACCGTTACCGCGTCGACCGGCTGACGGCGATCGGCGAGGACGCCACCTACCGGGACCCGGCGGGGAGCTGGTCGTGGTCCTCCGGGCAGAACCAGGCCAGGAGGCTGACGGGGCAGTCGGCATTGCGGCTGCCGACGCCGGAGGACCTGGTGCCACCGAGCCTGGCACGGCGACTGGCCGCACCCGCCGCGCCCACGCAGGTCGCCTCGCTGCCGGCCCGTCGGGTCGCCGGCCGTGGCGCCGCAGGTGTACGGATCATGCCCCCCGGAACGACCACCATCGGCCGAATCGACATCTGGGCCGACGCGCGCAGCGGCCTCCCGCTGTCTATCCAGATCGTCGGGCGGGGTGCCGACGCGCCCTCTGTGACGAGCCGTTTCCTCGACGTCCGGCTGAGCGCTCCCGAGCCCAGCGTGCTGGCGTTCAGCCCACCGCCGGATGCGGAGATCGAAGATGACGTGGCGCCGGACATCGTCTCCGCAATCGACCGGTTCTCGCCGTACGCACTGCCGGCCCACCTCGCCGGCCTGGTTCGCCGTCCTCGGGTGTCCGGCCTGGGGGGTGGGGCAGCCACGTACGGAGACGGCTACGCCTTGCTGGCCGTCCTGCCCCTGCGTGACAGGCTGGCGTCCTCTCTGCTCGCCCAACTTTCCGGACCTGCCGGCCGGTCGGTGACCGTCCCGCGAGGTCGGGCCGCGGCGCTGGTCACGCCGCTGGTCGACATGGTGGTCCAGGTCGGGCCGTACCAGTCCTTCCTGCTCGCGGGGACACTGCCGCTGCCGAGGCTGGCCCGGGCCGCCTCCGAGCTCACGAGCCGGCCACTGCCACTGCGCATCCAGCGGTGACCGCCATCCGCACGGAGGGCCTGACCAAGCGCTACGGGTCACTGGTCGTGGTGGACGGGGTCGACCTCGAGGTGGGCGATGGTGACCGCTACGGCTTCCTCGGCCCGAATGGCTCCGGCAAGACCACAACCGTTCGGATGCTGTTGGGCTTGGTGCACCCGACGGCCGGCTCGTTGGAGGTGCTCGGCGATGCGCGGCTGAAGCGGGCACTGGCCGAGGTCGGGGCCATCGTCGAGGCGCCGGCCGCGTACGGACATGTCTCCGGCCGGAAGAATCTCGCGCTGTTCGACGCGGCCGGTCCTGGCGGCAGCCGGCGTACCCGGCGGCGTCGGATCGAGGAGGCACTGGAGACCGTCGGGCTCGCCGGGGTGGGCAAGCGGCCGGTCAAGGCCTACTCGCTGGGCATGCGGCAACGGCTGGGGCTGGCGGCGGCTCTGCTGCGTCGGCCCCGGCTGCTCATCCTCGACGAGCCGGGCAACGGGCTGGACCCGCAGGGCACCCGCGAGATCCGCGACTTGCTGTTCGGGTTGAACGCGGCCGGCACGACGTTGTTCATCTCCAGCCACCTGCTGGCCGAGGTGGAGGCGTTGTGCACCCGTGTCGGCGTCCTCGACCGCGGTCGGCTGGTCATCCAGGATGCCCTCTCCGCGTTACGGCAGGAGACGGGACGCGTACTGGTGCGGACGCCCGATGCGGCCGCCGCGGTGGCCCTTCTCGACGGTCGGATTACCGCGCGCGACGGCGACCGACTGATGGTCACCGCCCCCGACGTGGCCTTGCTCAACAGCCAGCTGGTCACTGCCGGACTGCGGATCGCGGAGCTGCGCAGCGAGGTCCGCTCGTTGGAGGATGTCGTCCTGGAGGTCACCGGTCCAGGTTCGGATCGGTTGGCATGACGGGCCCGGACGCGCGATGATCCTCACCGAGCTGCGCAAGCTGTTCCGCCGGCCCCGCACCTGGATGGCGCTGTTCTTGCTCGACGCGCTGCCCACCGTGGTCGCCATCTTCGTGGCTGTGACCAAGGTCGGTCCCCGGCCGGGGGAGGGGCCGGCGTTCCTCTCCGCGGTACTGAGCAACGGTGCGCTCTTCCCGGCAGCAGCGTTGGCAATCGTGCTGCCGCTGTTCCTGCCCATCTCCGTCGCGGTCGTGGCCGGAGACGCCATCGCCGGTGAGGCCAGCGGCGGCACTCTGCGCTACCTGCTGGCTCGCCCGGTCGGCCGGACCCGGCTGCTCGTGGCCAAGCTCGTCTCCGCGGTGGCCTTCATCGTGGTGGCGGTTGTCCTGGTGGCCGCCACCGCGTTCGTGGTCGGCGCGCATCTCTTCGGCGTCCATCCGCTACCCGCGCTGTCCGGCGGACCGCCGCTGTCCGGCCCGGCCGCGACAAGCCGGATCGCCCTGACCGTGGTGTACGTAGGTTGGTCGATGCTCGGCGTGGCCGCGGTCGCGCTGTTCCTCTCGACCGTAACCGACTCCGCCCTCGGTGCCGCTCTCGGCGCCCTCGCTGTACTGGTGGCCAGCCAGGTGCTGGTAGTGCTCGACGCAGCGGCCGCGATCCGGCCGTACCTGCCGACCCGGTACTGGCTGGCCTTCGTGGATCTGTTCCGTACGCCCATCTTCTGGCATGACATCGTCCGCGGTGTCGCGCTCCAGGGGGTCTACGTGATCGTGCTGCTCGGCTTCGCCTGGGCCAACTTCAGCTCCAAGGACATCACGAGCTGAGGGGCCAGGGTCTGGCCCGCCCCGGTGCCCTTGTTGCGCCGATCATGCTCAATCGCGCGCTCCGCTGGCCTCCGCAACGTCCATTCGAGCATGATCGGCGAGCCAAACCACACCAACCCACCTCCGAACGCCTCACCCACCCAGCCGGCGCAGCGAACCGCAGTCCGCTGCTGGGGGGGCGGCCATCGGCGCGGCGGCGAACGCCCGGACGACCAAACCCAGCACCAGCGGGTCGGCTGGCAGCTGGCCGTGGTCGGTGACGTCCCCGGCACAGACCGACTGCAATGGGACGTTCAGCGCTCCCGCGAGGCGTGCCGAGGTGGGCGGCGTGACCACGCTGTCCCGGTCGCTCCACAGACTCACCCACTGCGGTCCGTTGGGGGTCTCATCGCCCCGGTTGAGCATGTCGAGCAGGTCGCTGCCAGCGGCGAGTTGTTGGCAGGCGATCGGACACAGCGACGGCAGCAGGGAGCCGGCCAGCTCCGCAAGGTCCGTCCCGTGATGCGGCGATCCCAGCGTGAGCACCCGGCGGACGACGTCGCGGCCTCCGTAGGACCGCACCCAGAGTCGAACGACCACGCCGCCTGCGGAATACCCGACGACGTCGAGTGAGGGTGCACCTGTGCGGTGCAGCACGGTGTCAGCGACAGCTCGGACGGCCTTCGCCTGGGCCCCCAGGTCACCGGTCGCGTCGCCCGGCAGGGTGGCAACTGTGACGTTCCGTCCCGCCGCCCGCAGCCGGCTCGCGAGCGGGTCGAGCGAGTCGATCGACCCGCCATAGCCGGGTACCAACAGCACCGGGCCCGGCTTGTCGGGGGGCACGGAGCGGGCGGCACTCGCCGGCCTGTCCCGACCGGCGAACATGGCGGCGATGCCCAACGCGACGGTCGCGGCCAGCGCGCCGACCAGCAGCGCGATCGCGAACAGCCGGCGGCGTGGGGACACAAGTTAGTCTCGCTCATGTGGCCGACGATCCCGCGGACGACGTCAAAGATCTTGACGCGACGCTGACCAGCATCGAGACCGTGCTCGATCTCGACCGGATGCGGCGCGATCTGGCCGAGTTGGAGACCCAGGCGGCCGACCCGGAGCTGTGGAGTGATCAAGAGCGAGCCCAGCTGGTCACCAGCCGGCTGTCCTACCTTCGCGGCGACCTCAACCGGGTCAGCGACCTGCGACGTCGACTCGAGGACCTGCGCGCCGCGATCGACCTCGACGATCCGGAACTGCTGGCGGAGGGTGTGCGGGACCTGCCGGCGCTGCGGACCGACATCGAGACGCTGGAGGTGCGCACGCTGCTCTCCGGTAAGTACGACGAGCGGCACGCGCTGATCACCATCAACTCCCAGGCGGGTGGGGTCGACGCCGCCGACTGGGCGCAGATGCTGCAGCGGATGTACCTGCGCTGGGCGGAGCGGCACGGGCACCAGACCGAGGTCTACGACACCTCCTACGCGGAGGAGGCCGGCCTGAAGTCGACCACCTTCGTGGTCCGCACGCCCTACGCCTACGGCACCCTGTCCGGGGAGCACGGGGTGCACCGGTTGGTGCGGATCAGCCCCTTCGACAACCAGTCCCGTCGGCAGACCTCCTTCGCTGGCGTGGATGTGACGCCGGTTGTCGAGTCAACCGATCACGTCGTCATACCTGAGGACGAGATCCGGGTGGACGTCTACCGCTCCTCTGGCCCCGGTGGTCAGGGCGTGAACACCACCGACTCGGCCGTACGCCTGACCCACCTGCCCACCGGGATCGTCGTGTCCTGCCAGAACGAGCGCTCCCAGCTGCAGAACCGGGCGAGCGCCATGGTGGTCCTGCAGGCCAAGTTGCTCGAGCGACGACGCCAGGAGGAGGCCAACGCGATGGCCTCCCTGCGCGGTGAGGCGACGACGAGCTGGGGCAATCAGATCCGCAACTACGTGCTGCACCCCTACCAGATGGTCAAGGATCTACGCACCGAGGTTGAAACCGGCAACGTCCAGGCGGTTCTGGACGGAGATCTCGACGCCTTCATCGAGGCGGAGATTCGCTGGCGCCGTGGGCAGTCGCGCTGAGTGAGCGCTGAGCTTGAAGGAGCGCTGGGGCGCGGCTGCGAAGGAGGTCGTGACTGTCAGCGGACGTGGGCGGCAAGCAGGGTGAAGGCGGTCAACAGGGCGATCAGCAACGCCACCATCTGCGGGGTCAGCGCGAACTGCTGATGGTGGATGTGCGCTCGAGACGTCTGGCACGTGGCGCAGCGACCTTCGATGACCGGCCCGGCGCACATGGCACAGACCAAGTTTTCACACGACATCTCTCCACCCCTCCAGACCCTCAGAACCATTATCGCCCCGATCGACGGGGTCTGCACGAGCGGGTCCCGACGCCGACACGTAGACTGGCTTTCCATGATCAGATTCGAGTCGGTGAGCAAGGTCTATCCGACGAGTCCCCGCCCCGCGCTTTCCGGCGTCACCGTGACGATCGACGACGGGGAGTTCGTCTTCCTCGTCGGGCCTTCCGGCTCAGGTAAGTCGACGTTTCTGCGACTGGTGCTGCGGGAGGAGCGTCCGACGTCCGGGTCGGTGATCGTGATGGACACCGACCTGGCTCAGCTGAAGAGCCGCCGGGTGCCCGCGATGCGCCGTGAGATGGGAGTCGTGTTCCAGGACTTCCGGCTGCTGCCGGACCGAACGGTCGCGGCGAACATCGCGTTCGCGCTGGAGGTCATCGGCCGTAGCCGGTCCGTCGTGCAGACGCTGGTGCCGGAGACCCTCGAACTCGTCGGGCTGGAAGGTAAGGCGGGCCGGATGCCTGATGAGCTCTCCGGCGGGGAGCAGCAGCGGGTGGCGATCGCCCGGGCCTACGTCAACCGGCCGCGGCTGCTCCTGGCCGACGAGCCGACGGGCAACCTCGACCCCACCACGAGTGTCGGGATCATGAAGCTGTTGGACCGGATCAACCGCGCGGGTACGACGGTGGTGATGGCCTCTCACGACTCGCAGATAGTGGACTCGATGCGGCGCAGAGTAATCGAGTTGGACGCTGGCCACGTCGTACGTGACCAGGCCCGCGGCGTTTACGGCTATGCGCCGTGAGCCGCCTCGAGAGGCGATGTCACAGACCACTCGCCCTGCGGCGAGACTGACGACATGCGCATGCGTCTCGTCCTCAAGGAGACGGCGGTCGGCCTGCGGCGGAATGTCTCGCTGACAGTGGCCGTTGTGATCACGGTTGCCATCTCACTCGCCCTGGTCGGTGCCGGAGTCTTGATCCGATATCAGGTCAACGAGATGAAGGACTTCTGGTACGGCAAGATCAACGTGTCGGTCTACCTCTGTGGGCCGACCAGCGCGGAGCCAACCTGCGCCAACCACACGGTGACCCAGGCGGAGCGAGACGCCATCCGGGCCAAGCTCGAGGCTCTCCCAGTAGTCAAACAGATCTACTACGAGTCCTCAGCCGCCGCGTACCAGAACGCCAAGAAGCTGTTCAGGAATTCACCCGACCTGATCAAGAACATCGATCCGGCAGCGCTGCCGGAGTCGTTCCGGGTCAAGCTGACCGACCCCAAGCGCTTCGACATCGTCGAGAGCTCGTTCGCCAAACAGCCGGGCGTCCAACAGGTTCAATCCCAAAGTGACGTGTTGAAGAAGCTCTTCAAACTCCTCAACGGCTTCCAGCTGGGCGCTTTCTTCTTCGCTGTCGCCCTAGTGGTCGCCGCCGCCTTACTTATCTTCAACGCGATCCGCATTGCCGCTTTCAGCCGACGGCGCGAGACAGGCATCATGCGCCTGGTCGGGGCCTCCAGGCTTTACGTGCAGCTGCCGTTCCTGCTCGAGGGTGCGATCGTCGGCCTGATCGGCGCGCTCGGCGGCGCTGCCATTCTGGTGGGGATCAAGTGGCTCTTCGTTGACAAGGCGCTGCGGCCCAACATCTCCTCGATCAACTTCATCGGATGGGACTGGGTCCCGACCATGCTGCCCGTGCTCGTCGGAAGCGCGGTGCTGTTCTCCGTTGTGGCCTCGTTCGTGACCGTTCAACGTTACCTGCGGATCTGAGCATCGCCGATGGTGAAGGAGCAAGGTCGCAAGCTCATTGCGCAGAATCGGAAGGCACGTCACGACTACGCGATCGAGGACGTGTTCGAGGCGGGGTTGGTGCTCACCGGAACCGAGGTGAAGTCGCTGCGTGCCGGGCGCGCCTCCCTGGTCGATGCCTTCGCGCAGGTCAAGGACGGCGAGGTGTGGCTGGAGGGGGTGCACATCCCCGAATACACCCAGGGCACATGGACCAACCATGAGCCCCGTCGCTCCCGCAAGCTGCTGCTGCACCGTGGCGAGATCGCGCGGCTGATCGGGCGCACGAAGGAGACCGGCCTGACCCTTGTCCCGCTGTCGCTCTACTTCTCCGAGGGCCGGGCCAAGGTGGAGATCGCGCTAGCTCGCGGACGCAGGTCCTACGACAAGCGGCAGGCGCTCGCCGAGCGGGACGCCAAGCGCGAGATCGACAGGGCGGTGGGCCGACGGGCAAAGGGCCGCACCGAGTGAGCCCGGAGTGACGCGCGCGGGACGGCGGCGGAGCGGCCAGCGTCCTCGCAAGGGGACATGTCGGAAGCTGCTGAGCGTGATCGCAGCTGGCGCGCTGATGCCGCTCACTGGATGTTCCAGCGGCCCCAAACCTGATCCGGCTGCGCGCGCCTTCCTCACCGCATGGGGGAAGGGAGACGACGCGGCGGCCGGTCGGGCGAGCGATGCGCCCCCGACGGCTGCGGCGGCCATTGCCGCGACCCGGCGGGCCCTGGCGTCGCGCTCGGCCACCTTCACTCTCGGTGCGGTGCACACACACAATGGCGAAGCAACCGCCACGTACTCGGCCCGGATGACGCTGCGTGCCTTGGGGGAGTGGGCCTACCAGGGCACCCTCGCGCTCCGCAAGGCGAACGGCAGGTGGGTGGTGCACTGGGCGCCTGCCGACCTGCACCCTCAGTTGGGCGCCGGCCAGGCGCTCGGCCGGACCCGGACATTGCCGCTGCGAGCGGCGATCCTCGACGGCACCGGTAAGCCGCTGACCCGGCCCACCGAAGTGGTGACGGTGTCGATCCTGCCCGCGGCGCTGACCGATCGCCCCGGCACGGTGGCCCTGCTCGGACGCACCCTCGGCGTCGACGTCGCACGGCTCAACGCTGCCCTGGCCACGGCCGAACCGACCCAAACCGTGCCGGTCATCGCGCTGCGCCAAGCCGACTACGTGAAGGTGCGAGCTCGCCTCCACGACGTTCCCGGACTGCGTTTCCCCATGACCGTCCAGCAGCTGGCACCCACCCCCACCTTCGCCCGGGCGATTCTCGGACGGACCGGCCCCGCCACGGCAGAGGCCTTGGCGGCCACCGGGAGCGCCTACCAGGCCAGCGACGAGGTAGGGCTCAGCGGGCTGCAGGCCGCCTACCAGTCCCGACTGGCCGGCACCGCGGCCGGCTCGGTGGTCATCCGCGATTCCTCAGGGGTCGTCGTGACCACGTTGCACACCTTTCCCGGCACCGCGGGGCAGCCGGTGCGGACGACGCTGAACAATCGGCTCCAGGGCGCGGCTGAGGCGGTGCTGGCAGCGGCGGGCAAGCCGGCCGCGCTGGTCGCCGTCCGCCCGTCCACCGGTGCCGTGCTCGCTGCCGCGAACACCCCGGCCCAGTCCTCCTACAACCGGGCCTTCGTCGGCCGCTATCCACCGGGGTCGACCTTCAAGGTGGTGACGACGGCCGCGCTGCTCGGCGGCGGCCTGCGGCCTGGCGATCCGGCGCCGTGCCCGCCCACGCGTACCGTCGAGGGCAAGGTCTTCCGCAACTTCGAGGGCGAGGCAGTCGGCAGCGTTCCCTTCTCACGGGACTTCGCGATCTCCTGCAACACAGCCTTCGTGGGGCTCTCCGCCCGGCTGCCCGCGGGGGCACTACCCACGGCCGGCCGGTCGCTCGGTGTCGGCGCGCCGTGGACGCTGCCGCTGAGTGCGTACACCGGCTCGGTGCCGACACCGGCCTCCGCGGTCGACCGGGCCGCCGAGGCCATCGGCCAGGGTCGCGTGACGGTGTCCCCGCTGTCCATGGCCCTCGTGGCCGCGGCGGTGTCGGACGGCACGTGGCGACCACCCGTACTGGTGGCCGGGCAGCCAGCCGGGCTTGCACCGGTGCCGTCGGCCTCGGCGCCGCAGCTACGGCAGCTGATGAGAGGCGTAGTGATCAGCGGCACGGCGACTTCGGCGTTCCGGTCCTACACGGGTCCACCGGTCGCGGGCAAGACCGGTACCGCTGAGTTCGGCACCGGCAGCTCGCCGGCGACGCACGCCTGGTTCATCGGCTTCCAATCGGGGCGCGACCTCGCGGTGGCGGTGCTGGTCGAGGGCGGTGGCGTCGGTGGCGCGGTGGCCGCCCCGCTGGCCGCCCGCTTCCTGCAGCAGGTCGGCTGACTGTGCTCGATGAGGAGATTCCGACGTTCTGGCGGTCCCTCGGCATACCCGGGTTGATCGACATCCACGTGCACTTCATGCCCGACCGGGTGCAGGAGAAGGTGTGGTCCTTCTTCGACACGGTCGGCCCGCGGACAGGCATCGACTGGCCGATCAGCTATCGACTGCCGGACGCCGTCCGGCTGGAGCTGCTGCGGGCCTGGGGCGTACGGGCGTTCCCGGCCCTGTCCTACCCGCACAAGTCCGACATGGCGGCCTGGCTCAACGGGTGGGCTCTCGGCTTCGCCGATGCCGAGCCCGACGTTGTGCCCGCCGGCACATTCTTCCCGGAGCCCTCGGCGCCGGACTATGTCGCGGCGGCACTCGAGGACGGAGTGCGGATCTTCAAGGCCCACCTTCAGGTGGGCGGGTACGACCCCCGCGACCGGCTGCTGCAGCCGGTGTGGGGACAGCTCACCGACGCGTGCGTACCGGTGGTGGTGCACTGCGGCTCCGGGCCGGCGCCGGGCGCCTTCACCGGCCCCGGCCCCATCGGTGACGTGCTCGCCGCCCACCCGCGGCTCACCCTGGTAGTGGCCCACCTGGGCATGCCGGAGTACGCGGACTTCCTCGCACTGGCCGAGTCCTACCCAGCCGTCCACCTCGACACCACCATGGCATTCACCGACTTCACCGAGCGGATCGCGCCGTTCCCGCCCGCGCTGCGTCCGAGGCTGGCCGACCTGGCCGACCGGATTGTGCTGGGCAGCGACTTCCCGACGATCCCGTACCCCTACGCCCATCAGCTGGCGGCGCTGGCGCGGCTCGACCTCGGGGAGGAGTGGCTGCGTGGAGTGTGCTGGCGCAACGGAGCCCGCCTCCTGGGCGTCGACGCGCCACCGCCTCCCGCCGGATGATCGGTTCCGGCATCAAGCGGCGCCCGGGTGACGGGGCGGCTGCGCCGCGCGGCCGCCGCGGTCGTCGAGGGCGGGCGTCGGTCGCTGCCGCGGTCCGAGCCCACCAGCAGAGCGGCCGGTGGTGCACGCCGCCTACGCGGCCCGCGCGGACGCGGTGCTGACCGAGCCGGAGCCGGCGCCGGGGCTCGTAGCCTTCTGACGACCCGGAAGCCGTCGCCCAACTCTGGCACGTCTCCCTGGAGCCGCCCAGCGCAGTAGACCCGCCTGGCGGGGCGGCGTGCTAGCCGCCCACTTCCTCAAGAGAGTGCACGCGCTGCTCCTGGACGCGCAGTACGGCCTCCGTGCCGCGGAACAGCACGACCCAGCCGTCCTCGCGCTGGAGATCGTCGATGTTCTCGAACGTCTCCCTGACGACCTGCTCGTCCTCGCCGTAGACCATGTGGTAAGTCGCCATGCGGATGCTCCTTCTTGTCGTTGCCCGAGGGCACGCTCACCCCCGCCGCCATCGAGTATCGGGGCAGGCGAACACTTCAGGCATCCGTAGGGCGTTCGGGAACGAGAGACTCCTCAAGTGGTGCGCCGCCGGCGCAGGAACGGATTGTCCAGTGCCGGCGGCACGTAGCCCTCGTCGACGCGTGACAGCGTGACCCCGGGTGGGACAATCTCGTCGATCCGGTCCAGCACGGCTGTGGAGAGCGTGACGTCCTGGGCGCCGAGTTGCGACTCAAGGTGTTCCATCGTGCGCGGCCCGATGATCGGTGCCGTCACCGCGGGGTGCTGCAGAACGAAGGCGAGCGCCAGGTGGACCAGGGAGATCCCGGTCTCCTCGGCTAGGACGGCCAAGGCGTCGGCGGCGTCGAGCTTGCGCTGGTTGTCGGGATGGGAGAGGTCGTAGCGGGCGGGCACGCGCTCGGAGCGCTGCGACGTCGGCGCGCCCTGGCCCTTTCGGTACTTCCCCGTCAGCCACCCGCCCGCCAACGGGCTCCACGGGAGGACGCCCATGCCGTACTGCTCCGCCACCGGCAGCAGGTCCGCCTCCACGCCGCGGGCGAGCAGGGAGTACGGCGGCTGCTCAGTCGCGAACCGGCCGAGTGCCCGCTTCTCCGCCGTCCACTGCGCCTCGACGACCAGATGTGCGGGGAACGTCGAGGAACCCAACGCGCGGATCTTGCCCTGCCGCAGCAGGTCGGTGAGCGCCGAGAGTGTCTCCTCGACGTCGGTGTTCTGCTCCGGGCGGTGTACCTGGTAGAGGTCGATCCAGTCCGTGCCGAGCCGCCGGAGGCTGTTCTCGACCTCCTGGACGATCCAGCGGCGCGAGTTGCCGCGCCTGTTGGGGTCGCCGCCGGACTGGCCCATCGGAACGTCCATCGGGGCATGGAACTTGGTGGCGAGGATCACGTCCTCCCGCCGGCCGCCGGCGAGCGCCTTGCCGACAATGATCTCCGACTCGCCTTGGGAGTAGACATCGGCGGTGTCGATGAAGTTGATGCCCGCATCGAGCGCGCGGTGGATGATCCCGATTGATGTCTCGTGGTCGGGTTCCCCCCAGGCGCCGAACATCATCGCCCCCAGGCAGAGGGGACTGACCTGCATGCCGGTGCGTCCGAGGCTGCGATAGTCCATGTGCCGACACTAGGGCCGGCGGTCGGGTGCCCCGGACGACAGCACCGAACGGTGTGAGGGCCAGCACCGGTGCCGGTGAGGTCCAGCACCGGCACCGCCCTCTGGGCGTCGACGCGCCGCAGCAAACCGTGGGATGATGGGGTCCGGGCATCAACCGGAGCCGGGCGGTGCTACCAGCTCATCCAGGGGGTGAACGGTTTCGACTTCGGACGTCGAGGAAGGTGAAGCGGGCCGAGGAGCCAGCGTGATCTCGTTAATCCGTCGCTGGAAGAAACAAATGCCAATAAACCGGCAACTGCTCTCGCCCTTGCTGCCTAAGTAAGGAGCGAAGCCGTCAGCCTGAGAGCTCCTCCGGCTCAGGATCTGGCGTCGACAGGAGGATTCCCGATCGACCCGGCTGCGGGGGCGAGAGGAAAATCAAACAGCAGCTCTAGCCGCCGCCGGCATGCCTGTGCGCACGGTGGGGCCGAGAAAAACTAACAGGCTGCGCCCGGAGAAGCCCTCCCTTTCCGCCGAAGGACGCGGGTTCGATTCCCGCCACCTCCACAACAGGGTCATCCTAGAATGAGCAAGACTCTTCACAGGATCGATGATGGCCCTCGCCGACTAGGCGGGGGCCATCTCGTTCGGCAGCGAGCGCGGCCACCACGACGGACGTGTTGCCGTCGGGTCTTCAGGCGCGACCTCGTACGGCCCAGGCTCGAGCGGTCAGGTGAATGGAACCGTCTTCCGAGATGGGCAGCCGCGCTCGCACGGCTTCACGAAGCGCGGTTCGGCGCGTCTCGTTGAGGGACCGCAGGTAGGACGGCGCCGGGGCCTGACCACCCAGGAAAGGCCCCCAGTAGTTGTCGAAACTCTCGAACACCGTTGGTATCACGATGCCGCGACTCTCGACTGCGACGAGCCCGACATCGTTGAATAGCGTTTCCAGTTCTGCTGGTCGGCACATGGCGAAGCGTCTTCCTTCGTGCAGTTCGCGCGCAGTCGGGTCGAGGTCGACTGCCGCATCCCAGAAGTGCCTTATGAGCCACATCTCGTCGGGATAATCCCACACGTAGGCCGCGACAACACCACCAACGAACGCAACCCTCTTCATTTCACTGACCGCTCGACGCCAGTCGGGGACGAAGTTGAGGACAAGCCCCGAAACGGCGGCGTCAAAGGATCCATCGTCGGCTTCCAACTGCTGTGCATTCCCGACACTGAAACTGACAGCTTCCTCGATCACGTGTTTGCCCGCGAAGTCGATGAAGGCAAGTGATGGATCCACGCCGAGCACGTGCGATGGTGAGGCGTTGCGGAGAATCGCGTCACTCAACGCGCCGGTGCCGCAACCAACGTCGAGCCAGCGGGCGCCAACCGGCATGTTGAGCCAGGTGACGAAGTCGCGGGCCACGAGGCGGCTCCAGCGGCCAACGTACGGTTCGTACTGTTCCCCGCTCGACCACACGTCTGCCGGTACCGGCGGGTTCATGGCGTGCCCCAGGGGCGGCCCATCTCGGCAGACTACGTCACCGCACCGGGAAGCACGCGGAGCACCGCTATCTCTCGGACAGGCTGGGTCAACGGTGCGGCAACCGGCTGGCGTAAGCTTTCCGCCGTCGGACAGCGCGCCGATGCCACGTCCGATCGAGAACGCGGACGGCCGGACCTGTGGGAGGTTGTCCTGCCGGAAGAGCGCGGCGAACTGCACGAGGCGACCGGGCCTGCGGTCATGTGCCCACCTGACGCCACCGACCGAGCAGGTCGTGAGCACGACCAACTCCTTTGCGCCGGCCCGGCTCCCGTGCGGGAGCGCGGCGCCACGGTGCGACCCTTCCCGTCCAGCCGTCGGCTGGTGACCGCGGCGGTCCGCGCCGGCCGGCGCATCGTGCCTATGCACGGGCTCTTCGATGTCGACATCACCACCGCCCGGCGCCTGCTCGCCGAGGACGACCCGCCGCTGTCGCTCACCGCATTCGTCATCGCGTCGCTCGGCAGGGCAGCCGCGGCCCACCCGCAGGTGCACGCCTACCGTGACTGGCGCGGCCGGCTGGTCGAACATCGTCACGTCGACGTTCAGACGCTGATCGAGGTGCCCACCAGCCAGGGACCCTTCGGGATGGTGCACGTCGTCCGCGATGCCGACGTCCGCAGCGTCGCCGAGATCAGCGTCGAGCTCCGGGCGGTCAAGACCGACCACACCACCACCCCGGCCGGGCATCTGCTGGACACCGTCGCTCCCACCGTTGGGCGGATTCCCGGCCTGTACCGGGTGATGTACGCGGCGATGAGCCGCTCCCGCCACGTCCACCTCGCCGCCGGCACGGTGCAGGTAACCGCGGTTGGCATGTTCGCTGACGGCGGCGGCTTCGCCATCGCCCCGCCCACCCTGGCGTCCCTCGTCGTCGTCGTCGGTGGAGTCAGCAAACGTCCACGCGCTGTCGGTGACCGAATCGCAGTGCGGGACGTCCTCGACCTCACCCTCACCATCGACCACAACGTCGTCGACGGCGCGCCCGCCACCCGGTTCGCCGCCGAGCTCCGACTGCTCATGCAGACCGCTGCCGTACTGGTATCCGCATCTACCCAAGACGCGCTCGGCTCTCACGCAGGAGCTCAGTCCTCCTGACTTCTTGGCGAACACGGAACGTCCCCAGGAGCGACTGATACATGCTCATACCGCGGGTTGGGCGTGGTCTTGTCGAGGAGAATGCGGCGCGCCTAGTCGGCTGCCGACTTCTCCGCAGTGGCCTTCAACTGGGCCAGACCCGTCTCGAAGTCAGGGCCGAGCAACTTGTCCATCGACTTGAAGATGCCCATCACCTTCGTCATGAGCGTCTTCCTGCCGGTCATCGACCAGGTAACTCGGCACCCGGACCCCTCCGGCTCGATGGTGAACAGGGTGTCATTGCGTGCCTTCCACGGCTTCTCGAACACGAGATCGATCTGCACCCTCGAGGGCTCGGTAACCTCGGTGATCTCCATCCGACCTTGACCGGCCTTGCGGTTGCCCGACCAGCCGTAGACCGCGCCGGTGCCCGACTCGGCGCCGGAGTAGGTGCGCTTGAGCTCGGGGTCGACGCGCTCCCACGGCGACCACTTCGTCCAGTCGCGGAAGTTGGCGATCTGGTCGTAGACACTCGCCGGTGGAGCATCGATCGTCGCCGAACGCACCACGGTGTAGGTGTCGTCTGCCATGGCCGGGAGCGTAGTCCCATCCGGCTCGGGGCGGCCGGACGGACCGCCACGGTGTCAGTATTGGCCTGGGTGGATAGTGCAGAGCGTGAATGTAGATGAATTGCACGTAGCCGCCGGTGTTGCCTATCAACGACTCGGCAGCGGGGAACCGCTGGTCTTGGTCCACGGTGCAGGCGGTTCTCATCGGAGTTGGGATGCCGTGCTGCCGTTCCTGCAACCGTACCGAGATGTGCTAGCCCTCGACTTGCCTGGCTTCGGGAGCTCGCCGTCTTTGTCGAAGGCGTCGCCGCACACCCCGGGGATGATGGCGGCCGCGGTTGAGCAGCTTCTCGACGCGCTTGGTCTTGACCGCCCACACGTCGCCGGCCACAGCTACGGCGGCTGGGTGGCGTTGGAGCTTGCCAAACGCGGCCGAGTCGGCTCCGTCACGGGGGTGTGCCCGGCGGGACTGTGGCCGTCCACGGGGTCTCTCCGTGCCCGTCTGCAACTTCGCAAGAGCCGGCTCCTCGCCGTTGCCTGCCGACGCATCGCGCCCCTCCTGCTGTCGAGTCGCACCGGCCGGCGGGTGTTGCTCTCCGGGTCATGCGTCCGCCCAGCTGACGTTGCTCACGGGTTGGCCGTCCAAGCCGCCGCCGACCTCGCAACAGCCGACGGCTTCCTTCCGGTGTACCGCGGAATGATTGGGGCCCGCTTCACCGGAGGCGCCGCATTGAGCCTTCCGGTACACCTCGTGCTGGCGGCCAATGACCGGCTCCTCCCACCGGCCGAGAACAGCTGCAGCACCGAGTTACCCCCGTACACCACCTGGAGCCTCCTACCCGGCTGCGGGCACATCCCGCAGTGGGACGATCCCGCGGCCGTCGCCGCCGCCATCCTGACGAACACGGCGAGAATCCAGGTGTCATAAGAGCCGAGCGGA
>JADGOV010000014.1 GCA_017882785.1 Frankiaceae bacterium
TGGGAGCGGGCGCGTGGATCTCGCTGTACTCCCCCGAGGGGGCACGCACGATGACGCCGGTCTCGACGCCGTGGTGGGCCACCTCGGCATCGGAGCGCTGCAGCGCGATGCAGATCCGCCGGGTGAGGAAGTAGGCGATTGGCGGCAGCACGAACAGGGTGATCCGGAAGAGCCATATCAGCTGGTTGAACGAGGAGTGGAAGATGACCGCCAGCACGTCCGTGCTGCTGCCGAGCAGCAGGATGAAGTAGAACGTCAGCGACATCATGCCGAGCGCTGTACGGCTGGGCCGGTTGCGCGGCCGATCGAGCAGGTTGTGGTGGCGACGGTCCCCGGTCACCAGGCGTTCGAGGAACGGGTAGAGCGCCATCGCGGTGAAGATGATCCCGGGGAGGATGATGGACGGTACGAGGATGTTCCAACTGATGGTGTGCCCGAGGATGTTGGTCTCCCAGTTGGGCATCAGCCGCAGGGCGCCGTCGAGGAAGCCCATGTACCAGTCCGGCTGGGACCCGGCGGAGACGTGGGCCGGGTTGTACGGTCCGAACAGCCAGATCGGGTTGATCTGGGCGAGTCCGCCCAACGCAGCCACCATGGCGAAGACGATGAAGAAGAACCCGCCGCCCTTGAGGGCGTAGGTCGGCCACAGCCGCGAGCCCACCACGGCGTCCTCGGTCTTGCCGGGGCCGGGGAAGTCGGTGTGCTTCTGCCGCCAGATCATCATCAGGTGGAAGGTGATCAGGCCCAGGATGATCCCCGGTATGAGCAGGATGTGGACGACGTAGAGCCGGGGGATGAAGGCGGTTCCGGGGAAGTTGCTGCCGAAGAGCAGGAACGCGGCCCACGTGCCGACGAGCGGGATGCCTTCGACGATCGAGAACGCGATGCGCAGGCCGGTGCCGGAGAGCAGGTCGTCGGGCAGAGAGTAGCCGGCGAAGCCCTCCAGGATGCCCAGGACGAGCAGGGTGACACCGATGAGCCAGTTGGTCTCACGGGGCTTGCGGAAGGCTCCGGTGAAGAACACCCGGCACAGGTGGACGACGATCGAGGAGAGGAACAGCAGTGCGGCCCAGTGGTGGATCTGGCGGATGAGCAGTCCGCCCCGGATGTCGAAGGTGATGTGCAGGGTCGAGTTGTAGGCCTGGGTCATCTCCACGCCGCGGAGCGGCACGTAGCTCCCGTGGTAGATCACCTTCTGCACGGAGGCGTCGAAGAACAGCGAGAGGAAGATGCCGGTCAGTATCAGGATGATGAAGGAGTAGAGCGCGATCTCGCCGAGCATGAACGACCAGTGGTCCGGGAAGACCTTGTTCATCGTCTTGCGCAGCCAGCCGGCACCGCCGAGGCGGTCATCGACCTCACGCAGCGCATGCTTGCTCACGGTGGTGGCGACAGCCATCAGCCACGCTCCCAGAAGCTCGGACCAACCGGTTCAAGGTAATCGCTCTGCGCGAAGAAGTAGCCGTTCGGATCGACCGCGATGGGCAGCTGCGGCAGCGCCCGGGCGGCTGGCCCGAAGATCACCTTGCAGCCCTGGTCCACCTTGAACGTCGACTGGTGGCAGGGGCAGAGGAGATGCGCCGTCTGGGTCTCGAACAGGCTGGTCGGGCAGCCGGCGTGCGTGCAGATCTTGGAGTAGGCGACGTGCCCGCCGACCACCCAGTTCTCCCGTCCCGGGAGCGGCTGGTTCTCCCCCGGCCGGAGGCGGATGAGAATGGTGGGCGAGGTTGCCGTCTCCTCCTCGGTCAGCTCCTCATACTTCTCCGGCATGACGGTGAGGATGGCGCCGATGCGCATCTCGCCCGCCTGGATGCGCTGCTTGGTCTCGACGTCAACCAGATAGTTTCCCCGCCGCCAAGCCGTGTGCCGAAGTGTGTTGCCCGGCGCTGGGCCGAGGTCACGCAGGATGACGAGACCGGTGAGCGGGAAGACGCCGGCGGCCAGCAGCAGCGTGCGCCGGGCCAGGCGCCGGCGGCCGATGCCGAGCTGGTCGGCGCCGGCCAGGAACGTTTCCTCCAGGGCGGTGCGCTCTTCCTCAGAGGAGGCGCCGTCGTGGCGCTCCTGGACGGCGTACTCCTTGGGAATGAGCGACTTGGCCCACATGATCTGGCCGGCGCCGAGGGTGAACAGGGCCAACGCCAGGGTGGCGCCGAGGACGTAGTTCTGCCACGAACCGTAGCTCGCGGTATCGATCTTCATGAAGATGTAAGCGCCGATGAAGCCCACGGTGGCGAGGAAGGAAATCACGAACGTGAGCGCCACCCGGCGCTCCGCCCGGTTGTCCTCGGCCGCCTCGAACTGCACCCGATCGAGGTCGTCCGGCGACGCGGTTCGGGTCAGCCCGCCCGCCGGGCCACGGGGAGCACTCGGCGGCGGCCCGACATGCCGCACCGGAGCGGCGGGGACGAGGTCGCCGCCGGCCGGTCCCACGGGGCTGGGCGCGGAGCCGACACCCGGGCCGGCCGCACTCCGCCGGGGCCCGTCAGCTGGCGGGGTCGAGTCGCTCATATTCGGGCACCGATCCATAGCGTGGCGAACACCAGAACACCGGTACCGACCAGCCAGGCCACGAGGCCCTCCGACACCGGACCGATCCGACCGAGTCCGAACCCGCCGGGGTCGGCCTGGGCGTGGGTCGTCTTGAGGAAGGTGATGATGTCAAGCTTGTCCTGCGGTGACAACTGGTTGTCACCGAAGACCGGCATCTGCTCCGGGCCATTCAGCATGGCCTCGTAGATCTGCTTGCTGGTCGAAGGGTACAGCGATGGGGCGTACTTGCCCTCGGTCAGCGCACCCCCACTGCCGTTGAAGTTGTGGCACTGCGCGCAGTTGGCGCGGAAGAGGTTGCCGCCCCGGGCGGGGTCGCCCTTGGAGATGTCCAGTTGGTCCGCTGCCGGGATGGCCGGCCCGGGAGCGAGCGAGGCGATGTAGGCGGCGAGGGCGTTGATCTGCGGCTGGGTGTATTTCGGCTGTTTGCGCTGCGCCTCGGGCCCCATGCGCTGCAGCGGCATCCGCCCCGTGCCGACCTGGAAGTCCACCGCCGCGGCGCCGACCCCGATCAGGCTTGGGGCGATCTTCGTGCCCTGGGCCTGCAGGCCGTGGCAGGTCGAGCAGCCGACCAGGTAGAGAGCCCGACCCCGGGACACCTCCAATGCCGTGCCGTTCGCTGCCACGGCGGACTGGGACGGGGCCAGGGCAGCATAGAGAGCGGCGAACAGGCCGAGGGTAAGGGCGAGCACCAGGTAACCCGAGCGGCGGCGGGCCCGCGAACGCCGGCTGCGCACGTCGGCGAGAGCTGCGGCGGGAGTCACGGCTGAGGTCACGGTGGCGGTTCCCTTACCGGTCGCGGAACTCGAGGTGGGCGGGGCGGCGCGGCGCTAGCGGATGAGATAGATCGTGGCGAAAAGGCCAATCCAGACGACGTCGACAAAATGCCAGTAATAGGAAACCACGATCGCAGTGGTCGCCTTCTCCGGGGTGAAGCGGCCGAAGGTGGAGCGGGCCAGCACGACGACGAAGGCGGCCAGCCCGCCGATGACGTGCAGACCGTGGAAGCCGGTGGTGAGGTAATACACCGAGCCGTACGCGTTGGTGGCCATGGAGAAGTCGTTGTGCACGAAATACTCATAGCTCTGGCCGGCGACGAAGACCGACCCCATGAGAAAGGTGTAGAAGAACCAGCGCCGCATGGCGTGCACGTCGCCGCGCTCGGCGGCGAAGACGCCGATCTGGCAGGTGATCGAGGACAGCACCAGGACGATCGTGAACGGCGCGGCGGCCTTGAGGTCGAGCACGACCGGCGGCGGCGGCCACGGGGCGCCGGCGCCCTTGTTGACGGCCCTGATCGTGAAGTACATCGCGAACAGCGCGGCGAAGAACATCAACTCCGACGACAACCAGACGATGGTCCCCACGGCGACGATGTTCGGCCGCGTCGGTGGGCCGTGGACAGGGGTCGTCTCCATTGCTACAGCGCTCGCCACGAGCGACATAGTACGGTCGGCGCCGCGTCAGGGTGACCGACCCCCCGACGCGTCGGATCTTTCATCGCTACCGCGCACCTACCGCGCACCTTCCTCGCACCCTGCGCAGAGATCCCTACCAGGCAGGCGGACGTCCGCGGGGGGCGGGGTGGAGAGTGATCGGTAGCATCGGGGCGTGGAGACGCCCGAGGCGCTGGCTGTCCTGGTCTACAGCGACGACCCGGTCACCCGGGAGAAGGTCAAGCTGGCGGTCGGTCCGCGGCCGGCTGCGGATCTGCCCCCCGTCGACTACGTCGAGGTCGACACCGGCGCCGGCGTCCTGCGCGAGATCGACGCGGGCGGCGTTGATCTGGCGATCCTCGACGGTGAGGCGTGGCCCACCGGCGGGATGGGCCTGTGCCGCCAGCTCAAGGATGAGATCGAGGACTGCCCACCGGTGCTCATCCTCGTCGGCCGGCGGGACGACGCGTGGCTGGCCACCTGGTCGCGCTCTGACGGCACGCTCTCCCACCCGCTGGACCCGATCGCGACAGCAGTGATCGCAGCCGAGCTGCTGCGAGCCAGGATCGGCGGGCTGCCCGTCCGCCGGGTGTAGGCGCCACGGTGGAGGTCGCGGCCTGGTGTGGACGGTGCGGGCAGCATTTCAACCTCGTCGAGGCGCTCGTGCCGCCCCACATCGGAGCGTGTCCGCGGTGCGGCGCCCCGTTCTCCGCCAGCTACACAGCCGTGGTGGTCGAGGCGATCCGGGCGCTGGTGGTCGCCGCGCAGGCGCTCGACGGCGCGGGCCACCAGCTGCGCGACGTCGCCCCCCGCCTGCACATCGACGCCACCCCGCTCGTCGCCGACCTTCGGGCCACTTTGGACCACTAGCTCGGACCACTAGCCTGCTCCTCGTGCCCACCTGGTCCACCCTGCTCACCTCGCTGCTGGCCGAGGAGTCCCTGACCGTCGAGGACACCACCTGGGCCATGCGCCAGATCATGAAGGGCGAGGCCACCCCGGCACAGGTGGCCGGCTTCGCGATCGCGCTGCGGAGCAAGGGCGAGACCGCGCCCGAGGTCGCCGGGCTGGTCACCGCGATGCTGGAGGTCGCAGCGCGACTGCGCGTGGACGGCCCGGCGGTGGACACCTGCGGCACCGGCGGTGACCGGGCGCACACGGTGAACATCTCCACGATGGCCGCGCTGGTCGTTGCCGGCGCCGGGGCCACGGTCGTCAAGCACGGCAACCGGGCGGCCTCCTCGGCCTGTGGATCAGCCGACCTGCTGGAGGCGCTCGGCGTCGTCATCGAGCTGCCGCCCGCCGGCGTGGCCACCTGCGTGGCCCAGGCGGGCATCGGGTTCTGCTTCGCTCCCGTGTTTCATCCGGCCCTGCGGCACGCGGCCGCCGCACGCCGCGAACTCGGTGTACCGACCGTCTTCAACGTCCTCGGGCCACTGACCAACCCGGCCCAGCCGACCGCCCAGGCTGTCGGCGTGGCTGATTCTCGCATGGCGCCGGTGATGGCCGGTGTCCTCGCCGCCCGCGGCGCGTCCGCGTTGGTGTTCCGCGGCGACGACGGCCTGGATGAGCTGACCACGACGACGACCTCGACGGTCTGGGTGGTCCGGGACGGTCGCGTACGCCAGGACGTGCTGGACCCCGCGCAGCTCGGTCTCCCGCCGGCCGTACTCGAGGACCTTCGGGGCGGGGACGCCGCGGTCAACGCGGGCCTCGCCGAGGAACTGCTCGACGGCGCCCGCGGCCCGATCCGGGACGCGGTGCTGCTCAACGCGGCGGCCGCACTGGTCGCGCTGGAGCCGACCGCCGGCACGCTGGTGGAGGAGGTTCGGGTGGCCCTGGTCCGGGCGGAGGCGTCGTTGGACTCCGGCCGGGCGGCGGATGTCCTGCGGCGGTGGATCTCGGTGAGCGGGAGTTGCCGGGATTCGGAGTGACACCGGGGGCGTACGGCCTCGATGCCACCGCCACCTCAGTCGGGGTCGGCGCCTTCGTCGAAGCCCAACGCGAACGCGGCCTCGAGGTCGTGCTGGGAGTAGGACCGGAAGGCGATGTGCGTGTCGGTCTCGCGCACCCCGGGTACCTTGCTCAACCGGTCAGCGATCACCTCCGCCAGCGCCTCGTGCTCGCGGACCCGGACGATGGCCACCAGGTCGACGCTGCCTGTCACCGAGTAGACCTCGCTGACCCCCGGTAGGTCGGCGATCGCCTCGGCGACTTCCGGTATCCGTTCCACGGCGCACCGGACAAGCACGATGGCGGTGATCACAGACGCTCACGTTACTCCCGCGCGGGCCGGGCGGTGCACGGGCCGCAAGCCGCGGACGTCCTCCAGCGGGGCTGCGCCGCGCTCGTCGCACGCGGCCGCCAGCCAGTCCGCCAGTCCGCCGGCGCCGTACGCGGGAGAGCTCCAGCTGCCCTCGAGATCGACCAGGCGCGTCCCCGGCCGGCAGAGCCAGGCGAGCACGCACTCCGTCTCCTCGGCGGTGGCGCACGGTGTCGGGCCGGGACCGGGTGTCACGCTCTCCGCGGTGGCGAGCAGCGCGGCAACGTAGGGCCGTACCGCCCCGCCGGTAGCTGACACGCCGGCGGCCACGAGTCGGCCGTGGCGGATCACCGTCAGTTCCCACCCTCCGCCGGGTGCGGGGCGGGCTGCCACGAGCGTCGCGATCCCGGTGATCGCGCCGATCCGCTGCCGGCGCGCGGCGGCCCGGACGAAGGCGGCCAGTCGATCGCGATGGACGCTCGCCTCCTCGAAGCGTTCCTGCTCCGCCAACCGGCCCATCCGGCCCTGCACGGCGAGCAGGACCGGCCGCGGGTCGCCCAGCATCGCCTGTTGGGTCGCGACCACGTGACGGGCGTAGTCCGCGGGCGACTCCCGCCCCTCGCAGGGCGCCCCGCACCGGGCCATCCCGGCGAGGGCGCACGCCGGCCGGGGTCGACGGGGGGACAGCGTCCCCGTGCACTGCCGCAGCCGGAAGGCCTGGTGCAGCGCGGCCACCGCGCGTTCGGCGGCCCGGGCGGAGAAGAACGGACCGAGGTAGGTGGCGCCGTCGTCGCGGACGAGGCGAACCAGCGACAGTCGGGGGTAGCGTTCGGCGGTGAGTTTGACGTAGGTCACCCGCTCCGGGAAGCGGGACCGGCGGTTGTAGCGGGGCTTGTGTTCCGCGATCAGCCGCAGTTCCCGAACCTCCGCCTCCAGCGTGTGGGCGCAGCGAATGGCATCCACCCGCTCGGTGAGACCGACCATCTCCGCCATCCGGCTGCGGGTCTCCGAGGACACGAAGTAGGTGCGGACCCGGCGGCGGACGTCGGAGCTCTTGCCGACGTAGAGCACCCGGTGCTGGGCGTCGCGGAACAGGTAGACCCCGGGCCCCGACGGCAGGCCGTCGGCCAGGTAGCGCTTGCGGCGCTGGACATCACTCACCTGGGCGGAGAAGGTCTGCAGCTCCTCCAGGGAGTGCACACCGAGACCGCCGAGACGCTCGAAGAGGCCGTGCAGCACGTCCACCGTCGCCCGGGCGTCGGCCAGTGCCCGATGGCACGGTTCGGTGCCGGCGCGGAAGAGCGTGGCCAGGGTGGCGAGCCTGCAGTTCGGCGACTCGTCCCGGGTGAGCACGCGACGGGCCAGGCGCGCGGTGTCGACCGCGGCGAACCCCGGCCACGGCAGGGCGAGGCGCTGTGCTCCGGTCCGCAGGAAACCCAGGTCGAAGGGGGCGTTGTGGGCGACGAGCACCGAGCCCCGGGCGAAGTCGAGAAAGGCCGGTAGCACGGTGCGCAACGCGGGAGCGGTAGCCACCATCGCATCCGTGATGCCGGTCAGCACGGCGATGAACGGCGGTATCTCCGTGCGTGGATTGACCAGGGTGGCGAACTCGCCCAGCACCTCCCCACCACGCACCTTGACGGCGCCGATCTCGGTGATCGCCGAGGTCTGTGGCGATCCGCCGGTGGTCTCCAGGTCCACGACGACGAAGGTGACCTCGCGCAGTGCAGTGCCCAGTTCGTCGAAGCTGACCTGCGCCGGGGTTGCGAGCAGCGCGGCGGTCATTCCAGGGACCGTAGGCGGGCGCTGCGACACTTTTCGGCTGCCGCGCCCAACCGCCGCAGTCGGCAACTGCTGGCCGAGCGTCGATATAGCGTGGGGAGCGATGGAGGAGAACTCGGCTCGAGAGGTCGTTGACGCGCTGCGTCAGCGGGGCGTGAACGCCCAGATGGCCAAGCCCGGCGTCTACCAGTTCGGCGTGCGGGTGGCGTTGCCGGATGGGCGGGAGGCGATCTGGGACTCCGACGGGGCCGCCGGTCTCGAGGCCCAGGTGCTACGCAACGGGGTGCTCGTCGGCTTCATGCCGGTCATCGAGGGCTCAGAAACCTACGACCGTGACCAGGTGGTCGATGCCATAGCGCGCACCGACTACGACAAGCCGGTCGCCCGCAGTTCACCGAAACCGGCACCGGTCACTGCGCCGCTTCCGCCGGAGGGCGGCGTCTTCCGTCGATTCATCGACGGGTTCCGCTACCGCTGAGCTGAGCTCGGCTGATCAGTAGCCGCGCCGCGTCAGCTGCGTCCGGTCGTAGCCGGACACGGAGCGCCGGCTGCGCCCGGCGGCCACCGCGACGAGAACGGCCGCCATGCCCACCTGCAGCAGGAGGGTGAGGAAACCGCCGACGCTCAGGGCCCGCCCGAGCAGCGTGCCGATCACCGACCCGCCGATGCCGACCAGGACCGTCATGACGAACCCGATGCGCTGGGATCCGGGCACCACGAGGCGCCCCAGAGCACCCACCACGAGACCGGAGACGATCATGCTGATCAGCATCCAGAAGGCCACGCCGACCAGCGGCAGCACGACGAGGAGCACGAGGAGCGCGACCAGCACGTAAAGCACCATGCGTTCAGTCTAGGACTGTCCCGACTGCTTGCCCCGTGCCTGATTCCGAGGAGTGGACGGCCTCGCGGATCGCGGCGCCAACGGCCCGGGCGCCGTGGTCGGACAACAGCACCGTGTAGTGATTGACGTCCGGGACCGTCTCCCAGACCAGCCCGGGCAGGCGGGATGTGGCGGCCTCCAGCGCTGGCTCAGGGTAGAGGCCCGGCGGCTCGTTCTGCAGGCCGAGCGGTGCCCGCAGCAGCCTCAGCGAGGCGCCACCCACCGCCGCGACCGCCTCCTGGAACGGTGCGCCGACCAGCTGGTCCCGGGAGTCGGCCGACACCGCCTCGGCACTGACCCGGCTTCGCAGGTACGGTTCGCTCCCGGTCAGGTCGTAGTCGACGTAGGCCTCCACGGCCGGTGTCCACTTCCCGACGAAGGCCGGATGCACCCGCCAGAAGTCGCAGTAGGCCGACCGAGCCGGAAAGGTCGCGGACAGCCTGGCCAGCGCCGGGCCGAGGATCGCCTCGGTGATCCGGTCCACCGCTACGTCAGGTGGCACCGGCAGCGGCACCCCGCCGTCGACGAGCAGCAGGCCACCGGTCCGGGATGGATGCCGGTGTCCGAACACGAGTGCGACGAATCCGCCCATCGAGTGGCCGACGACCACCGGCCGCTCGACGTCGAGGGCGTCCAGGATCCTGGCGAGGTCATCGGCGTGCTGCGCCATCCCGTACGGGCCGGGCAGTCGGGCGCTGTGTCCCCGCCCGCGCAGATCCGGCGCGATGACCCGGTAGCCCGGGCAGTGCTCGGCGACCGGACGCCAGGCCATGAGGGAGGCGGTGATCCCATGCACCGCCAGGACAGCGGGGGCGTCGGGTCGCTCACCCTCGGTGATGCCCACCCGGAGCGTGCCGTCCTCGGTGGCCACGTCGACGGCCCGCCAGTCGCGCATGGGACCTCCTCGGATCGATTCCGACGGTAGCCGCTTGCTGTGCGCTGCGGCTGAGCCGCGGCCGACCAGGGGCATGCTGGAAGCGTGGTGGGCAGCGCGTCGCGGGTCCGGCGCTGGGGTGTCCTGGTCGCCGTCCTCGCGCTGGGCGGGTGCTCGACGGCCGACTCCGATGCCGCCCGGCCGGCGCCGACGTTGCCGCACAATTCGACGTCGTCCGCGCCCGCGCGGTCCATCCAACCGGCGGCGGGCAATCCGTGGGGCGCCGTGCCGGCTGCCGGCGAGGTTGTGGCCAGGGGGCTGCAGGTGGGCTGGGGGCTGGCGTTCCTGCCCGACGGCAGCGCGCTGGTCAGCGAGCGGGACACCGGCCGGATCCTGCGGCTGCGGCCTCACATGGCCCCGGCTGAGGTGGCCAGGCTGCCGGTCGCCGCCGACGGCGAGGGCGGTCTGCTCGGCATCGCGGTGGCTCCCACCTACGCCCGCGACCACCTCATCTACGCCTACTACACCTCCGCGACGGACAATCGGATCGTGCGCCTTGTGCCCGGCGGCGCGTCGGCAGCCGTCCTGGCCGGCATCCCGAAGAACTCCTTCCACGACGGCGGCCGGATCGCCTTCGGCCCGGACGGCATGCTCTACGCCGCCACCGGCGACGCGGGGGATCGGCCGCACGCGCAGGATCCGGCGTCGCTGAGCGGGAAGATCCTGCGCCTGCGACCCGACGGCCGCGTACCCGCAGACAACCCGACCCCAGGATCGCCGGTGTGGAGTCTCGGGCACCGCAACGTGCAGGGACTGGCCTGGGACGTACGCGGCAGGCTGTACGCGACGGAGTTCGGCCAGAACCGGTTCGACGAGGTGAACCTCATCCGCAAGGGCGCCAATTACGGCTGGCCGGAGGTGGAGGGCGGCGGCGGAGCGCCGCGGTACGTGGACCCGCTCCTCACCTGGTCGCCGGCCGACGCCTCCCCGAGTGGGGCTGCCTTCGCCGGCGGCTACCTGTTCGTGGCGGCGCTGCGAGGGGAGCGGCTGTGGCAGATCCGGTTCGACAGCGCCGGCGGCGCGCCGCAGGCCCGCGGGTTGTTCCTCGGCCGCTACGGGCGGCTGCGTACGGTCGCGGCCGGTCCTGACGGCGGGCTGTGGCTGGTGACGAGCAACCGCGACGGGCGAGGCGACCCCCGACCCGGCGATGACAAGGTGATCCGGATACCGGTGCCGGGGTAGGAGCGGCCTCCGCCGCCCGCTCGCGCTGCCACCCTGCCCCGGGCCCGCCGATCATGCGAGAACGAACGTATGGACGGGCCGAGGAAGGTGTATCGGAGCATGATCGGTGTGGTCAGGGCGGGGGCGCCGCTGGCGGCCACGCATTCGAGCATGATCGGCGCGGCACCTGGTCAGCCCGACTCCAGGTCGAGGCCGAAGTCCAGGGCAGGCGCACTGTGCGTGAGCGCGCCGATGGCCAGGTAGTCGACGCCGGTGTCGGCGACCGCTCGGGCTTCCGCCAGGGTCAACCCACCGCTGGCCTCGAGCAGCACCGGGCCGGCACTACCGGCCCGGCCCGCCGCCCGCGCCGCATCCACCGCCGCCCGCAGGGCATCGGGCGTCATGTTGTCCAACAGGATCAGGTCCGCGCCGGCCGCGACAGCCTCCCGGACCTGCTCCACGGTGTCGCACTCGACTTCGATGGGAAGTGTCGGGCCGCGGTCGCGGACCGCGGCGAAAGCCGCTCCGACCCCGCCGGCGGCGACGACGTGGTTGTCCTTGACCAGGGCCGCGTCGCTCAGGCTCATCCGGTGGTTGACGCCGCCCCCGCAGCGCACCGCGTACTTCTGCAGGAGCCGCAGGCCTGGCACGGTCTTGCGGGTGTCCCGGATCTGCGCATCGGTACCGGCGACCGCGTCGACCCAGCTCCTGGTGGCCGTGGCTACTCCGGAGAGCTGGCAGAGGAAGTTCAACGCGGTGCGCTCGGCGGTGAGCAGGGTGGTGGTCGCCCCGCGCGCGATGAGTACGGTCTCACCGGGCACCACGCGGTCGCCGTCGCGGGCCGCCAACTCGACGTCCACCGCCTCGGCCCCGACCAAGGTCGCGTACCCATCCAGTACCGCGACCACGACCGGCAGGCCGGCGACGACCCCCATTTCCCGAGCCACGAAACGGGCCACCCCGCGATGGTGCGCGGGGACGGTGGCCGCGGTGGTGACGTCCTCGCCGCCGGCCAGGTCCTCCGCGAGGGCTCGTCCTACGACGTCCGCCACCGTCGCCGAGTCCAGCCCGACATCGCTCAGCAACCGTGGCGACACACTCACGCAGCCGCCCGCCAGGCCCGGCAGAAGTCGAGATCAATGGCCCCTCCGGCGCCGAGGGCTCCGACCAGGTGGCCCTGCCATGCCGGCGAGGTACGCGGGGCGTCCTGTCGCCAATGGCAGCCGCGGCTCTCGGCGCGTCGGGCGGCGGCGGCGACCAGCGCTGTGCCCACCGTCAGCAGGTTTGTCGCCTCCCAGGCCGCCTGACGTGCGCCGCGTTGCGGGATCAAGGTCTCGGCCCGGCCGGCGACCGTGGACAGCTGCTGGCCGGCCCACGCCAGCCCGCTTCCGGTCCGCAGCACGCCCGCCCCGGCCCCGACGGCGTCGACGATGGCGTCCCGGAGCGTCCCCGGCACGACCGCTCCCGAGGTGAGGTCGGCCGGCGGTTGCCGCAACACCGGCAGCTCCAGGGCCAACGCCGTGCCGATCCGCGTGCCGTACACCAACCCTTCGAGCAGGCTGTTGGAGGCCAGGCGGTTCGCGCCGTGGACGCCGACGAAAGCGGTCTCGCCCGCGGCGTAGAGCCCCGGGAGTGAGGAGCAGCCCCAGAAGTCGGTGCAGACCCCGCCGCTGGCGTAGTGCGCGGCGGGGGCCACCGGGATGGGCTCGAGAACCGGGTCGACGCCTGCCGCCCGGCACCCCGCCAGCACCGTCGGAAAGCGCCGCTCGAGCAGCGCGGCATCCAGGCCGGTGGCATCCAGCCAGAGGTGCTCGCCCCCGGCCTGCGCCATCCGAGCGGTCATGGCCTTGGTCACCACGTCCCGCGGCGCGAGATCGCCGAGCGGATGGACCCCGGTCATCACCCGTGAGCCGGCGGCGTCGACGAGGACCGCGCCCTCGCCGCGGATCGCCTCGGTGACGAGCAGCCGTTGGCCGAGCACGTCCCCGGGCTGCCAGAACACGGTGGGGTGGAACTGGACGAACTCCAGGTCCGCCACCGTGGCGCCGGCCCGCAATCCCAGCGCCAGCCCGTCACCGGTCGCGACCGGGGGGTTGGTCGTGCTGGGGAAGATCTGTCCGAGACCGCCGGTGGCGAGCACAACGGCCCGGCCGGTGACCGTTCCCACGGTGCCGTCCGCCGCAGCCACCACGAGCCCGACCGCCTGCCTCGTCGGCCGCTGGGCCACCAGGACGTCGAGGGCGAAGACATGGGTCAGGATCTCGATACGCGGGTCGGCCAGCACCGCCGCGGCCAGCGCACGGTGCACCTCACGGCCGGTGGCGTCACCGCCGGCGTGCACGATGCGATTGCGCCCGTGACCGCCTTCCCGGGTCAGCGCCAATTGCTCCCCGTCGCGGTCGAAGGCGGCCCCGAGTCGGGCCAACTCCTGCAGCCGCGCCGGTCCCTCAGTGACGAGGATGTCCACCGCCGCGTCGTCGCAGAGTCCGGCGCCGGCGGTGACGGTGTCCTTGTGGTGCAGATGCGGCGAGTCGCCCTCGCCCAACGCGCCGGCGATGCCGCCCTGCGCCCATACGGTGGCGCTGTCGGTGAACCCACCCTTGGTGATCAGCAGGACGCGACGGGTCGCCGCCGCCGCAAGCGCGGTGGACAGTCCGGCAACGCCCGAGCCGACGACGATGACGTCGGCGCTGCGGGTCCAGGTCGGCGAGGGGGCCGCGAGCGCCAGCGGCAACCCGGTCATTCCCCACCCCGGCTCGGTGAGCCGATCTCGATCATCCGGCGCACGGCGGTGGCGGCGCGTCGGGCGACGTCGGGGGCGACGGATATCTCGGTGGTGCCGTCCCGCAGGCTGCGGAGCAGGCTTGTCGGGGTGGTCATCTTCATGTACCGGCAGACGGCGGAGGGGTTGACCGCCTCGAAGTGGGTGGAGCTGTTGAGCGAGCGCAACTGGTGCAGGATGCCCGTCTCGGTGGCGACGAGGACGTGCGGGGCAGTGGTCGTCTTGGCGTACTCGACCATGCCGCCGGTGGACAGCACCTGGGTTCGGTCCGCGGGCAGGTCACCGGTGGAGGCGAGGTAGAGCGCCGCCGTCGTGCAGCCGCATTCCGGATGGACGAGGATCGCGGCGTCGGGGTCGGCGGCGACCCGGGCCCGCAGGTCGGCCGGGCTGATCGTGGCGTGCACGTGGCACTCGCCGAGCCAGACGTGCATGTCACGGCCGGTGACCCGCCGCACGTGCGCGCCGAGGAACTGGTCGGGCAGGAAGAGGATCTCCCGGTCGCCCGGCACGGAGCGGACCACGTCGGCGGCGTTGGAGGACGTACAGCAGATGTCGGACTCGGCCTTCACCTCGGCCGAGGTGTTGACGTAGGCGACGACGACCGCGCCAGGATGCTCCGCCTTCCAGGCCCGCAGCTGGTCGGCGTCGATCGTGTCCGCGAGCGAGCAGCCGGCCTCCGGTTCGGGCAGTAGCACGGTCTTGTCCGGCGCAAGGATCTTCGCGGTCTCGGCCATGAACCGCACGCCGCAGAACACGATGACCTCGGCGTCGCTGGCAGCCGCCACCCGGGAGAGCGCGAGGCTGTCACCGACGTGGTCCGCGACGTCCTGGACCTCCGGTGGCACGTAGTTGTGGGCCAGCACCACCGCGTGGCGGCGGATGGCCAAACGGCGCACCTCGTCCTGCCACCTTGGCATCAGGTCGCTGTCCTCGGATGTCGTCGTGTGCCCAACGGCGCTGGCGAGCACGGTCATCGCTCACTCCGGGAGTTTGAGACTGTTAGTTATTAACCGCGAGACTATAACATGGGGGGGTGTCTCATCAAGCCCCGTACCCGACGTACGGCCACGAAGTGCTCGCGGTGGTCTTCCAGGTCCGAGGCGATGATCTTTGTCTGCTGCTGTGGCGCCGGACGGAGAATCCCTGTGCCGACACCTGGGCGTTGCCCGGGGGAGCGGTCGGCCCGGATGAGACCCTGGAGCAGTCGGTCCGCCGACACCTCGCGGCCAAGGTGGACGTCCGTGAGATGTCCTACCTCGAGCAGCTGCGGACGGTGAGTGACCCGCTCCGGCACCCCGGTCCGCGGCTGCTGGCTACCGCCTATCTCGGGCTCGTGCCCTCCGACCTTGATCCCGTCCTGCCGGCGGATACCGCCTGGCACCCGGTCGGCGGCACGCCGGCCACCGCCTTCGACCACGGCGCGCTGGCCATCGCCGGCCGGGACCGGCTGCGTGCCAAGCTCTCCTACACCAATCTCGGCTACGCTCTTGCGCCTCCGCAGTTCACGATTGCCGAGCTCCGGGCGGTCTACGTCGCTGCGCTCGGCCACGACGTCTCGGCGACGAACCTGCGACGGGTCCTCCTGCGGCGGGCCGTGTTGGAGCCGACCGGTGAGATTGCCCAGCCGGACAGTGCCGGCGGTCGACCACCGGCCCGGTTCCGCTTCCGCGACCGCGGTTACCGCGTCACCGACCCGGCCGCTGTGCTCCGTCCGCCGCAGAGCCGCTCCTGACCGCCCGGTCCAGGCGCTGGCGCAGGAAGTCCCGCTCCGGCTGATTGCCCGCCGCGTTCAAGGCGGCCCGGTAGGCATCGGCTGCCTCGACGTGCCGGCCGAGCTGTTCCAGCAGCGCGCCGCGGGCCGAGGACAGGAGGTGGTAGTTCACCAACTCACCGGCGGCTGCGGCGTCCTCCAATAGCGCCAAGCCGGCCGCGGGCCCGTCCACCATCGCCACGGCCACCGCTCGGTTGAGGTCAACCAGCGGGGAGGGCGCAACCGTACGGAGCACGTTGTAGAGGGCCACGATCTGTGGCCAGTCCGTCGTCTCCACCGTCGCGGCCTCATCGTGCAGCGCGGCGATGGCGGCCTGCAGGGCGTACTGCCCCGGCCGCCCACCGCTGAGCGCCTGCACGACCAGCGTTCGGCCCTCCTCGATCTCGGCCTGGTCCCACCGGCCGCGATCCTGGTCGGCCAGCAGGACCAGCCCGCCGCTGGAATCCGTCCGGGCGGCGCGCCGGGCGTCGATGAGCAGCATCAGCGCAAGGAGGCCCGCGACCTCCCGCTCCTCGGGCAGCAACCGGAACAGGATCCGAGCCAGCCGGATCGCCTCGTCGGCCAGGTCGCCGCGGACGAGTTCGGGCCCTCGGCTGGCCGCGTAGGACTCGGTGAAGATGAGGTAGACCACGCGCAGCACCGCCGGCAACCGGTTCGGCAGTTCGACAGCGTCCGGCACGCGGTACGGGATGTGTGCCTCACGGATCTTGCGCTTGGCCCGGACCAGCCGCTGGGCCATGGTGGTCTCCGGCACGAGGAAGGCGCGGGCCACCTCGGCGGTGGACAGCCCGCCGAGGTAGCGCACCGTGAGGGCCACCTGCGCCTCGCTGCCCAACGCCGGGTGGCAGCAGGTGAAGAACAGCCGCAGCCTGTCGTCGCCGATAGCGTCGGGCTGCGGCGGCGGCGCGCTGTTCCCCTCCGCCGCGGCCCGCTCGGCCTCGACTCGCAGCACGGCCAGCTTCGCGGCGTAGGTCTGCCGGCGGCGGAGCAGGTCGACGGCTCGACGCCGGGCGGTGGTCAAGAGCCATGCCGCCGGCCGGTCCGGTACGCCGTCCACCGGCCAGCGCTCGATGGCCGTCGCGAGGGCATCCGCGGCGACCTCCTCGGCCAGGTCGAAGTCACCGAGCCAGCGAACGAGCGTGGCGAGCAGCCGACCCCATTCCTCGCGGAAGACCGCTTCGACGGAGTCGACTGCCCGCCCGCTCGCCACCTTTCCCCTACGTCCCAGCCCCTACCTGCCGAGGCCTACATCCCCAGCTCCATCACCGGTCGGATCTCCACCGACCCGTACTTCGCCCCGGGGCAGCTGGCGGCCCACTCCAGCGCGCCGTCCAGGTCCGGAACGTCGATGAGGTAGTAGCCGCCGAGCACCTCCCTCGTCTCGGCGAACGGGCCGTCGGTGACCACCCGCTCACCATCGTCCTTGACCCGAACCGTGGTCGCCGTGGGGGAGCCCTGCAGGGCATCCCCGGCGAGGCGCGCACCCGCCTTGCGGATCGCCTCGTCGTATGCCCACCACTCGGCCATCGACGCCTCGATCTGCTCCTGTGGCGGTGTCTGGGTCGGCTCTTCGCTGTAGATAAGCAGCAGGTAACGCATCGCGAGCCCTTCTCCTTGATCGTAGGACGGCTTCCTGCCGCCTCATTGTGACGACGAACAGGACCCTTCACCCTCGACACCGGCTCTCCCCCTCGCCCCGATCTTCCGGCATCGTGGTCACGCGGGCGGGGTGCGGAGGGTCGGTCATGGCAGAAGAGTCGCCGCGAGAGCGGGACGGCGCGCGGTTCACCGCGCAGCTGTTGTCCGGGCCGCCCGCCGCGGATCCCCTCGAGGTCGTCGATCGGCTGCTTGCCGTCCAGGCGCAGGACCCGCGGGGCGCCCGGCTGGCCGTGCGGGCGCGTACCGCCGGCCTGCGCGCTGCCGATGTGGACCGGGCGCTGACCGCGGAACGTTCGCTGGTCGTGACCACGCTCAACCGCGGCACCCTGCACCTCGTCCGCAGCCAGGACTACTGGTGGCTGCACGCGCTGACCACGCCCCGACTGTTTGCCGGCAGCACCCGCCGACTCGGGCAGGAGGGGGTGTCGACGAGCGCGGCCGAGCTGGGGGTGACGGTGATTCGCCGCAGCCTGCAGGCCGAGGGTCCGCTGACCCGCTGGCAGCTGCGCGAACGCCTACGGGCCGCCAGGGTCCCCGTCGAGGGCCAGGCGCTCGTTCACGTCCTGTTGCGCAGCGCGCTGCTGGGCCACACCCTGCGCGGTCCGATGGTCGGCGCGGAGCAGGCGTACGTCTTGGTGTCGGACTGGCTCGGCCCACCGCCGGCGCCGGTCGAGCGGTGTGCGGCGCTCGCGATGCTGGCCCGCCGCTACCTGGCCGGCCACGCCCCAGCGGCGGACGGCGACCTCGCCAGATGGGCTGGGCTGCCGCTGCGGGACGCACGGCACGGCCTGCGCGCCATTGCCCCCGAGGTGGTAGAGCGTGCTGACGGGCTCGTCGACCTGGCCGGTTCCCAGGCCAATCCGGACTTGCCTCCGCCGCGGCTGCTCGGCGCCTTCGACCCGCTCCTGCATGGCTGGGTGGACCGGTCGCCGGTGCTCCGCGGGCACCGCGGAGTGGTGACGATGAACGGGGTATTCCGACCGTTCGTGCTCGTCGACGGCCTGGCGGTCGCGACCTGGCGACTCGTCGGCTCACAGGTCGTGCTGGACCCCTTCGACGACCTCGCCGAGCTCGACCCGGACGTGACGGCCGCGCTGGACGCGGACGCGGCCGACGTCCTCCGATTTCTCGGCAAGTGATCACGGCGGCGTGCTCGATCCCCGTCGGTTTGGACGAACCTGACGTTGCCAGAGCAACGCGATTTTCGTCCGAACGGGAAGCGGGACATCGCGGCCGGTTGGTGTGCGGGGGGCTAATCGAGCGGGCTCGTCGGCCGGCCGAGGGTGCGATAGCCGGGATGTACGCCAGGGGCGAGCCCGTGGTGGGTGACCAGCCGGCCGAGAAGACGGCCGAGGACGGCCCGATCCGCCGCGGGCAGGGGAGCAAGGAAGTCCTCGCCGTGCTGCTGCGCGACCCGGCCGATGTCCCGTAGGCGGTCGTGACCCGCGGAAGTCAGGTGCAGCGCGTAGTTGCGTCGGTCCGCAGAGTTGCGACGACGCTCGATGAGACCCTCCCGCTCCGCCTCGTCGACGAGCGCCACGAGGCGGCTGGGTAGCAATCCGAGCTGCTCGGCCACGGCCTGCTGGGAGCGCCCGGACTCGGCGGCCACAGCGCGGAGGAGACCGGCGTGCGCCGGAGTGAGTCCGAGGGGACCCAGGCGCTCGGCGAAGCGTATGGCGGCGAGCGCGCCGAGCTGGGCGAGCAGGAAGGCCACGCCACCCGGCCCGGGTTCGGGCGGCACGGCCTCGGATTCTTCCATGCACGGACGCTAGCAGAATCAAACCGTTCGTGCTAGGAATGATTACATGAGTGAGCCAATCCGTGAGAGCCCTGCACAGACTCGCCACCCCCAGGGTGGACCTTCCCTCGTCGTCCTCGCGCTGGTGTCGGTGGCGCTGCTGCTCCTCGCGGTCGCCGTCAGCGCCGCCCTCGGCGGGGTGATCCCCTCGCCGTTCGGAGATCCCGCAGGCATCGAGCACTACTTCCGCACCCAGTCCGACGCGGTGCGTGCCACCGGCGTGCTGCTGTTCGGCTCGTCGGTGCCGTTGGCGATCTACGCCGCCACGGCGAGCGCCCGACTCCGTCAACTCGGGGTCACCGCCCCCGGCGCCACGATCGCCCTCGTCGGCGGCGTGCTGGCCGCTGGGACTCTCGCCCTGTCCGGACTGTTGGAGTGGACGTTGTCCCGGCCCGCCGTACGGGTCGACGGGGCGCTCGTCCGTGCCCTGCACGACCTGGCGTTCCTCACCGGGGGGCCGGCGCACGTGGTCTTCCTGGGGCTGCTCGTCGCCGGGGTGGCCGTGCCGGGCCTGCTCCTCGGACTGCTGCCCAGGCCGCTGGCCGTCACCGGGCTGGTCATCGCGGTCCTCGCCGAACTGGCTTTCCTGTTGCTCATCTGGCCAGGTGCGTCCCCGGCGCTGCCGCTCGTCCGTTTCGGGGCGTTGGGGTGGCTGATCGCGGCGGGCCTGCAGCTTCCACACCGGCGTCCGCGCCTCGCCGCGACCACTCGACCGGAACGTCCGGAGGAGGTTCGATGAGCACGACGCCGTCGCCGCGGTCGTGCTCGCCGTGCGTGATGGAGCTGCGCTCGCAGCGGCAGACCCGTCCTCACCCACCTCCTCCAGGCCGCGGGTGCGCAGGCGCAGCGTCAAGCCGGGCAGGCCACCCCATGCGTCGGGTCGGTACAGCCGCCGAGGTGGCCGCCGTGGTCGTCTGGCTCCGCTCCTACCCGCTGAGCTCCTACCGCTGAACTGCACGCCGACGCCGAGAAGCTTCGCGAGCTGCTCGCGGCGGACTTCCGCTCGATCGGACCGAAGGGCTTCATCCTCGACAAGGAGCAGTGGATCGGCCCGGCACACCCACTTCGCCTACCAGGCGATGGACGTCGGCAACGTGGAGGTCCGGCTGTGCGACAAGGCGGCTGGCCGGGATCCAGTTCAGCCCGATGGGGTAGCGACTGAGGGGCAAGGGCATGCGTCGCCGGGCCGCTCGCGGCTGCAGCGGAGACGCTTACCGAGCCCGGAGACTCACCCGATGGCGACGGCCGCACCGCGCAGCGCCAGCCCCAGCCCGACGACGGTAATGACGCCCGCGGTGCCGATCGGCAACGCCCTGGTGACCAGCCCCGGGATGCGCCCGGACAGCCCCGCGCGGCGGTCGAGCAGCGTCCGAGCCCGGACCAGTAGCAGACCGGCGAGGGTCAGCGTGGCGGCCATGCCGACGCCGTACGCGGTGACCAGGATGACGCCGAACCAGGCCCGGTGGAACGCGATCGCGCCGAGCAGCACGACGAGTGCGGACGGGCTGGGCACCAGTCCGCCGGCGAAGCCCATGGCGATGAGGCTCCGTCGCCGTGGGGCGCCCTGCTCAACGGGCGTGGCAGCGTGGTCGTGACCGTGCGCGCCGTGGTCGTGCGAGTGCCCGTGGCCGCCCCCGTGCGAGTGCCCGTGGCCGTGCGGGTGCGAGTGCGGCGTGCGCCGCAGTGCACCGCGCAACAGGCCGGCGCCGATCGCGGCCAGCAACATCCCGCTGACCAGTCCCATGATCGGGAACAGCCGCTCCGGCGCCAGCGCCGTCGACGCGGACAACGCGATGCCGAGCACGAGGACGCCGCCGGTGTGGGTGAGCGTGACGGTGGTGCCGATCGTCAACGCAGTGCGCCGTGACCCCCGCCGGCCGACCAGGTAGGCCGCCATCACCGTCTTGCCGTGTCCGGGGGCGAGCGCATGCAGGCCACCGAGCGCGATGGCCAACAGCACCGAGAGCAGGCCGACCCCGAGATTGAGGTGGGATCGGCCGACGAAGCCGAGGAAGGCCGTCGTCGCCCCGTCCACACCGCGGGGCAGGACGGTGTCCACCGCGCGCACGGTCCCGCCGGCCAACCTCGGCCCACCTGGTCGAACGGTGAGGTGCGCGCCTCGGACGTCCAGCGGCGCCGTCTGGCGGGGATAGGCGGTGAGTTCGGCGCTGGCGCTGGTTGTCGGGACGTCGGAGCGGACGAGGGTGGTGCCGTCCCCGGCGGCGGTGACCTCCCGCCAGCCCACCCGCCCGGCAAAGTTGCCGTCGCTGTATCCGATGGCGGTGTGCCGGTCCAACCGCAGCGGCGCCGTGAGCGCGCAGGTGAGCCGTAGCGTGGGCAGCCCGGCCTGCCCGGGCCGCAGCGAAGCGCCGGTAGGACCGACAGCGAGCGTGAGCCGACGTCCGTCTGCGGCAGGCCGGAGCCGGCTGGCCAACGCGGGGCACGTACCCGCCGCGTAGCGGGCCAACTCAGCCGGCGAGAGCTGGCCGTTCCCGTTCCGGTCGATCTGCGGGCGGGTCTGGAACGTCGGAATCTCGGCCATGTCTACGACGTACTGCACCCGCAGTTCACTGCGAGCGATCACCACGCCGGAGTACTGATTGACCGTGAAGTTGCCGAGGGGGTGAGCCGAGGCTCCGGTCGCGAGCAGGAGCAGGAATGCCGGCACGAGTCCGGCGAGCAACAGCAGCCGCTTCACCGCGGGACCGCCAGGCCGAGGTGGTTGGCCAGGGACCGGACGGCGGCCTCGTCGCGGACCGAGAAGGCCGGGTCGAGGGCGAGGACGGTCCGCAGGTCGCGGCGGGCGGCGGCGCGGTCGCCGAGGTCGGTGTAGATGGCCGCGCGGTGGAAGTACAGCGCGGAGTCCTTGGTATCGAAGCGCAACGCCGAGTCCGCCCACGGCAGCGCGGCCCGTGGCTTTCCGGCCTGGCGCAGCGCCCAGCCGAGGACGTCGGCACCGTAGATCGTCGGCCGGGCGGCGTACGCGGCCCTGGCCAGTTTCACCGCTGCGGCACGGTCGGCCCCCGGGTCGCGGGCGTGGTCAGCCTCGAAGCGGGCGGCCTCGTAGTCCACCACCACGCCGCTGGCTCGTTGCAGCTTCTCGATCTGGCGGACCAGCGCGTACTGCTGGCCGGCCTCGGTGCGTCGGCCGAGAGCGGTCAGGACGTCGCCGTAGTAGGCGACGGTCTCCGGCAGGGGCAGCCGGGTGACCAACGGCGCCAACACGGCGGCTGCGGCGGCGAGCCGGCCTGCTTCCGCGTCGAGCCGGGCCAGTCCGAGCTGTGCCGCGCCGTAGGACGGCACGTCGCCCAGAGCCGCGGTGTAGGCCTCGCGGGCCGCATTCCGATGGCCCTGCGCCCGCTCGAGGTCGCCGACCAGGCTCGACACGTAGGCCGCGTCCTGGCCGCTGGTGCCGCCGGCGATGGAGGCCTGCGACATGGCGGCGACCGCCCCCGCCGGATCGCCCTGCAGTTCCCGCAAGTAGGAGATCCGGGCGAAGCTGGCCGTGTTCGGCCGCAGGTCGACCATACGTTGGGCACTGCTGTTGGCCTGCGCGTAGCGGCCGAGCTCGACCTGGGCGTCGACGACCACGCCGAGCGCGTCGGGGGAGGCCGGATAGCTCCGCGCGGCCCGGTCGCCCAGTGCCAGCGCCGAGCGGAACTCGTGCCGGGACAGGCGCAGCAGGGCGACGCCCACCATGGTGCGCAGATCCCCGCTGTCGCGCCGATAGGACTGCGTCAGGGTCCGGTCGGCGAGGACGTAGAAACTGGGGTCGGCAGTCTCCTTGGCACGGGAGAGGTAGGCCAGTCCGAGGTTGGTCAGCAGCGCCGGCTGACCCGGGTAGCGGCGCAGCTCGTCCTGCAGTCGCAGGACCTGCGCGGCCGGACTGGTGGTGGCCGGGACGGTGGCGGCCGTCCCGGCCGGCGGAAGACCCCCGTGCTCGCCGCCGACCAGAACGAACCGACCCAGCAGACCGGCGACCAGAGCCGCCAGCGCTGCCCCGACGACCAGGGTCCGCCAGGAGGGGCGGAGCCCCGGGCGTCGCGTTCCCGACGCGGGAGATCCGGGGAGCCGGACCTCCCGCGTCGCGCGCACATCAGGTGCGGTCATGGCTGGAGCTACTCCGTCACGGCGCGAGGGTCGGGACGGTCTTGCTGCCTGGCGTGCCGTGCCGGTTCTGGTAGCCCTGCCACGGCGTGGCCGCGTACGGGAACACCGTGAGGAACGGCTTGTCGTTGTGGTTGACGCCGTCGCCGAGGTCGTTGTTCGGCGAGACGTTGAAGTCCGGTGTGAACGGTGTGCCGCCGGCGACGGCCCGCAGTTCGATGTCCGTGACGTCGTCAGCGAGTCGACGGCCGTTCGGGAAGCCGGCGTTGTCCCCCGCGAGCACGCCCAGCGGGTTGGGCTTCGCTGTCGGCTTGACGCCCATGTTGAGCCGCAACTGCTCCGATGCGGTCACGCTCGCCGGCTGGTTGAGGCCCGGGATGCCGGTCAGGAAGATGGCTGCCAGATCGGTACGGTCGGTCGTCGGTGTCGGCACGCCGTACAGCCCGGTGATGAGACCCGCCAGCTCAGGGTGCAGGACGTAGCTGGCGAACTGGCCGTCGTTGGCCGGCACGCTGCCGTTCCACTTGTCCTTGTCCTTGAGCGGGATGACAACCTCGTTGACCAGCGGGCTGCCAAGTCGGGACACCTGGACCCAGCCGCCGCTGCCGGTGCTCCTCCCGGCGGACAGGGTGGTGGTGGCCCGACGGTAGGTCGTGCTCCAGACCCCGATGACCGCGTTGGACGCCGTGGAGCTGGCGACCGACCGGTGGTCGTTGGCGAGATCCGACTTCGCCACCTGCAGCGCGATGCTGTTGACGTTGAAGCCGCCGAGACCATCCCGACCCGCCTGCCCAGCCCGCGGCTTGGGCTTGAAGGCGGACTGGAACGGACGGAGCTGACCGAGGTCGAAGATGGAGCCGGTGTCGGCGAAGAACGGATCGTCGCGCTGGCCGGCGAACACCTTTCCGGTCCCGATGGTGTGCACGCCCTGGGCGGCCATCGCCGCATAGTTCGGGTTGGACACCGGGCCGACGTTGGCTGGCACTGTGGCCAGGTTCTGGGTCCAGGTCTGGGCGTGGCCGCCCTCAGTCCGGGTGACCGAGTAGGTCTGGATAACGTTCTGGTCAGGGTCCGTCGGCGAGGTCACCGGACCCGTGTTGGTCAGAAATGTGTTGCCGTTTCGGGTGGCGGTCGTGAACCGGAAGTCGTAGGTGATGTCCGGCACCGCGTCGCCGTTGTTGTCGACGTTGAGGCGGTAGAGCACGTCGTCGCCGAAGCGGTAGAAGTTCGGCCCACCGGCTGGCTCTTCGAACGGGATGAAGTTGGCCATGAGCGTGACCGAGTCCTGCTTGTCAGGGCTGACGAACGCGTAGACGTCGGTGTTGTCCGCGACCGGGTCCTGACTGATCAGCGGCGCCTCACGGTGGCTGGACGCCCCGGCCGGCACCGAGGAGGCCAGCACGGCGGCTACCCCCAAGGCAGGCAGCAGCGTTAGCTTGCCTGCCCTTCGTATGCGTGTTCCCACAGTCTTCTCCTCAAGATGATCAAAGCTGCACTTCTGGGTTGGCCGAGTCCGCACCTCGGGAGTCAGCCGCGGACACCGGACAAGCACCGGGAGAGCGCCCGGCCCGCGCGGACCCCCCTTCTAACTCCCGTTGGCGTCGGCCAGCAGGCCGAACACCCGCCAGCGCTCGCCCAGCGGCGCCACAGCGAGGAAGAAATGGCCGGGCGGGCCAACCACCTCGACGAGTCGACTCCAGTTGTCGACGCCGCTGCCGAAGGCCGCCAGGAAGGCGCGCGTCGAGGGACCCTCCACCAGCCGGGAGGTGCCACCGACCCGCCAGGTGCCCTTGGTGGTGCACGGTGCGGCGGCCAGGTCCGGGGCGCCGAGCAACTGACCGGCGTACTGCAGGGCGCGACTGGCCCGCTGGTCGCAGGCCGTCCGGGCACTGACCCAGGCTCGAGCTGCCGCGCGGGCCCCCGAGTCGGCGGGGAGGCCGGCCACGCTGTCGATCGGGTCGGGCTCGACCAACCAGCCATGAGCGCCGCGCAGCGCAAGGTAGGTGTCGTTGCTGCGGGCCGGCACGTAGCCGGAGATGGCGTCGAGACGGGGCACCTGACGGACCTGCACCGGCACGGCAACCCCACCGGTGGTCGCTGTGGGCGGGCCGAGGAGACGGAAAGAGGTCGGGCGCGGCAGCGAGGTCAGCGCGAACGACCACTGGGCGAGGGAACCGTATCTGGCGCGGGTCGCCGTCGGCAGCAGTTCATACGCGGCCCGGTCGTTGCCCGCTGTGCGGGCGCCCAGGTAGGCGGCGACGGCCGCCCGGGGGGCGGCTGTGGCGGTGGTGGGAAGCGGTGTTGCGGCGCCGAGCAGGTGTGCGGAGGCGCGTGTTCCGGGCGAACCCGGGAAGGTGAACGCCTTGACAGAGGCCCGCTGCCCGTCGGCTGAGGCGTCCGTCCGCAGCAGCGCGTTGGTGCCGACAGCGCCCACGAGGCCCAGCAGACCGATGCCGGCGACGGCCGCCAGCGTGCGGCGCGGTCGCCGTGCAACCAGCCGGAGCGGCCCTCTCACGGGAGGACGTCCTGTGCTGTGCCTGTCGCCGCCCCTGTCATGTCAACGTGTTCGGTGCAGGCCCGCGGTTGGATTGCGCCAGCCGATGCTTTCCTGGCGGCGATACTTCAAGGAGGGGCCCAGCACTTCAAGGAGGGGCACAGCCGCTGGTCTCGACGCCCGAAGGCGTTCACTGTGTGCTAGGAGCTGCTGACGGAAGGAGAGGGAATCGGGTGTCTCGGAACGATGAGGAGGCGTGGGGTGCGTACGGGGACCCGCCGCTGACCGGGTTGCGAGTGCTCGACCTGTCCCGGCTGCTTCCTGGCGGCTACTGCACGCTGGTCCTCGCCGACCTCGGGGCCGACGTGATCAAGGTTGAGGAGCCGGGACGGGGGGACACGCTGCGGGCGTGGCCGCCGCCGGCGTCGAACGGGATCTCGGGACCCTACCTCGCCCTCAATCGCGGGAAGCGCTCCCTGACCTGCAATCTGAAGAATCCTGACGGCCGTGAGGTGCTGCGCGACCTCGTGCGGTCCGCCGATGTCCTCGTCGAGTCCTTCCGGCCGGGCGTGATGGACCGGTTGGGCACCGGGTACGCGGCGCTGTCCGAGATCAACCCGAGACTGATCTACGCGGCGATCTCCGGCTTCGGCGCTGACGGCGCGCGGGCGCAGCTTGCCGGGCACGATCTCAACTACCTGGCGATCTCCGGCGCGTTGTCCTTTTCCGGTACCACGGAGTCCGGTCCGTGGCAGCCGGGCGTGCAGGTCGCCGATCTGGGTGGTGGCGCGCTGCTGGCACTGGTGGCGGTCCTGGCCGCACTGCGGGCGCGGGATCGGAGCGGTCGCGGTCAGTTCTGCGATGTGGCCATGAGCGACGGCGTGCTGTCCTGGCTGACGGTGCACGCCGGGGCGTACGCCGTGTCCGGCCGGCCGCCCCAGCCGGGACGGGAGCTACTCAACGGAGGCTACGCCTGCTACACGGTGTATGAGTGTTCCGACGGGCTGTCGGTGGCGGTCGGCGCGTTGGAAACCGGGTTCTTCGCCACCCTGTGCCAGGTGCTGGACCTTCCGGAGCTCATCGACTGGCAGTACGACCGCGACCGCCAGGAGGAGCTGCGGGCCCGGCTGGCGGCCGTTTTCGCCAGCCGGTCGCGAGCGGATTGGCTGGATTGGCTGACCGGGTTGGACGTTTGCGTGACTCCTGTCCAGGACCTGGCCGAGGCCTACGCCGATCCGACGCACCGCGACCGGGGCGTGGTCATCGACCAGCAGCTGGCGGACGGGTCGACGTTCTCCGTGCCGGGGGTGGTGCCCCGGCTGTCGGCGACCCCCGGCGTGCCCGGCCCTGTCGCGGCCCAGCTGGGAGCCGACACCGACTCGGTGCTTGCTGACCTCGGTCGGGACACGGCGGCCATCGCGGCCCTGCGGGCAACGGGGGCGGTGTGAGCGCCGCAGCGGGTGCCGATGCCGAGGGTGCCGGGCGCGAGGAGCCCACGCGACTGCCGGAGACCGTTCGGCTGCCGGAGACCGTTCGGCTGCCGGAGGCGGTGCGACTGCGGGTGGTGGCGGTGACCGCCGACCGACTGGGCGAGTTGCCGGTGGAGCAGACACCGCCATCACTGCGCCGCATCGCGCGCTTCGCGCCGGCGAAACGGGCCCGACTGGGGGCGGTGGCCATCGCCTCGGCCCTGGAGAGCGACCCGGACTTCCGGGAGCGCGTGGCGGATTCCCTGCGGGCGGCCCTTCCCGAGTTGACCGCCGCGCTGGAGTCCGGCTCCCCGCTGCCCGCGCTGCCCATCGAGGAGGCCGCGGCCGCCGCGTACCTGCTCGACTCGCCCGGCTGGCGCGGGCTGGTCGAGGACGCCGAGGCGGCTGCCGTGGAGGCCGCGTCGGCGGCGACCAGGTCGGCGTCCACCGCGGTGATCGCGCGGCTGCGCGAACAGCTCGACGCGCTGCGTGCGGAACGGCGAACCGAAGCGGAGCGGCTGCGCGCGGAGGTGACGGCGTCGCGGGCTGAGATAGCCGGGCTGCGTCGACGGCTGGGTGACGCGCGAGAACGGGCCCGCGGCGCGGAGGCGGAGGCGGTCCGCCTGGGCGTCGAGGCGGAAGCCGACCGGACGGCCTCGGCCGCCGCGGTGCTGGCCGCCGATACTGAGGCCCGGCGGCTGCGGGCCAAGCTCGGCGAGGCGGAAAGTTCGTTGGAAAGCGCCAGGAGGGCCGCGCGGGAGGGTCGGGGCGCGGCCGACGTGCGGCTGCGCATGTTGTTGGACACCGTCGTGGACGCGGCCACGGGACTGCGTCGCGAACTCGCCTTGCCTCCAGCAACCGAACGTCCGGCGGACGCCGTGGTCGCGGAGATGCTGGCCGTCTCCGCCGGGAACGCCGTCCCGGCTGCCCGCGGACTGGAAGAGGACGATCCGGCGATCGTCGAGCAGCTGCTGGCGCTGCCCCGGGTGCATGTCATCGTCGACGGCTACAACGTTACGAAGACCGGATACGGCGGGCTGCCGCTGGAGGATCAGCGCAACCGGCTGGTCTCCTCCCTGGCCGGAATCGCCGCGCGCACCGGCGCGGAGGTGACGGTGGTCTTCGACGGGACCGACGTGCAGGGCGTGCGGGTCCAGACGCCCCGTGGCGTACGGATGGTCTTCAGCCTGCACGGCGAGATCGCGGATGACCGCATCCGGTTGCTGGTGGCCGCCGAGCCGGCCGGCCGCCCGGTCGTGGTCGTCTCCTCCGACCGGGAGGTCGCGGAGGCCATCCGACGCTCCGGTGCCCGGTCGGTGAGTTCGGCAGCGCTGCTGCGGATCCTGGGCCGCAACTGACTGCGCGCGATTGTCGTACGCCTCGCCTAGCCTGCCGAGCAGGCCGTGAAGGCCGAGAGTCGTGAAGGGAGAGCCATGCTCATCGATTGCGACCATTGTGTGGTCCGCGGGCTGGCGTGCGGTGACTGCGTGGTGTCGGTGCTGCTCGGTAGCACACCGGAGGACGCCGTCGGTGACGTGCCGCCTCGCCCGACCTACGTCAGCACAGCGCGGGCGGACCTCGTGCGGGCGGAGCCGGTTCAGCCGGAGCCGGTTCAGGTCGATTCCGCGTCCGTCGCTGCGCTGGACGCTCTCGCTGCTTGTGGACTCGTGCCGCCGCTGCGACTGGTGCTACCGGACACGGGTACTGGCTAGGGATACCCCCTTTGGGGCGGGTTGCCCGCTCCGCGTAGAATTCCGGGCAGTCAGGCTGATTTCGCGCCGCCCGTCAGGGGTAGCCGCAGCCCGGCACCGCCGAGTTGCGTCGCTCCCATCAAGAGCGACCGAGCCGGGGACCCAAACGTTCCTGGGGTGAATCCGGGCGCCTGTTCATCGGTGCCTGGTAGGGCGATCTTCCCGCCCGAATCCGACAGCTGACCTGGTAGGCGGTCGAGGAAGAAGGAGTTCCGCCTCCGTGGCGACCGCCGATCGGGCCTGCGCGCCTGCCTGCCCCCCTGTCCGCGACACACCGGCTCGTGCGAGACGCTCCGTCGCCGGTTCCCGCCGGCGCAAGCCCTCCCTCCGGCTTCCCGTCGCCCTCGCCGCAGTCGTGGCGACCGTGCCGGGCGCCCTGGCCGGCGCCGCCTCAGCGTCCCCCCCTTCTCGGGCACGGCACAGCGCGAGCCCGACCAGCGCGAGTGTCGCGGCGCAGGTGCGTGCGCTGCAGCACCAGGCCGATGACCTGGTCGAGGCCTATGACCATGCCACCGTGGGGCTGACCGCCGCTGGTCGGCGAGCCGCCGCCGCGGCGGCGTCCGCCAACGCGGCCGAACGCCGCACGGTCGCGCTTCGACGCACCCTCGGTGTACTGGTGTCGGCCGCCTACCAGTCCGGTTCCGGTGGTGTCGGCGCTGTCGCCACCCTGCTGAACAGTGAGGACCCGCAGCACTTCCTCGATCGAGCGTCGTCGCTGTCCGCCGCCGCGCACGACCAGCAGGCCCGCTTCGACCAGTACGAGAAGACTCGGGCCGCTTTCCGCGCCGCGCAGGCCAAGGCCGCCGCCGACTCGGCCGAGAGCCGCCGGCTCCAGCTGGGACTCGCCGGCCGCCGCAAGCAGATCGAGTCCTCGCTGGTCCAACAGGAGCAGTTGCTGGGCCGACTGAGCCCCGGCCTGCGGCAGGCCCTCATCTCCTCGCGTTCCACGTCGGTGCCGCTGGCCAGCATCCCGGCCACCGGCCGAGCGGCTGTGGCCATCCGCTTCGCTTACGCCCAGCTCGGCAAGCCCTACCGATGGGGAGCGGCCGGACCGGGGGCGTATGACTGTTCGGGACTGACAATGACCGCGTGGCACGCCTCCGGCGTGAGCCTCCCACATTCGGCCCAGGCACAGTTCGCCTCGCGGCCGCATGTGGCGACCGGTGCGCTGCGTCCCGGCGATCTGGTGTTCTTCGGCAGTCCCATTCACCACGTCGGTCTCTACATCGGCGGCGGGAACATGATCGCGGCGCCGCACACCGGCGATGTTGTCAAGATCCAACCGGCGATCAGGGGAGGTTTCACCGGAGCATCGCGACCCGGGTGAGCGCACGTTCCACGGGCGTTGGCGCTCTGTCGTGGTAGGGGCCACCTAGACTCGGCTCGTGACCGCACGCCGCATCCGCCGGTGGCGTGCAGGGGTTGAGCCGGCGTGCGGTCTGCCCAGGCGGTGAGGTGTTCCCGGGCCGTCACGGCAGCTGCCGCGGCGATCATCGCTACGGCCATGATCATCGCCTCGGCCATGATCGCCGCCACGGCAGCGGCAGAACGAACAACGCGGGCGCCAGCCACACTCACTCCAGCCGCCGCCGTCTCCGCCGCCACGGCCGGGCGCGCCGCCGGAATCGCCGCTGTGCTCGCTCAGCGGGCGGACGCGCTGCGCAGCCACGATCGAGGCCGCTTCCTGGCCACGGTCGACGGCGCCGTGCCGACCTTCCAGCAGAGCCAGAGCCGGCTGTACACGGCGCTGGCGACGGTGCGCTTCGCGTCCTGGCGCTATCAGCTCGACGCGCCGGATGTCGGTCGCCGCGTGCCGAACCCGGCCCGCTTCCGGGGTGCGTCGGAGGTCTACGCGCCGCGCTCGGTCCTGGTGCGTTACCAACTCGCCGGCTTCGACACCCAGCCCGCTGCCACCTTCGCCGCCCTGACCTTCCTCCGGCGCGGGGACCGGTGGCTGCTGGCAGCCGACACGGACTTCGACGCCACGGGGACACCGACCCAGCGGGAGGTCTGGGACTTCGGCCCGCTGGTCACGGTGACCGGCCGCCACAGCCTCGTCCTCGGCCACCCCGCCTCCCGCCGCCTCCTGTCCGACATGGCCGACCACGCGGATGATGCCGTGCCGGCGGTGTCCGCTGTATGGGGAAGCGGGTGGCCGCAACGCGTGGTGGTCGTGGTCCCGGCCAGCCTGCGCGAGTTCGCTGCCGTTGTCGGCAGGCCGACGGCGGCGCTGAGCGGGATCGCGGCGATGGCGACGGCGGAACTCGACGCGGGGCCCGGGACGGCGCCGGCCGTCGGCAACCGTGTTGTCGTCAATCCGAGCACTCTCGGGCAGCTGGGCGCCCTCGGCGAGCACGTGGTTCTCACCCACGAGGTCACCCATGTCGCGGCGCGCTCGGCCACCTCGCGCACGGCGCCGCCGTGGCTGGTGGAGGGCTTTGCCGACTATGTGGCCTACCGGGGCGTCCGACTGCCCGCGAGTACGATCGCCTGGCAGCTGACGGACGGGCTCCGGGCCCGGCGCCTGCCCGCCAGGCTTCCGGGCCGGGCGGACTTTGCGGCCTCGAACCCCTCACCCAACCTCGCCTATGAGGAAGCGTGGCTCGCAGTGCGGATGATTGCCGAGCAGCTCGGCCGCGACGGGCTCGTGAGGTTCTACCGGAGCGTCGCCGGCGCGTCCGCCGCCGGGATGGCGGCCCTCGCGGACGGGCTACAGGCGCAGCTTGGCCTTTCACCCAGCGCGTTCACCGTGCGGTGGCAGGACTACCTCCGATCGGAGTTGGGGTGAGGCTGGGGTGATGTTGTCCCCTCGGCTGGCCTCCCCCCTGCCGGCCTCGGCGCGCTGGGGCGCGGTCGTCGGTCTGCTGCTGGCCGGCGGCGCTCTACTGGTGGTGGTCGTCCTGAGCACGCCGTGGACGCCGTTGCCCGGCCGGGTGCCTGATGGGCGGGTGACGGCGAGTGTCGGCGCCGACTTCACCCGATCGGACCTCGCCCGGGAGAGCGCGTTCCACCGCGCCGTGCGGCCTCCGGCGTACCTGTCGTTGTCCCTTGGGCTGATCGTGGCCGGGGTTCTCGGCCTGACCTCGCTCGGCGCCAGGCTGGTCGAGACCCTGGCTCGGCCCTTCGGCGGCGGGTGGGGATGGCAGGCGGTGCTGGGTGGGATCGGCGTCGTGCTGCTCGGCCGGCTGGTCGCCGTCCCCTTCGACGTGTGGAGTGAGGTGGTTCTGCGCCGCTACGGGCTGTCCACCCAGGACTGGCCCGGATGGGTGTCCGATCAGGCCCGCGGCTTCGGCATCACCGCCGCCCTTGCGGCTGTCACTTTGCTCGCCTTCTACGTCCTGGCCAGGGCCTTTCCGAGGTCGTGGTGGGTCCCTACGGCCGTGGCGGGTGCCGTCCTGGTGCTTGTCGTGTCGTTCTTCTACCCCGTGCTTGTGGAGCCGGTGTTCAACAAGTTCACCCCGCTGCCGGCGGGTGCACTGCGGACGTCCCTGCTGGAGTTGGCCCACCGTGACGGTGTGCCGGTGACCGACATCCTCGTCGCGGACGCCTCGCGACGCACCACCGCGCTGAACGCCTACGTCTCCGGATACGGCCGGACGCGACGGATCGTCGTGTACGACACGTTGCTCAAGGCCGCACCCGAGGAGGTGCGCCTTGTGGTCGCCCACGAGTTGGGACATGCCAAGCGCGGTGACGTCGTCCACGGCTCGGTGCTGGGGGCCCTGGCGACGGCGGCCGCGGTGTGCCTGATCTTCCTGGCGATGACATGGCCGCCGCTGTTGCGCCGGGCCGGAGCCGCCAGTGCCGGGGATCCGCGCTCGGTGGCCTTGCTGCTCTTCCTCTCCGCGGCCCTGACCTTTCTCTTCACTCCTGCCCAGAACCTCATCACTCGCCGCATCGAGGCCCGCGCCGACGTGCATTCCCTCGATCTCACCCGGGACCCGGCGACGTTCATTGCCTCGGAGAAGCGGCTTGCCCGGACGAATCTCTCGGATCTGCAACCGAACCCGCTGCTCTACGCGCTGTTCTTCAACCACCCGTCATCGCCCGAGCGGATCGCGATGGCGCGGAGCTGGGCGCGCCAACAGCGGGTGCCGGTGGCCGGCAGCACGCTGGTCCCGGTCCGCTGACGCGACCACAGGAGAAGCGACCCTCAGCATGCGGACATTGTTGGTCACCAACGACTTCCCGCCGCGTCCCGGCGGCATCCAGTCCTTCGTCCACTCCCTCGCCGCGCGGCAGCCGCCCGGTGAGATCGTCGCCTATGCCCCGGCCTGGCGCGGTGCCGCCGCATTCGACGCCAGGCAGCCTTTTCCGGTGATCCGGCATCCCTCTGCACTGATGCTGCCGGTGCCCTCGGTGCTGCGCCGAGCCCGTGGCATCGCCCGTGCCGAGGGCTGCGACCGCGTCTGGTTCGGCGCGGCGGCGCCGCTGGGACTCCTCGGGCCGCAGCTTCGCGGAGCCGGTATGCAACGGGCGGTCGCCCTGACGCACGGTCACGAGGCCGGCTGGGCGGTGCTGCCCGGCGGCCGCCAGATCCTGCGGCGGATCGGGTCGGGGATGGACGTGATGACCTACCTGTGTGAGTACACCCGGGTTCGGCTGGCCGGGGCGTTGGGCGCGTACGCCGACCGGCTGGTCCGACTCACCCCGGGCGTGGACGCCGAGCGTTTCTCCCCGGCGGTCGACGGTTCGGCCGTGCGCAGCGCCCACGGGCTGGCCGAGCGGCCGGTCGTCGTCTGCGTATCCCGGCTGGTGCCCCGGAAGGGTCAGGATGTGCTGATCCGTGGGTTGCCCGAGCTGCGGCGCCGAGTGCCGGGGGCCGCGCTGTTGCTCGTCGGCGGCGGTCCGCACCGACCGGCTCTGCAGCGACTCGCCGAGCGCGCGGGCGTCGCGGACGAGGTGGTGTTCACGGGCTCCGTACCCGGGCCCGACCTGCCCGCGCACTACGCGGCCGGTGACGTGTTCGCCATGCCGTGCCGCACGCGTCGAGGCGGCCTGGACGTGGAGGGACTGGGCATCGTCTACCTGGAGGCCTCCGCCACCGGGTTGCCGGTCGTCGCTGGTCGCTCCGGCGGCGCACCGGATGCGGTGCTGGACGGCAGCACCGGCCGGGTGATCGACGGGCGCAACGTCGATGAGGTTGTGCACGCGGTGGCCGGGTTGTTGAAAGACCCGGCCACCGCGGCGGCGATGGGCGCCGTGGGGCGCGCGTGGGTGCAGCGGGAGTGGCGCTGGGATACTGTTGCCGCCCGGCTCAGGGGGATGCTCGGGGGCGCCGCTCAGGCTCCGTAGCGACGGTCCGCCGCGGCGCCGGCGCCCATCCCCGTGCCGGCCCCGATCAGTCCGAGCCGCATGCCGGCCATCAACGCCTGAGCGCGGTTGTTGGCCTGCAACTTCTCATACAGCTTGGAAACGTGGGTCTTGGCGGTGGATTCACTGATGTAGAGCCGGCGGGCGATCTGTGCCACACCGAGCCCCTCCGCGAGCAGGTCGAGCACCTCACGTTCCCGGCGGGACAGCTGAGGACCACTCGGCGCGAGCCGGCGGCGCATCGCGGCAGCAAGATCTGCCGCGGCGAAGGCGTTGGGTGCGGTCGCCGCGTGCCGGGTGGCTGTGATCACATCCCCGGCGGGGGCGTCCTTGGAGACGAACGCCGACGCGGAGGATTCCAGCGCGCCGAAGAGCTGCTTGTCCCCGGAGTACATGGTCAGGATGACGATGCCCAAATTCGGGAACCGTCGCCGCAGCTCTCTGGTGGCCTCGATGCCACTGCCGTCCGGCAGGTTGACGTCGAGAACGACCACGCTTGGACGGAGCGTGGCGACCTTCTCCCGGGCGTCGGCGACCGTTGCGGCCTCCCCCACGACCCGGAAGTCGCCGGCGCGCTCGAACGCGGCGCGGAGCCCGGCTCGGACAAGCTCATGGTCATCGACGAGTAGGACGCTCACCGGCGTCCGGGTCAGTCTTGCCAGTGGTGCCGTGCCCGTCATTGCGCTCCCCGTCGTCGGCCGTTACCTGCGGTCACCCACGCGACCGCCGGAGCTGCCGACCTGAACCTCGACGCATGTCCCCGTCGGTTGTCGCTCCCGCACTCCTAACGACGCACCGAGCCGTTGGGCACGCTCGGCCATGGTGACGAATCCATAACTGTCCGATCGACCAGGATTGGCGGGTATCCCGTGCCCGATACCGTGCCCGATCCGGTGTCCGATCCCGTCTCCGTCGTCCTCCACCCGCAGCAGTGCCGTGGGCGGGTCGACCCGACAAGTGACCCAGAGGTTGGCCGCGTTCGCGTGCGCACTGGCATTGCGGATCGCCTCCTGGGCAATTCGGAACAGTTGCGCCTCCGCATCCGGGGGCAGCCGGGTGCCGGATTCCTGCAGGGACACGTGCAGGGCGAACGGCGCCTGTTCCGCGACGCGGTGGGCGAAGGCTGAGATCGCAGCCCCCAGGCTGTCGTGCTCGCCGACGGAGCTCCGGAAAGTGTGGATGGCCTCTCGGACGGACCGGACCACGCCGGATACATCCTCCCGCAGCGCATGCAGGGCGGCCGGCACGCTGGCAGCCCCCGCGTCCGCCTCGGCGATGATGCCGTCGAGGGCGTACCCCAACGACGCCAGATCCTGGGCGACTCCGTCGTGGATCTCCCTCGCCACCCGGCGTCGTTCTGCGGTGGCCGCCTCCTCGCGCACCACCGCGAGCAGCTCCGCGGCGGCCAGCCCGGGAGCTGCCTCGGCGACGAGCGCGGCCAACCGCCTGACCACATCGGGCGGGTATGCCCTCATCGCCGCGCCAGTCTCGCTGGACCCGACGGCCCGGGGGCAGCTCGGCTCAGGCGTACAGTTCCTCGATCTCCGCACCGAACTCCCCGAGCACCACGTTGCGCTTGAGCTTCAGGGTCGGCGTCATCTGCCCGCCTTCCTCGGTGAAATCGATGTCGAGGATGGCGTACTTGCGGATGCTCTCCGCCTTGCTGACCGACTTGTTGGCGTCCGCCACGGCACTGTCGATCGCGGCCCGCAGATCCGGGTCGTTCTTGATCTCAGCGATGGTGGTGGCCGTCTTGCCGTTGCGCTGCTTCCAGCCCTCGAGCGCCTCCTCGTCCAGAGTGATGAGGGCGGCGATGAACGGCCGGCGATCACCGACGACCATGCACTGACTGATCAGCGCGTGGGCTCGGATGCCGTCTTCGAGCTGTGCGGGGGACACGTTCTTGCCGCCGGCGGTGACGAGAATCTCCTTCTTGCGCCCGGTGATCCGGACGAAGCCGTCGTCGTCGATCTCCCCGAGGTCGCCGGAGTGGAACCAGCCGTCGGGTTCCAGGACCTGCCGGGTCGCCTCCTCGTTGCGCCAGTAGCCGGCGAAGACGTGATCGCCCTTGAGCAGGATCTCACCGTCATCGGCGATCCTGGCTGAGGCGCCGGGGACCGGCCGGCCGACCGTCCCGATCCGGATGGCGCCCGGCGTGTTGAGCGTCGCCGCCGCCGAGGTCTCGGTGAGGCCGTAGCCCTCCAGCATGGTGATGCCGGCCCCGCGGAAGAAGTGGCCGAGTCTGGCCCCGAGCGGTGCCCCGCCGGAGATGGAGTACCGCACCTTTCCGCCGAGGCTGTTCCGGATCTTGGAGTACACGAGCTGGTCGAAGAGGAAATGCTGGACGAGCGTTATCGGGTTGGGTAGGCCGCCGCTGTCCTGGGACTTGCTGTAGCCCACAGCGGCGCCGTCGGCCAGATCGAAGATGAAGCCCTTCCCTGCGGAATGCGCCTTGATCTTGGAAGCGTTGTAGATCTTCTCGAAGATCCGGGGGACCGACAGGACGAACGAGGGCTGGAAGGCGGCCAGGTCCGGGATGAGGTTTTTCACGTCGCCGGTGTGACCCAGCCGAACCTTCGCGGAAATCGTGCCGTACTGGATCACTCGGCCGAGCACGTGGGCGAGGGGCAGGAAGAGCAGGGTGGACGTGCCCTCCTTGAAGACGTCGGACATGGCCGTGGTGGTGGTGCGGGCGTCGAAGAGGAAGTTGCGGTGCAGCAACTCACAGCCCTTCGGGCGACCGGTCGTCCCCGAGGTGTAGATCAGCGTGGCCAGCGTTTCCCCGGTGATCTCGGACCGTCGCCGGGCGATCTGCTCATCGGCCACCTCTGCGCCCTCGTCGGCCAGGAAGTCCAGGTCTCCGGCGTCGATCTGCCAGACGTGACGGATCGCGGGGAGCTGGTCGGCGATCTCTTCGTAGGTCTTGCGATGGGCAGCGGTCTCCAGGATGACCGCCATCGCCTCGGAGTCACTGAGGTTCCAGGCGATCTGGGCCGCGCTCGACGTCTCATAGATCGGCACGACGACCCCGCCCACGGTGAGGATGGCGAAATCGGCCAGTGTCCACTCATAGCGGGTGCGGGACAGCAGGCCCACGCGGTCGCCGGGCTGGACGCCGGCCGCCAAGAGGCCCTTCGCGAGCCGGGTCACCTGATCGGCGAACTCGCGGGCGGTCACGTCGATCCACGTGACGCCGTCGTTGCGGGCCAACGAGACGCAGTCCGGCGCCTGCTCCGCGTTGCCGTAGACGAGGTCGGTGAGGTTTTCCTCCGGACGGAGGCTGATGACTGACGGTGTGGTGTATTCGCGCATACGGGGCTCCAGTCCATATCCGGCTACTTGACGCTAGCGCGCCCTCCGGCCTTTCGTCATGCGGCCGACGTCCCTGGAGATACTGGCGCCCATGCCCCGGATCGATCTCATCGACGAGACCTACCTGGCGGCCGACCCGGCGGAGGTAGCCGACCGGATCCACAACCCGTCGCTGTGGCGATCCTGGTGGCCCCGCCTGGAGCTGGCTGTGTTCATGGATCGCGGCCTGGCCGGGCTGCGCTGGACGGTCACCGGCGAGTTGGTGGGCACCAGCGAGGTCTGGCTGGAACCGATGGCCGACGGCGTGCTGCTGCACTACTTCCTTCGGGCCGAACCGACCCGACCGGGAAGCGACACCGAGGCGCTGTCCGGTCGGCCGCGGCGGGTGGCCCGCGTGTCCAAGCGGGCCGCGTTGTCGTACTCCACGTCCGTCAAGCGCTCGGTCTGGGCGTTGAAGGACAACCTGGAGGCTGGCCGGGCGCCGGGTTTGCCCCGGGAGCGGCCCGGTAGCCTGCCGCTGTCGGATGGGTCGGCAAGGGCGTAGGGAGCACGACATGGCGGATCGGGCCAGTGACAGCGTTGTCATCGGGGCGGACAAGGCTGCCGTCATGGCGGTGATCGCCGACTTCGAGGCGTATCCGCAGTGGGCCAGCAGCGTGAAGCAGGCGGAGGTGCTGGACGTCGACGCCGACGGGCGGCCCCTTCAGGTGCGCTTCCTGTTGGACGCCGGCATCATCAAGGACGACTACGTACTGGCCTACGACTGGAGTCGACCGGACGAGGTGTCGTGGAACCAGGTCCGCAGCAAGGCGATGAAGTCCCAGGACGGCACCTACCGCCTGGTCGAGACACCCGACGGCACCGAAGTGACCTACGCCCTTGCGCTGGACCTCAAGATACCGATGCTCGGCGCGTTCAAGCGAAAGGGCCAGCAGGCGGTCATCGAGACTGCGCTGAAGGGGCTCAAGAAGCGGGTGGAGTCCGCTGGGTGAGGATCCGGCGCCGCCGACGAGCGGCGCCCACACGCTTCGGGTGCTGACCTACAACGTCAGGTCGCTACGGGACGACGCAGCGGGTGTCGCGGCGGTGATCCGGGCCTGCCGGCCGGACGTCGTCTGCGTGCAGGAGGCCCCGCGTTTCCTGCGATGGCGCTCGAAGTGCGCGGCGCTGGCCCGCGAGTCGGGGCTGGTCGTCGTCACCGGCGGCCGACCCGCCGGGGCGATGATGGTGCTCGCCGCGCTGCGGGTACGCGTTCGGGCCACTCGGGACGTCAAGCTGCGTAAGCGTCCGCGGCTGCACCAGCGTGGGCTGGCCATCGCCGAGATCGAGGTCGGCGGTGCCGGCTACACCGTGGCGTCGATGCACTTGAGCCTGGACGACGATGAGCGGCTGTCCCAGGTCGATGAGGTGGCCGACGTACTATCTCTGCACGCTCCGCCGCTGGTGCTTGCCGGCGATGTGAACGAGACCCCCGACGGGCCGGCGTGGGCGCGGCTTGCCGCCTGGTTGCAGGACGGGGGCGGCGGCGACACGTACAGCGCCAAGCGACCGCACAAGCGGATCGACGCCATCTTTGCTGATCCCCGGCTCGTGTTCGGCAGCTGTTTCGTACCGTCGGTGGCGGGTATCGAGGTGGCAAGTGACCATCGGCCGCTGCTGGCCGAGCTGGGACCGCGCTGACCGGGCGGGGTGGCTGGAGGCAACGGGTGCGTAGCCGGACGTTGGGCCAGGGGCTGGTCGTGTCGGCGCAGGGCTTGGGCTGCATGGGGATGAGCGAGTTCTACGGCAGTGCCGACGAAGCCGAAGCGACGGCCACCATCCATCGTGCGCTCGACCTCGGCGTGACCCTGCTCGATACCGCGGACATGTACGGCCCCTTCACCAACGAATGCCTTGTCGGGCGGGCGATCGCGGGGCGTCGCGAGGAGGTGCAACTCGCGACCAAGTTCGGCATCGTGCGCTCCGAGAACAGCACTCGACGCAGCATCGATGGATCCCCGGCGTACGTTCGGGCCGCCTGCGACGCCTCGTTGGGCCGGCTGGGCGTTGAGGTCATCGACCTCTACTACCTGCACCGGGTAGATCCGGGCGTACCCATCGAGGACACGGTCGGCGCAATGGCCGAACTGGTCAGCGCCGGCAAGGTACGCCATCTCGGGCTCTCCGAAGCGGCACCGGCGACAATCCGACGGGCGCAGGCGGTGGCCCCGATCACGGCCTTGCAGACCGAGTTCTCGCTCTGGACCCGGGACCCGCAGGAGCGCGGGGTGCTGGAGACTGTCCGGGAGCTGGGGATCGGCTTCGTCGCGTACTCACCCCTGGGACGGGGTTTCCTGTCCGGAGCCATCTCCTCCGTCGACGACCTGGACCCGGACGATTTCCGTCGCTACAACCCTCGCTTCCAGGGCGCAAACTTTGCGCGCAACCTGGAGTTGGTGGCGCGGGTGCGGGAGATGGCGGCGGCGAAGGGGGTGACCGCCAGCCAACTCGCGTTGGCCTGGGTGCTGGCGCAGGGTCCGGACGTGGTGCCGATTCCGGGTACCAAGCGGGTGGCGTACGTGGAGGAGAACGTGGGCGCCGACGCAGTGTCACTCAGCGATGACGAGGTGCGCCAGATCGATGAGGTCTTCCCGGCAGGAGCCACCGCAGGTGATCGCTATCCCGACATGTCGACGGTCGACGGCTGACTCGGCTGCCTCGGCGGACGCCGCACCCCCGCCGCCCCTCGCCGCAGGGCCCCCCGTGGTCCAACCAGGCCTCAGGCGGCCGGGCCGGAGTGGTACCCGGGTACGAGCGTGAGCGCCAACTGCTCCAGGAACAGCCCGATGTCGGTCACGATGCCGATCGCCTGGGCGCTGCCCCGGTCCGCCAGCTTGGTTACGGTTGCCGGGTTGATGTCCACCGACACCAGCGGGATCGACGCCGGCAGGATGTTGCCGGTCGCGATGGAGTGCAGCATGGTGGCAACCATGATCGCGAACCCGACGCCGGGAAGCTGGGCGCGCATCGCGCGCTGTCCCTCGATCACATCGGTGTAGACGTCCGGCAGAGGCCCGTCGTCCCGGACGGAGCCGACCAGCACAAAGGGCTTGCCGGCTGTGACCAGCGCGTGCATCACGCCACCCGTCAGCAGTCCGGATTGGACAGCGCCGGCAATCGACCCGTACTTGCGTACTGCATTGATCGCCCGGATGTGGTGCTCGTGGCCGTGTTCGACCCCGGACCCCTTGGACAGGTCGACGCCGAGTGAGGTACCGAAGAGCGCCGACTCGATGTCGTGCGTAGCCAGCGCGTTGCCGGCGAACAGCACGTCGACGTAGCCGGCCTCGATCAGCGCGACCATCGCCGGCGCGGCACCGGTGTGGACGACTGCGGGGCCGCCGACCCACAGGATGCGGTCACCGTCTGCCTTCACCCCGCGCAGCCGATCGGCGATCTGCCTGACCAGCAGGGCCTGCGGCTTCTCGCTGGACACCACGGAATTCATGAACTCGAAGGTGGCGCTGCCGGCGTTCGCCCGGTGTTCGCGCTGCGGGAGCACAACCTTCACCCCGCTGGCGGTGCATACGAGGCGGTCCCCGTGGCGGACGTCGCTGACCGGCACGGTACGGACCCGGGCGCCCTCCACGACCAACCCGCAATCCATCTCCGGGTTGTCCACCCGTACCCAGTCCCCGCCGATGCGGACCACCGTCTCCAGGTTGGTCGTGGAGTAGAAATCGTCGGGAAACACCCCGTCCTGTTCCGCTTCCCGCAGGATCGCCTCGCCCGGCTGAACCTGGTTGACGCCGTGGGCCTGCAGGCGCATGAGCAATCGCTGCAGGTGGTCGTTGGACCCGGCGGTGACGTTGATGCGGACGACGGACTCGTCGTCGTGCGTGCGGCCCACGTCCAAGGACTCGATGACGTAGTCGCCGCCGTACTCCAGGACATCATCCAGGACGCGGGCCAGCACCCCGGTGTCCATCAGGTGCCCGCTGGTCTCGACTACCTCGCTGACTGCCACGCCGTCCCTTCCTGACCTGCTCATGAGCCCCGGGGCGTCGCTCCACCTACACGACCGCGCCGTCGTCGGGACCGGAATCCGTAGGCGGACCCTCTCGCATCCGGGCGACCAGCGTGGCGAATCCACCCACGATCGCGGCGATGGCGATCACCATCAGGGCCGGCCCGACCGGGTCCCCGGCGATCGTCGGCACGAGCAGGAGCGTGAAGCCGCCGACCATTGCCGCAATGCCGTAGGCGGACGCGCCCGAAGGTCGCGGAACGGGGGGTGGCGCCGGCGGTACGAAGTGTTCCTCGGACGGATCGGGTTCCCCTCCGGGCGGACTGTCGCCGGGGCGGGTGTTGCCATCGCTGCCGGCTGAGGGGTAACCCGAGTTGACCGGGTGGTCCAGCTCGGACGATCCAGCCGAGGACGGGGCTCCAGCCGGCCCCGTGCGAAAGCGCGTCGCCGGGCGGCCGAGCGGCGGTGACCGCATGTCCTCGGCCCCGGGCCACGGCGCCGGTCCCTCGGGGCCGGCCCGCCGGAGCGAGGCCACGATCTCCTGCCAGGCGCTCTCCTCGGCTTGCGCCGGCGGCTCCGGTGGGGGGGCATGTCGGTCGTGCAGCAGCACTCGGGCGGCCGCCAACGCCGCGGCATCCACCCAGACCCGGGCCAGCGGCCGGGCCGGCGGGTGCATCTCCAGGTACCCGCCGACGCTTCCCGCGTACGGCACGGCGTAGGCCGCGATGCCCTCGCTCGCGAGCGTCTTGAGCAGCCCGTCGGCGATCTGCGGCTCACAGTGGGTGAGAACGACGTAGGTCAGCGCCGACAGTCCGTTGCCGCGCCGACCCCTTCGAACCTCACCGTCGGCCGAGTCATGGGCCGCACCGCCGGCGTCGTCGCCGTCGGCGGCTGGGTCGCTCACGTGCTCAGCCGCCGGTTGCCGCCGTCGTGTGCGCCTGCAGGAATTCCACGCTGCCGGCGAAGATCGTGGGGGCGTCGTTGTCCAGTGTCGCCACGTGGAAACTGTCGGGCAGCATCCGTTCCTCGAGCGGACAGCGCAGGTCACGTCGCAGGATCTCCCCGCTGGCCGGCTCGACGACGTGGTCCTCGGCGCTGCGGTACATGAGGACCGGAGCGGTGATCTTTCCCAGTTCGGGGCGCACCACCCCCCACAGGTCGACCAGTGAGGAGAACGCCTGCAGCGGTGTCTTGTCGTAGGCCAGCTCGGTCACACCCGCCTTCTTGATGTCGCTGGCGATCCCCGGCTGGGTGGCCATGACTCGCTTGAGCACCGGCAGCGCGACGAGGCGCCAATCCTTGCGCGTCACTGAGGGGTTGACCAGCACCAGCCCCGCGACCTCGTCCGGTCGCTGAGCTGCGAGCCTAAGCGCCAGCGTGCCGCCCATGGACAGCCCCATCACGAAGACCTGCTGGCACTGTTGACGCAGCGCGTTGAAGGCGGTGTCGACCTCGGCGTACCAGTCCGGCCAGCGGGTCTGCTGCATGTCCTCCCAGCGCGTGCCGTGCCCGGGCAGGCGCGGCAGCGAAACGGTGTAGCCCGCGGCGGCGAGGTGCTCCGCCCACGGTCGCATACTCTGCGGGCAGCCGGTGAATCCGTGCACCACCAACGCGCCGACCGGCCCACCCTCGGCGAAGTACGGCTCCGCCCCCGGCATCAACGGCATCATGTCTCCATTCCACGTGTTCCCGGTATCGTCCCACGAGAACCGGGGTCCGCGCCGCCCACGTCTCTTCGACGTGTCCATGCGAACCCGGCGCCGCCGCGGAGACCGGCTCCTGCCTGCTGGACGGGGGCGGCGTCGCCGGCCTTCGGCGGGCTACATAGGGTCGGGGCTTCGGAAGACATCGGCATCGGAGGACGTAGTGGGCTACTGGATCGTAAAGGCGATCCTCTCACCGATCCTCAAGCTCATCTTTCGGCCGTGGGTGGAGGGCCTGGACAACGTTCCGACCCACGGACCGGCGATCTTCGCGAGCAACCACCTGTCGTTCTCCGATTCCTTCTTCCTGCCGCTGGTCGTACCCCGCCGGATCACCTTCCTGGCCAAGTCGGACTACTTCACCGGCACTGGCCTCAAGGGTCGGCTCATTGCCGGGTTCTTCACGACCGTCGGCCAGGTGCCGATCGACCGTACCGGCGGTGGTGCCAGCGAGGCGGCCATCCAGACCGCGCTGCAGATTCTTCGTCACGGGGAACTCCTCGGCATCTACCCGGAGGGCACCCGCTCCCCGGACGGTCGGCTCTACCGGGGCAAGGTCGGGGTCGCCCGGATGGCACTGGAGGCCGGCGTCCCGGTGCTTCCCGTTGCCATGGTCGACACGGCCAAGCTGCAGCCGCCGGGACGGCTGATTCCGCGGTTCGGCATCCGGCCGGGCGTGCGGATCGGCAAGCCGCTGGACTTCTCCCGGTATGAGGGCTTGCAGGGCGACCGGTTCGTGCTGCGGTCGATGACCGACGAGATCATGTACGAGATCATGGAGCTGGCCGGCCAGGAGTACGTCGATGTGTATGCGGCCCGGGCCAAGGTCGAACTCCCGAAGGCAGCCTGACTCCAGGCCGGCGCGTCGCCGTGCTCGTGTCGCGAGCACGGCGAGGCGCTACCTGATCGTTACCTGATCGCGGCCGAGCAGATTACGGGCTGCCCGTCTTGAGCGGTCCGACGCCATGGGCGTTCGACCGGCTGATCATCGCCACCGGCCCGGCGCGGTGTTCGCCGTTGAACGGCGTGAAGCCGGTGAATCCGCAGCGGGTGGCGTCGGAGGGCCGGTTGAACCAGAAACCGACGTGGAAGGTGTTCGTCGGCGCCAGCCCGGTGTCCGCGTCGAACCCGAAGATCTGGTCGAGCAGGATCGTCTTGATCGTCGTCGTCGTCGCGACGCCGGCCGAGCTGGCCTCCAGGTCCGACTGGTACCAGGCCAGGCCGAAGCTGCCGTGGAAGTTACTGTCGAAGAGGCTGTGCTGCACGGTGAACACGTCGAAGTCAAGCCCGGGCTTGATCCCGCGTGCGGTCGTCCGTTGGGCGGCTGTCGCGTGCCGCGGCAGAAAGTACACCCTGGACGTGACCCGGTGTGGCTCACCCGGGGAGGTTCTGAGCCGCTCGGCGAGCGTTGCCGCGTTCGGGGGCGGGCGCCACGCCTGGCGTCGGGCTGGCTAGGCTGCGCCGCATGCGAATTGGAGTTCTCACCGGCGGGGGCGACTGCCCCGGTCTCAATGCAGTCATTCGCGCCGTTGTCCGTCGTGGGATCAGCCAATACGGCCATGAGTTCATCGGCTTCCGAGACGGCTGGCGAGGCCCGATCGAGGGCGTCACTATGCCGCTGGGGATTCGGGACGTCCGC
>JADGOV010000061.1 GCA_017882785.1 Frankiaceae bacterium
GTACGCGCTGCGCTCGGACAGGCCTTCGTGCAGGGCGAGCAGCGCCGCCCGGTCGCCGCCCACCGGCGGCCGGATGTGCACCAGACTGCCGTCGGCGAGTACCGCGTCGAAGTCGACGTCGCTGGTATAGGTCAGGCCGGCCATCCCGCACCCCGCATCCCCGGCGGTGAGGCCCCGCCGATCAACCATAGGTCGGACGGTCGCCGGGCCCACGACGGGGGCGATCAGGCCAGACCGAAGGAGGACCGACGAACGGCGGCGGGCAACCCGACCGGCACGTCACCGTGCTCCCCCCAGTGGATGGTCGCATCCCCAAGCGGCCACCAGACGCCGGTGGGCGGTCGCCACACCGTGTCCTGCGCGCGGCCGTCGCCATTGCCGTCCGCCGGCACAGGGACGTCACCAGGCACTCCCCAGCGCACGGGCGTCCTACCCGGCACCCACCAGGTGCCGGTCGAGGGTCGCCAGATCGCCAGATCGGTCCGGCCGTCCCCGTCGTAGCCGGCGGGTACCGGCACGTCGCCCGGCTTGCCCCATTGGGTGACGGCGCCGCCCAGAACCCACCACGTCCCGGAGGAGGGCCGGTAGACCACCAGATCGGCCTGACCGTCGCCGGTGTAGTCAGCCGGCACAGGGACGTCGCCGAGCAGTCCCCAGCGCACGGGCGCACGGCCGGCAATCCACCACGTGGCGGTCGAGGGCCGCCAGATCGCGAGGTCCGTCCGCCCGTCACCGCTGTAGTCAGCCGGCACCGGCACGTCCCCGGGCTGCCCCCAGTGCACGGGCGCCCGGCCGGCAATCCACCACGTGGCAGTCGAGGGCCGCCAGATCGCGAGGTCCGTCCGCCCGTCACCGCTGTAGTCGGCCGGCACCGGCACGTCCCCCGGCTCGCCCCAGTGGGTCGGCAACAGGCCGCGCACCCACCAGACACCGGTCGAAGGCCGCCAGATCGCAAGATCCGCCCGCCCGTCGCCGGTGTAGTCCCCGACCGTGTCACCGCCGAGGAACGCCTGCCAGGTGGCCACGGCAACCTGACCGGTCACCGGTATCCGGTGAGCCGTTTGGTAGGCGCGGACCGCGGCCGCCGTGCCGGCCCCGTAACTGCCGTCCGCCACGGTGCCGACTTGGCGCTGGATGACTGACACAGCCGCCCCGCTGTCGCCGGATACCGCAACCAGGTAGAGATTCTGCTCGATGAATTCGCGGTCGTTGGTGGGCGTCGGGGGGGTCGGGACCGCTGGGCAGGGCGTTGCGTTGAACGCGCTGTACACCGGCGCATAGCGCTGCCCTGACGGAACGCACGGCCCGTAGTCGGTCGGAGCGATCTGTTTGGTCCAGTACGACGTCCGCTGCCAGGCGCCGGCCCAGCCGAAGCTGAAATGCACGTGATCGCGGTGGCAGGCGGTCGTCCCCTTGCAGGCGTAGCGCCGCCAGCCCTGACTCGCGGAGTAGGCGCCCCAGATCTGCCCGTCCCAGATGATGTACATGATTCCCAGCCGACGAACCATCGCGTCGGTGTTGCCGTGCGAGTCGGTCGCGAACAGCCACCTCAGCACTGCGTCGACTTCGGCGACCTGCTGGGCGTTGGTCACCGAGACCGCCCAGTCGAAGGCCCGTCCCTCGGCATGCTCGCTGGTCGAGCCTTCGCGCAGGCAGGTGTTGACGATGCCGTAGCTCCCGCTGTCCTGGTAGGTGTGCTGCAGCATGTCCGCGAAGGCCCGGACGCCGGGCTTCTCCCGGTAGTCACAGCTTCGCTGTGGGACGTAGGGGCTCAGCGCTTCGGCGCCGGTGGGCAGTCCGCTGGGTGTCGGCGGGGCGGGCGGCGTGGTCACTGTGGAGGCCGCCCCGCGACTGGGCCGGGGCTTGCCGTGCGGGTTCGGCAGCACGTCGTGCCCCGCGGCCGGCGGCAGCGGCCGGTTGCTGGTCCCGGACGCGCCTACAGCCGCAATCGACCGTGCCGGTGCGCCGGCGACCAGCAGGCTCACCGCGGCGGTACCCGCGACCAACAGGGCACGGACGGACGGACGGACGGAGGGACGGACGCGCGGACGGACTGGCACGATGACGCCTCGACATCGGACAGCCGCACCTGAAGCCGGGCTCGCGTGATCAGGTGCGTATCCTGGCGCCCACCCCAAGGAGGTGCGCGATGATGGATTCCGCGCCGGATGCCGCCCGGGCCGGAACCGTAGCCGATCCCGATGACCTGATCGACGTCCCGCACCTGGTCTCCGCGTACTACACCGAGCACCCGGACCCCGGGCTACCCGAGCAGCGCGTCGCTTTCGGTACCTCCGGGCACCGCGGTTCGAGCCTCAACTGCGCGTTCAACGAGGACCACATCGCGGCCACCAGCCAGGCGATCTGCTCCTATCGGGAGTCAGCCGGCAATGACGGGCCGCTGTTTCTGGCCCGGGACACCCACGCGCTATCCGAGCCGGCCTGGATGACCGCGTTGGAGGTCTTCGCCGCCAACGACGTCACGGTGTTCATCGACGTTGACGGCCGCTACACGCCGACACCCTCCTTGTCCCACGCCGTTCTCCGACACAACCGCGGTCGCACGCGGGGCTTGGCCGACGGCGTCGTCGTCACCCCGTCGCACAACCCACCCGCCGACGGCGGCTTCAAGTACAACCCGCCCAACGGCGGCCCGGCCGACTCCGACGTCACGTCGTGGATCGCGAACCGGGCAAACGAGCTGCTGGCCGACGGCCTCAAGGAGGTACGCCGGGTCCCGGCCCGCCAAGCGCGCAACGCGGACACCACGCGGACCTACGACTTCCTCGGAACCTATGTCGACGACCTGCCCACCGCTGTCGACCTGCCGGCGATCGCCGCCGCCGGTATCCGGATCGGGGCCGATCCGCTCGGCGGGGCAAGCGTGGACTACTGGGGCGCCATCGGCGAGCGGCACGGACTCAACCTGACGGTGGTGAACCCGCTCGTCGACCCGAGATGGCCCTTCATGACGCTGGACTGGGACGGGCGGATCCGGATGGACTGCTCCTCACCGTCGGCCATGGCCTCCTTGATCGAACGCAGGTCGGAGTTCCAACTGGCGACCGGCAACGACGCCGACGCGGACCGGCACGGCATCGTCACCCCGGACGCCGGGCTGATGAACCCCAATCACTTTCTCGCGGTCGCCATCGGCTATCTCTTCGCCCACCGGACGGGCTGGCCGGCCGACGCCGCGGTCGGAAAGACGCTGGTGTCCTCATCCATGATCGACCGCGTGGCCGCCGACCTTGGCCGGCGACTCTACGAAGTCCCTGTCGGCTTCAAGTGGTTCGTGCCGGGGCTGCTGGACGGCTCGCTGGGCTTCGGCGGGGAAGAGAGCGCTGGTGCCTCATTCCTGCGGCGCGACGGCAGTGTGTGGACGACCGACAAGGACGGACTGCTGCTCTGCCTGCTGGCAGCGGAGATCCTGGCCGTGACCGGCCGGACGCCGAGCGAACACTACGCGGCCCTCACCGAACGGTTCGGGGCTCCGGCGTACGCCCGGGTCGACGCCCCGGCCACTCCAGCCCAGAAAGCCGTCCTCGGCAAGCTGTCGCCCGAGCAGGTCACCGCATCCGTCCTCGCTGGTGAGCCGATCATCGAGACCATGACCACAGCACCCGGTAACGGTGCGGCACTCGGCGGCCTGAAGGTCCTCACCGAGTCGGGCTGGTTCGCGGCCCGCCCATCCGGCACAGAGGACGTCTACAAGATCTACGCCGAGTCCTTCCGTGGGGAGGAGCATCTGCGGCGCATCCAGGAGGAAGCGCGCGATGTGGTGAGCGCGGCTCTCGGCTGAGACCTTCCTGGTTGTCGCCTGCGCTCCAGGATCTCCGGCGAACGGCCGATCCCTCACTGACTGAGGTCGGGAGGGGCATGTGGACGTTCGGTGTCAACCGGCCCTTGACGGCCGGTTCGTGCCCGACGCAGCCGCCCGCCGAACCGTCAGGACCGCCCTCGACCGTCCCCTGTTCCTCACCGGCGGCGGCGGCACGGGTAAGACCACGGGGTTGGTCGGCCGGGTGGTCACCGCACTCGCCGCGGGCGTCCGGGGCGGGGTCGCGGGCGTCGCTGTCCTGAGCCCTACGGAGAATGCCGCCCTTGCGCTCCGCGGCGGGATCCAAGCTGCGCTGGGCGAGGCGGCAAGCAACCGCTGGCTGCCGGAACCGGCCAGAAACCGGTTGACAGCGGCCGCGGACCATCTCAATGACGCGGTGCTGACCACGCTGGCCGGGTTCGCCCGCCGGTTGGTCATCGAGCACCCGATCGAGGCTGGGCTGCCCCCGCGGTTCAGCGTGCGGGACGAGCTGAGCGCGAGCCTCGGGCTCGACGATTGGTGGGGAAAGGTCGTGCCGGAGGCGCTGGCTGACCCCGACCTGACCGGCAGCTGGCAGACCGCGGCCGCCCTCGGCCTCGCGCCACCTCGGCTCCGACCCGTCGCCGACGTCCTGCAGAGCGCCGGTGAGGGGCTCGGCCAGCTCGGCGTCGAGCCCGTTTCGCTGCCCCTCTGGCGTCTGGAGTCGGTGCTGGCACCCCTGCGGACTGCCATCCAGTTCGGCAGCGTCGGCCCCGCCGGGGACGAGCTGACCACGTACCTGCACGACGTGCTGGCGCCGGCCCTGGTCGATCTCGATGCGGAGACGGACGAGTCGAGGCGGGTCGCCGCGCTCGCCCGCCTGCGGATCGACGACCACGCCGGCGACGCGGAGGCGTGGGATTCGGCCGACCTCGACCGGGGTGAGGTGCTCCGCGCCCTGCGCCGGGCCGCAGCCGAACGCGACGAGCACGTCGACGCCGCCCGTAGGGCCGTGCTCTCTATTCTGCTGTCCTGGCTGCGATCGGCGGTGCTGACCGAGACGCGGCGCCGACGCGCGGCCGGCACGCTGCACCCGCGGGACATGCTGCTGCTGGCCCGGGACCTGCTCGTCGAGAACGACGACGTGCTGGCGAGCCTGCGACAGCGGTGGCCGGTCGTGCTGGTCGACGAGCTCCCGGAGCGCGATCGACTGCAGCTGGAACTGGTCCACCTCCTGACGGCGAACGTGGGGGAGCACGCGGTCGTGGCGGTCGGCTCCGAGCAGGCAATCGACCAACTGGACCATCAAGCCCAGCCGCCGGGCACCGAGGTGCTGGCCCTGAGGCAGAACCTCCGGGCAAGGCCGCGGATCGTCGCGACGGCCAACGCCGCGCTCGACGGCCTGTGGGCTGAGGCTGACATGGGTGGGGGTCGAAACCTGGTACTGCACCCTGGTCGCCGCGGTCCGTCGATCGGCGGTGACGGCCCCGACGTGCTGCTGCTGGGCGGGGCATCCGAGGGCGACGCCGCCGAGGTCCGGATGACGGAGGCGCGCCACGTGGCGACCGCGTGCCGTCGAGTCGTCGAGGAGCGGTGGCAGGTGAGGGCGCCGTCGCCGGCGGATTCGGAGGCGACTCAGGACGCGTCCTACCGCGACGTCACCGTCCTGCTGCCCAACGGGGGCAACCTGGCGGAGCTGGAGACTGCCCTGCACGCCTCCGACGTGCCGTACAGCATTGGCTGCCCGTCGTTGACCTGGCAGAGCCGGGCGGTCCTGAACGTGCTGGCCGTGCTCGAGGCCGTGGCCCACCCCACCGACGCGCTGGCCGTGGTCGCCGCGCTCCGCACTCCGGTCTTCAACTGCACCGACCAGGACGTGACGCGTTGGCAGCGGGCCGGCAGCCACTGGGACTACCGGCTGGCCTCGACCGCGCAGCCGCCCGGTTCCGGCGATGACACAGTCGCGGCATCGCTACGGGCACTGCGCCGCTACGCCGAACTGAACCGCGAGTTGACCATAGACCGGCTCGTCGAGCTCGTCATCGGCGAACTCACGTTGGCGGAGTCGCCGACCAGCGGGGCGCCCCGGGATTCCCTGCATCGGGTCACCGAGCTGGCCCGGGTCTGCGCCGAGTCCAACAACGACGGGCTGAGCGCCTTCCTGCGCTGGGGCCGGGAGCAGGCGCGACATGACGACGTGGACGAGGCGGTCCCTGAAACCCGCTCTGAGGACGGCGCGGTCAGGGTTCTGACGATCCGCGCCGCGGAAGGCCGGGAGTTCCCGATTGTCATGCTCACAGGCATGACCGGCAGGATCGGGGCAGCGCCCCCTGCGGTGCTCCTCGACGGCCGCCTCGAGGTTGCCGTGGAGGGCTTCTCCACTCCGCGCTGGGCCCGGGCGTCGGCCGAACTGGAGCGCCGAGCGGCGATGGAATCGGTGCGCTCGCTGTCGGTGGCGGTCACGCGCGCCGCGGACCATCTGGTGATGAGCCTGTATCACCCCTTGTCGGCGTCCTTCGACGCGACGAACCTGGCTGCCAGGCTGAGTGCCGTGCTCCCTGGGATGACCGCCGTCGGCGCGGTATGGGAGCCGCGGACGGGGAGCCGTGGCGGTTAGGCTCCGACGGTGTCCGCCCCCGTATCGACCTCAGGCCCCAGGGATGAGGAGCTTGCGCTGCCGAGCGGTCCCCGCCTCGCCCTTCGCCGCCTTGACGGCACCCGCAGGCCGTTCCTGCTCGTACACGGCTTGGCCTCCAACGCCCGATTGTGGGACGGGGTCGGACTTCGGCTGGCCGCGGCAGGGCACGAGGCGGTCGCCGTCGACCTGCGCGGCCACGGACGCTCCGAGGTGACGCCGACGGGTTACGACACAGCCACGGCGGCGGCGGACCTGGCGCTGTTGTTGCCGCTTCTCGGGTGGCTCGGGCCGAGGGCACCGATCGTCGTCGGCCAGTCCTGGGGTGGCAACGTGGTTCTGCACCTCGCCGCCCGGCACGGTGGGGTCGCCGGAATGGCGCTGGTCGACGGCGGTTGGATTCGCTTGGCCGACCGGTTCGCGTCCTTTTCCGAGTGCTGGCAGGTGCTCGCGCCGCCGGAGTTCGAGGGCGTCCCGCACAGCGAGCTGACGGCCAGGCTTACGGCGTGGACCCAGGACTGGCCAGCGGAAGCCGTGGCCGGCGTCATGGCCAACTTCGTCGAGCGTGGCGACGGGACGGTCCGCGCTCGACTTCCCCGCGAGTCGCACCGGGCGATCCTGCGATCAATGTGGGAGGGCGACCAGCGCGCGCTGTACCCGCAGGTCGCGGTGCCCTCCGTGTTGCTCGCCACGACCGACACCCCTGACCCGGCCGCGAAGCGCACCGCCGTCGCCGAGGCGATGGCCGGACTGCCGGACGCCCAGGTGCATTGGTATCCGGACGCGCACCACGACCTGCATGCCCAGCAGCCAGCACGTACGACGGCGGACCTGCTGGCCTTGGCCGCTCGAGTCGACGACGGCAGGTGATGCCGCCGCACCGCCTGGTGGAGGTCTCACCGGAGCGACTAGAAGGCTGGCTGGGCCGCTTTGCCCATCGCCATGGCACACTCAGCACGACAGCCGTTACCGCGGACGAGGTGGTCATCACTGCTGCCGACGCCGCTGCGGCGCGGTGCGCGGTCCCGTTCCCGCCGTTGGGGGAGAACCGCACGGACCCCTACGGCGGGCTGGTCGAGCACGCCGGTGCCACCCGCCGTGTCGGCGTCCTGCTTGTCCGGCTGGGTGGTCACGCGGCCGGCGTGTTCGACGGCGATACCCTCGTTGCCTCCAAGGTGGGCTCCCGCCAGGTGCACGGCCGGACCTCGGCCGGGGGTCAGTCGCAGCAGCGCTTCGCGCGGCGCCGAGAGGGTCAGGCGCGGGTTGCGCTCGCGGCGGCGGCCGACGTCGCATTTCGGGTCCTGCTGCCCGCGGTCGCGGACCTCGACGCCGTGGTTCTCGGCGGCGATCGGCGGGCGGTGACCGCCGTCATGGCCGATGCCCGCCTGGCCGGCCTGCGTCCACTCGTCATCTCTCGATTGCTGGACGTGCCGGACCCCCGGCTTCGGGTGCTGGCCGCGACCCCGCAGCAGTTCCGGGCCGTCCAGATTCGGGTGATCGACCCGACCTGCGGGTAACGGGGGCACGATGGTGAGGCCGTGACACTGACCGACGCCCTGCCCGCCAGCCCGACCCCGGACGCGCTCTATGACGCCTTCGTCGGGTGGGCAGAGGGCGACGGGCTTCGCCTCTATCCCGCCCAGCAGGAAGCGCTGATCGAGCTCGTCTCCGACTCGAACGTGATCCTCAGCACGCCGACCGGCTCCGGCAAGAGCCTCGTCGCCGTCGGCGCGCACTTCGCCGCGCTGGCGTGGGGCCGGCGGTCCTTCTACACCGCACCGATCAAGGCGCTCGTATCGGAGAAGTTCTTCGGGCTGTGCAGCACTTTCGGTCCTGCCAACGTCGGCATGATGACCGGGGACGCCAGCGTCAACCCGACCGCACCCATCATCTGTGCCACCGCCGAAATCCTGGCCAACATCACGCTGCGAGAGGGCACGGAGGCCGATGTCGGGATGGTCGTCATGGACGAGTTCCATTTCTACGCGGATCCCGAGCGTGGCTGGGCCTGGCAGGTGCCGCTCCTGGGGTTGTCAGGCGCGCAGTTCCTCCTCATGTCGGCGACGCTCGGCGACGTCAGCCGGATCGAGGCCGACCTGTCCCGGCGGACCGGTCGGCCGACGGCGGTGGTGCGCTCCGTGGATCGCCCTGTCCCGTTGTCCTTCTCCTACGCCACAACGCCGATCCACGAAACCCTCGAGGGCTTGTTGTCCACCGGGCAGGCCCCGATCTACGTGGTGCACTTCACTCAGGTCGCGGCTCTGGAACGGGCGCAGGCGCTGATGAGTGTCAACGTGTGCAGCCGGGCGGAGAAGGACGCGATCGCCCAGCTGATCGGCGGTTTCCGGTTCACCACCGGCTTCGGCACGACTCTGTCCCGGCTGGTGCGACACGGCATCGGCGTGCACCACGCCGGCATGCTGCCCAAGTACCGCCGGCTCGTCGAGCAACTCACCCAGGCCGGGCTGCTCAAGGTGATCTGCGGCACCGACACCTTGGGGGTCGGGATCAACGTGCCGATCAGGACCGTCCTGTTCACCGGCCTGAGCAAGTACGACGGCATCCGGAACCGCCACCTGTCTGCTCGGGAGTTCCACCAGATCGCGGGGCGAGCCGGCCGGGCCGGCTACGACGTCGCGGGCCGGGTCGTCGTCCAGGCGCCGGAGCACGTGGTGGAGAACGAGAGGGCCGTCGCCAAGGCCGGCGCCGATCCGAAGAAGCAGCGCAAGCTGGTGCGCAGAAGGCCCGCGGAGGGGTTCGTCTCCTGGGGCCAGCCGACCTTCGACCGGCTTGTCGCCGCCGAGCCGGAGACGCTGACGTCGAGCTTCGCCGTGAGCCACGCCATGGTGCTCAACGTGATCAGTCGGCCGGGTGACGCCTTCGCCGCAATGCGCCGGCTGCTCGACGACAACGACGAGGACCGTCCCGCTCAGCGTCGGCACATCAGGCGGGCGATCGCGATCTACCGGGCGCTACTCGCGGCGGGCGTGGTGGAGCGACTCGACGTCCCCGACGAGGAGGGGCGCCGGCTGCGGATCACTGTCGACCTGCAGCGGGACTTCGCGTTGAACCAGGCGCTGTCCCCCTTCGCCCTGGCCGCTATCGAACTGCTGGACCGCGAGGCGCCGACATATCCGCTGGACGTGCTCTCGGTGATCGAAGCCACCCTGGAGAACCCGCGGCAGGTGCTCTCCGCCCAGCGGCACAAGGCGCGGGGCGAGGCGGTGGCGGCGATGAAGGCCGAGGGCATCGAGTACGAGGAGCGGATGGAGCTGCTCGAATCGGTCACGCATCCGCAGCCGCTCGCCGAGCTGCTCGAGGCTGCCCTGGACATCTACCGGGTCGGACACCCGTGGGTCGGTGAGTACGAGCTCACGCCGAAGTCGGTGGCCCGGGATCTGTACGAACGGGCGATGACGTTCGTCGACTACGTCGGCTTCTACGGCCTGGCCCGCTCCGAGGGGCTCGTGCTGAGATACCTCGCCGACGCCTACAAGGCACTGCGCCAGACCGTGCCGGAAGAGGCCCGGACCGAGGAGCTCGCGGACCTCATCGAGTGGCTGGGCGAGCTGGTCCGGCAAGTGGACTCCAGCCTGCTGGACGAGTGGGAGGCGCTGCGGGAACCGGCACCTGTCGATGGGGCCGTTCCGGTGGTGCTACCCGAGGGGCCGCCGCCGGTGACGGCGAACGCCCGCGCCTTCCGCGTCCTGGTGCGCAACGCGCTCTTCCGCCGGGTCGAGCTGGCCGCGCTGTGGCGGGTGGACGACCTCGGCGGACTGGATGGCGAGGCGGGCTGGGACGCCGAGCGCTGGGCGGGCGCGCTGGGCGACTACTTCGCGGAACACGATGCGATCGGCACCGGCGCTGATGCCCGCGGACCGGCAATGCTGATCATCGAGGTCGAGCCCGCACGATGGCGGGTGCGGCAGATCTTCGATGACCCCGCCGGCGACCACGACTGGGGGATCAGCGCCGAAGTGGATCTGGCAGCCTCCGACGAGGCTGGGACGGCGGTGCTCCGGGTGACGGCAGTCGACCGGCTGTAGCGTCCACTCGGTCGTGCTGACCCGGTGCTCAGGCCGACCCGCGCATCCAGTAGGGGGGCGGCGTCGGGATCCGCGGGAGCCGAGAGGCCACCCGGCCGAAACGCTCGCTGGAGGTGTCCCAGTCGGTGAAGGCGGCCTCCAACTCCTCGCGGCTGCGGCCGACGAAGTTCCACCACATGACGATCGGCTCCTCGAACGGCTCGCCGCCGAGCAGCAGGGCGCGAGTGGGCTCGGCCGCCTGCAGCACCAACTCCTGCCGGCCGAGACCCAGGTAGGCCAGCCGGCCGGGAACGACAGGACGGCCGTCGATGGCGATCGCGCCCTGGACAACGACGGCGGCGTACTCGAAGTCCGCCCGCAACGGCAGCACGCTTTCGCCGGGCCGCAGAGCGAGGTCGACCGCGACCAGCGCCGTGTCGTGGCGCGCCGGGCTGGCCGCGCCGGCGAACTCGCCGATGAGCACTGTGCCGACCGCCAGGTCCAGGTCGCACTGCGGCAGGGTGGCGTGGTGGGTGAAGGCGGCGTCGCCGTGGCGGGTGCCGCCCGGCTGGGCGACCCACAGCTGGACGCCGTGCAGCTCGCCGCGGTAGGCCCCGGTCGCCTCCTCGGAATGTGTGACGCCGTTGCCGGCGGTCATGAGGTTGAGCTCACCCGGCTTGATGACCTGCTCCGACCCGAGACTGTCCCGGTGCAGGACCTGTCCGTCGAGGAGCCAGGTGACCGTCTGCAGGCCGACGTGCGGGTGCGGTCCGATGTCCAACCCGGCGCCCTCGGTGACGCTGGCCGGTCCCATGTGGTCGGCGAAGCACCAGGCGCCGACGGCTCGGCGGCCCTTCCGGGGCAGCGCGCGGCGCACCTGGATTCGCCCGACACTCGCCTCGCGATCCTGACTGATCTCCAGGCACGGCAGCTCGGAATGCCCGGATGTGCGCTCGGCTGGGGCATCGATCGTGCTGACGGGGCCACTCATGGCATCGAGTGTGCCCCGCCGGGAACAGTTCCGGAAGCGGCGTCGGGGAGCTTCCCGGTCACCGCTGCCGCGCCTCCGACGTCTGCGCAGGCCCCACGTGCTCGGCCAGCCAGCCCTGCAGCGGAGCCGAGTGGCGGAAGAATTCCGCGACCCGATCCTTCGCCCGTGGGGCGTCGAGCCAGTCCGCCGCCGGCCACTCCTGCCAGGTCACGAGTCCCTTGTATCGCAGCAACTCGATCCGCGGGTGATCTTTGGTGTAGCCGCGCGGGGCGGTCTTGAGCGTGTCGTGGCCGCTGAGTGTGATGCCCGCGGCGCGAACCTCGGTGACGATCCGCTCCAGACTGCGGCCGCTGCGATCGTCGTCGACAGCCGCCCGGAACCGCTCCAGCTGGTCTGAGCTGGCCGCGTACATCCCCGCGCCGGCGGCGAGGCCGTCAGCGGAGAACTGGATGTATCCACCCTCGGCCAGCGTGGCGGCGATCGAGGTCTTGTAGGGCGACTTGTCAGCGCTGAACCGCACGTCGCGGTACGGCCGGAAGATCTTTCCGGCGCCGAACTCCGGTGCCAGCTCCGTCAGCAACTCCTCCATGGGTTGCCGGACGAGGTTGTCGTAGGTCTCCTTGTGAGCCAGCCAGTAGGTCTTGGAATTCTCCGCCTCCAGCCCCTCGTAGAACTCCACCGCCGCCGTTGACCAGCCTGGGAACGCCATGGTTCTGGAGGGTAGGCAGCGGGGCGCCGGCAGGTCCACTCCTCCTCCACCGGCGGGTCGTGGACTGTGCCAGTATGTCGAGCCGTGCGCCTGCGTCAGGACACGCGCAGCAGGCGCAGGTCGTAGCGCAGGATGGACGCATCGGCAGTCACCAGCGTGAGTTCCCGCCGATGCGCCTGGGCCACGAGCAGCCGGTCGAACGGGTCACTGTGGTGGGGAGGCAGGTCGGCCACCGCGGAGGCATCCGCAAGCTCGATGGGAAGCGGACTCGCGCCGATGGCCAAGTCCGCGACGTGACATAGCGGATCGGCGGTTCCGGCAGGGGCAGGCGGCCCAGGCCGTACTTGATCGCGATCTCCCACGCGCTCGCTGCTGACACGAACAGTTCCGACCGTTCCTCAGCCAGCGTGTCCGAAACCTCCCCCAACCGGGCCAGGTCGGTCTGCAGCCAGAGAAAGACGTGCGTGTCGAGCAGGACCCTCATGACTCGAAGGCCGCCAGCACATCGTTCGGCAGTGGGGCATCGAAGTCCGCCGGCACGATGAAGACGTCGCGATCAATCCCGAAGGTGCGCCGAGCCACCTCGTGGCCGCGTCGAGTTATCACCACCTCTTCGCCCTGTTCCACCCGCTGCAGCAGCCGGGACAGCTGCGTCTTGGCCTCGTGGACCCCAACGGACTTGGCGGCGGCGAGACGGAGGATCGTCGGCGACACTGGCTGAGCGGTCGCCGGCGTCCACGCCGGTCGACATCGAGGAGGCCGACGATGACAGCTGAACGCCCGGACCAGAACCGTCCGCAGCTCGCCCCGTCGATGGCCGAGCTGCTGGGCGGCGCAGCGGAGCGTGAACCGTTTGGTGATGGCGCGGGCAAGTCGGGGGCGGAGCTGGCCAGGGTGACCATCGACGGCGAGCCTTTCGTCGTGAAGTACCTCGACCTGGCCGAGGATTGGACCATGCGCTGCGCAGGGGTCCTGCGCGGCGTTCCGCTGGAGTTGTGGCTGCGCGCGGTGCTCGCCAGGCTGCCGGCATGCTTCAACCAACCGATCGTCGGCGTTGCGGTCGACTCCACGGCGGGGGGGCACGATGGGCGTACGGCACTGCTCATGCGTGACGTCGGCGCCTGGCTGGTGCCGGTCACCGACGCCCCCGTCCCCCTCGCGCAACACCTCTCCTTCCTCGACCACATGGCTGCGCTGCACGCCGAGTTCTGGGAGGACGGCGGCGACATCGACGTCGTGCCACCGATGCACCGCTACCTCGAGCTTTCCCCGTGGACAGCCGCGGCCGAGGCCGCTATCGGGTCGGCTGCCCTCGTCCCCCGGCTGGTGGCGCAGGGCTGGCCGTTGCTCGCCGAGGTCGCGCCGGTGGCCGCGCAGGTGGTACTCCCCCTCGCCTGGGACCCGGGCCCGCTGGTCGCCGCCCTCGCCGCGACCCCACAGACGTTCGTGCACGGCAACTGGAAGCTCGACAACCTGGGCACCGACCCGGAGGGCCGCACGGTTCTCCTGGACTGGGAGTCATCCGGGCGGGGAGCGGCGGCGAGTGACCTGGCGTGGTACCTGGCCATCAACTGCCGCCGGCTCCCGCAGTCGAAGGAGGAGAGCATCCTGACCTACAGGGCGGCGCTGGAACGGCACGGCATCGCCACCGCCGGCTGGTGGGATACCCAGCTCGCTCTCTGCCTGCTGGGTGCGCTGGTCCAGTTCGGCTGGGAGAAGGCGCTCGGCGGTTACGACGCGGAGTTGGCATGGTGGGAGGCGCGGGCGCTGGAAGCGGCCCCTCTGCTGGCGTGACTGCACCTGCGGGGTCCAGGATGTCGCTCGACACCACGCGGAGATCATGGCGATCACCACCGACTCGCGTCGCCCCGGATCGCCTTCGTCTATGTCGCCTGTGTCGGGTGCGCCCTGCTGTGGCGCCGGCGTGAGTATCCGGGGCCTGTCGGCCAGGACGGTGTCGCACCGCCCCCGTACTTGCCCTCACTATAGACAGCTGTCAATATAGACGTATGTCGAATCTGCTCGACCTGTCGCCGATAGAGGCGGCGGCCCGCTGCTCACCGCTGGGTCGTGAACCGCTGACCGCGACCCAGGCGGAACAGGTGGCGCCGCTGCTCAAGGCTCTCGCTGACCCGGTGCGGCTGCGGCTGATGTCATTGATCGCCGCGCACGCGGGCGGGGAGGTGTGCGTCTGTCACCTGACCCCGGCGTTCGAGTTGTCCCAGCCGACCGTCTCCCACCATCTGAAGGTGCTGCACGAGGCGGGTCTGGTCGACCGGGAACGCCGCGGCACGTGGGTGTACTACCGGGCCCGCGGCGCCGCGCTGGAGGCGCTGTCAGCGCTGCTGTCCGGAGCGGGACTGCGGACGTGATCGAGGTCGCCACCGCACGGCCGGACACCGCCGTCGCGCAACCAGTCGCGGCGCGGTTGTCCAAACTGGACCGCTTACTGCCGGTCTGGATCCTCGCCGCGATGGGTCTCGGACTCGGCCGCGGGGCGCCCGGCGTCGCCACGATGGTGGACTCCGCGCACGTCACCAGCGGAGTAGCCGCGCCGATCTTCGTCGGGCTGCTGTTGATGATGTACCCGGTGCTGGCCCAGGTCCGCTACGGCCAACTCGGCCACGTCACCGCCGACCGCCGCCTCCTGGTGTCCTCGTTGCTGCTGAACTGGCTGATCGGGCCACTGGTGATGTTCACGCTGGCCTGGTTGGTGCTGCCCGACCAACCCGCATACCGTACCGGGCTGATCATTGTCGGGCTCGCCCGGTGCATCGCGATGGTGCTGATCTGGAACGACCTGGCTGGCGGCGACCGGGACGCCGCTGCGGTGCTCGTAGCGCTCAACAGCCTGTTCCAGATCGTCGCGTTCGCCGGCCTCGCCTACTTCTATCTGCGGGTACTCCCCGGCTGGCTCGGCCTGTCGCACGTCTCCGCACACGGCTCGGCCGAGCTGCACGTCTCGGTCGGCGCCATTGCCGAGTCGGTGGCGATCTTCCTCGCCATCCCGCTCGCCGCCGGCTTTCTGACCCGCACGATCGGCGAACGCGTCCGCGGCCGGGAATGGTATGAGACCCGGCTGCTCCCCAGGATCAGCCCGCTGTCGCTGTACGGGCTGCTGTTCACCATCGTGATGCTGTTCGCCCTGCAGGGCGACACCATCACCCGTCAGCCCGCCGACGTGGCCCGGATCGCACTTCCGCTGCTCGCCTACTTCGCCATTATGTGGACCGGCGGCTTCGCACTCGGCCGGGCGATCGGCCTGCCCTACGAGCGGACGGCGACCCTTGCGTTCACCGCAGCCGGCAACAACTTCGAACTCGCCATCGCCGTCGCGATCGGCGTCTTCGGCGTCACCTCCGGCCAGGCGCTCGCCGGCGTCGTCGGCCCGCTGATCGAGGTGCCCGTCCTCATCGCCCTGGTGTACGTCGCGCTGTGGGCCCGCCGCCGGTTCCCATTCCCCGCGATGGAGCTGCCATGAGCACCGTTCCGGTCGTGCTGTATGCGTGCGTGCACAACGCAGGTCGCTCGGTCGCCGCCAGGATTCTCACCGAGCGCTACGCGGCCGGGCGGGTGCTGGTCCGCTCGGCCGGCTCCGAGCCGGGTAACGCCGTCAACCCGGCCGTTGCTCAGGTGTTGGCCGAACGCGGGTTGGCCGCCGACGCCGAGATCCCGACGCTCCTCGACCCGCAGACCGTGGCGGCCGCCGACGTCGTCATCACCATGGGCTGCGGCGAGACGTGCCCGGTCTTCCCCGGTCAGCGCCACGAGGACTGGGCCGTCGACGACCCGGCCGGTCAGGACCTTCTCACCGTGCGGCGGATCGTTGACGACATCGACACCCGCGTTCAGGTCCTGCTGGCCTCGCTCTGACCCGGCGAGGCGGCTGCTTGGCTGATCGCGTGAGGGTCAGTCAGTCCTGGAACGGCGTCGGAGTGCGGTTCTGCGGGCGCAGCGGCGCCACCGGGGTGTCCCCGGTGCGGCGCGGCCCTGTCCACGGGCCGGGCACAGCGTCGAGGCGGTAGGCCAGGGCGTAGGCAACCGCCTCGTAGTTGACGCGCCAACCCCGGAAGTCGGGCCAGGCCTGCTCGGGCGTGCGATCCATGCGGAACGTCGTCGACACGATCCGCTCGATGCCCACGAGGTAGTCGTCGTAGGACAGCTGCAGGTCGGCGTCGGGGTCGGGGTCGGGGTCGTGGTCGACGTCCAGGCCGACTGTTTCGGCGATGGAGCGCAGCGCCGTGAACCCCATCCGCAATGCCAGTCGCGCCTCGACGACGGGCGCGCGGGCGGGGGACAGCGCGATCCACAACGCGGCCGAGTCGAGGACGGCGACAAGGGCAACGAGCCACGAGGAAAGCTCGGCCGGGGAACGGAACCGGGTCAGCACCGGGTAGTTGGTGTGACTCTCCGAGACGTCGGCGGCCCACCGCTCCCACCCCAGGTAGAACTGGTCCATCACCGTGCCCTCGTCCTCGACGCCGAAGCCGAACCGGGTTCGCGCCAGGATCTCCGGGCCCCACGCTGGCCTGCCTGCCCGACCGGACAGCAGCGTCACCTCGGTCTCCCGGCGGTTGAAGGCGCCGTAGAGGGTCGGCAGGTAGCCGACCTGCAGCGCAACGACGACAAGGCCGCTGGCGGCGGCAACGTAGTCGACGGCAGTCAACGGCGCGCCCGCAGGGCCGGCATAGCCCAGGGTGAACAGCGACGAGCCGGCCTGGGCCAACGCGTGACCGAACCCGAGTTCGTCGAAGAGCTGCAGCATCAACGCGAAGCCCAGATAGAAGAGGACCAGCCAGACCGCTAGTTGCACGAGGATCGTCGTCGATGCCTGGGTGGCAAGCCGCCGGTCGCGAGTTGCGTAGTCGCGCGCTCTCATCGTGGCAACCCGGTAGAGCCGGTCGACACCCCTGTCGACGGCCCGGCTCACGCGGTCGTGGGAGCGACGGGGAACCACCAGCGTGGTGATGACGCTGGCCCAGGTCAGCGCCACCAGGGCGGCCCCGACGACAGCGAACAGGACCCTCACCCCGGGATTGTGTCAGCCCGCCCACGCAGCGCAGGCTCCTCGCGGTTGGAGCCACCGAAGTCGCGGCCGTGGCTGACTACGCCAAGTGGCCGACCGTCACGACGAAGGCGGCTGCGCCGAGTCAGTGAACTCGGCCTCGTAAGGCGCCTTCCAGTAGCCACCGATCGACCCTTCGTGTCACGCTCTGTACACGCCAAGGCACAACAGGGCGTAGGCGGTGGCAGTCAGTCATCGTCAGGCTGGACGTTTCAGCGACGATCCGAGCGGTCCTCACCGGCACCCCGCGTGCACGGAGGAAACACGGTCGCCAGACCGCCCGGGGAGCGAGTGGCGAGACCGGAAGTCCATGAGCAACCGCGCGTCACGGCGCGCGGTCATGGGGCTGACCATCATGCGCACTGTCCTCACCGCCGGCACCGGCCGGCTCCGCTCCCACCGCGCGCGGTATCGAACCGCAGCCGGTTTGGGTATCGTCAGCGCGGCCCTGCTGGCGCCGCTGATGGCGCCGGCCGCGCAGGCCGCAGCGCCGGCACCGGCCGCCACACCGCTGACCGCCGCTGCCGCGGCTGCCCCGGTGGCCGCGCCGGCCTCGGCGGTGACCGCCAGCTCCACCCCGGCCGTCGACACGTTCTGGACCGCCGCCCGGATGCGCACGGCCACCCCCCGCGAGGCGCCGCCGGCGACCCCGGCGCAGGTCAGGCGGGCCAGCGCCTCGGTCCCGCGGACCGGATCGCCGGTCTCCATCGCCCCCGCTCGACCGCTGACCACCACCGCGCCTGGTGTACCCGCCCCCCGTCGGGCACCCCTGCCGGCCACCGTGAACTACGGGCACACCTGGCCCGGCGCGGCGTCGCAGACCCCGACCCGCACGACCGGGAAGGTCTTCTTCCGCGACGCCCGAGGCGGCACCTGGGTCTGCTCCGGATCCTCCGTCGCCACCGAGTCCCGACTCGTCGTGTTCACCGCCGGGCACTGCGTCTTCGACCTGACGACGAAGAGCTACTACCGGAACTGGACCTACGTCCCCGGCTACAAGAACGGCAGCGCACCCTACGGCTCCTGGACCGCCCGCGAGCTGTGGACCCTCAAGGGCTGGCACGACGGCACCTGGCCGGCGGCCATCCCCTACGACACCGCCGCAGCCGTGCTCAACCTCCGCAGCGGCAAGCGCATCCAGAACGTCGTCGGCGGCAACGGGGTCTCCTGGAACCAGCCCGCCACCCAGACCGTCTACGCCCTCGGCTACCCCGCCGAGTCACCGTTCAACGGCCAGACGCTGCGCTACTGCCTCGGCACCACGTTCACCGATGCCAACTTCGGCTCCCGCGGCCTCGGCTGCACCATGAACGGCGGATCCAGCGGCGGCCCCTGGCTGCGCGCCTACAACAGCCGGAGCGGCTACGGCTACCTCAACGGCAACACCAGCTACAGCTACCAGAACAACCGCACCCGCCTCTACGCCCCCTACTACGGCAGCGCCCAAGGCGCTCTCTACAACGC
>JADGOV010000121.1 GCA_017882785.1 Frankiaceae bacterium
TCGCCCCGCCAAGCCGATGCGTCACCGTTACCGTCGCCCCGGCCGACCCGGGTGGCACCGAGTAGGTGGAGCAGGGAAGAGGAGCTGCGCCGGGAGGTCCTCGCGACGATGGTGGCGCAGGGCGTGGGCCTGACCGACGCGGGTATCGCGACGAGGCTCCGGGAGGCGCACGGCCGGCGGGAGCGCAACGCGGCGCGGCGGGCCGAGGGGAACCGTGTTGGCAAGGACCCGGTCATGGGCGGGCTGGCGAGGATGCCGCCGAGGAGGCCGTCACCCGGACAGGGCAGGGCCTCCGCTGGCGCGAAATGGCCGTTGAGCTGGGCCTGACGCGCGCAGGACAGGGTGTGATTGCGCGCTGGCTCCGGGAGGGCTGGCTGGCCGAGGAGGGATCGCCTGCCCGGCCCGTTCCTGGCCGGCGCACGGATGTCAACGGGAGCGAACGGCCGACCTCGACCCCACTCTGCCCGGTTTACGGGATGGTGTTGAAGATCGACCCTTGCGCGCAGAGGGCGGAGAACATTCCCCTACCCCATCGGTCGCGCCCTCGGCGACCACCCTCCACGCTGTCTGCGCTGTCGCAAACTGCGCCGAGCCGAGACATACAGCGGGCGGCCGTCGAGGGTGACGACCCGCCGGAGATAGCCACATAGCCGTCAGGGCAGACGAGCTCCCCGCTTATCGCTACGGGGCACCGAGGCGCGCGAGCCCGCCACGGAACGCGCGGGTCCTGCGGATGGTCGCCCTCGGCGTCCCCGCCCGCCCAGGCGGCGCGTATCGGCGCCCGCTGGCTCGGGCGCCTGCTCAGCGCGTTCGCAGAGTGGCGACCGTAGGGTGGCCTCCCATGCCGGACGCCCCGCCCCGTCCCGAGCCGTTCACCCCGCAGACCACCGCCGCGGCGCTCGAGGACCTCCGTGCGCGGCTGCGCGCGACGCGCTGGCCGGACACGCCCGAGGACGCCGGGTGGTCGCTCGGGACCGACCTCGCCTACCTCCGCGAGCTCGTCGCCTACTGGGCGGACGGGTTCGACTGGCCGGCCCAGGAGGCGGCGCTGGCCCGGCTCCCCCGCTTCCGCGTCCCGCTCGGCGGCCTCGGGATCCACGTCGTGCACGTCCGGGCCGCCGCGGCGGCCGGGCCCGTCCTGCCGCTGGTCCTCAGCCACGGCTGGCCGGACTCGTTCTGGCGCTACACGAAGGTCATCCCACTCCTCACCGACCCCGGCGCGCACGGCGCCGACCCCGCCGACGCGTTCGACGTTGTCGTGCCCGACATGCCGGGCTACGGGTACTCCGACCGCCCCACCGCCCGGCCCCTCGACGCCATCGCCGTCGCGCCCTGTGGGCCGAGCTGATGGACGTCCTCGGCTACCCGCGGTTCGCCGCGGCCGGCGGGGACATTGGCATCCAGGTGAGCCGCTACCTCGGGCTCGACCACCCCGACCGGGTCGTGGCCGTCCACCGCACCGACGCGGGCGTGCCCGTCTTCACCGGCGACCCGGCGGACCACTGCGAGCCGGCTGGCAACGGCCTCCGCGGCGAGCGCATCTTCGACTGGCTCGAGGAGCACATCCCGGCCTGAGAAGCGGTTCACGTGCCCGGAACGCAACAAGCGCGGCTCTGGTGGGCTACTTGCTGACCGCCTCACACGGCTGTGGCGAGCACGGATTGATGATCGAGTACTGTCGAGCGGTCGGACAAGTATGACCGGCCAGATCGCCGAGACGGAGGGCCAATGAGCAGCCCATTCAAGGGGTCGACCAGCATCGATATCCGGGACTCGACGCCGGATTGGGGGCCGTTCGAGCCGCCGAAGGCGCCGGACGGGGCGCCGAATGTGGTCTATGTCGTCTTGGACGACGTTGGGTTCTCGGCGATGTCCTGCTACGGGGGGCCGATCGAGACGCCGAACATCGACCGCATCGCCGACGATGGGGTCCGTTACACGCAGTGGCACACGACCGCGCTGTGTTCACCGACCCGGTCATGTCTGCTGACGGGGCGTAACCATACGCGGAACAGCATGGCCTGCATCACCGAGGCCGCGATCGGGTTCCCGAACGCGAGCGGGACGATTCCGCCGGAGAACGGGATGCTGCCGGAGATCCTCGGCGATCTCGGCTGGAACACCTACATGGTGGGCAAGTGGCACCTCTGCCCGGAGGGTGAGATGAACCTGGCCTCCACGCGGCGGAACTGGCCGTCGGGTCGCGGGTTCGAGCGCTGGTACGGGTTCCTCGGCGCGGAGACGAGCCAGTGGTACCCGGACCTCGTCTACGACAATCACCCCGTTGACCAGCCGAAGTCCCCGGAGGAGGGCTACCACCTCACCGACGACCTCACCGACAAGGCGATCGAGTTCGTCATGGACGCGAAGGCGGTGGCCCCGGAGAAGCCGTTCTTCCTCTACTACGCGCCGGGCGCCTGCCACGCGCCGCACCACGTGGCCAGGGAGTGGAGCGACCGCTACAAGGGCCACTTCGACATGGGCTACGAAGCGATCCGGGAGCAGACTCTCACTCGACAGAAAGAGATGGGCATCGTCCCGGCGGACACCGAACTGCCCCCGATCAATCCGATCGGGACGCCGGAGACGCGGACCGGGCCCGACGGCAAGCCGTTCCCGCCGCTGGACGAGACGCTGCCGTGGGACTCCCTCTCCGGCGAGGAGAAGCGACTGTTCGCCCGGATGGCTGAGGTCTACGCCGGGTTCCTGTCCCACACCGACCATCACATCGGCCGGCTGCTCGACTTCCTGGAGGAGACCGGGCAGCGGGAGAACACGCTGGTGATCGTGGTCTCGGACAACGGCGCGAGCGGCGAGGGAGGCCCGAACGGCTCGGTCAACGAGATGAAGTTCGCGAACGGCATCCCGGACGACATGGCCGCCAACCTCGCCATGCTCGACGAACTAGGGAGCACGACGACGTACAACCACTACTCCAACGGCTGGGCGATGGCGTTCAACACGCCCTTCAAGATGTGGAAGCGGTATGAGTTCAACGGCGGAACCGCCGACCCCTGCATCGTCTCCTGGCCCGCCGGGATCCGGGCGAAGGGCGAGCTCAGGGAGCACTACCACCACGCGATCGACATCGTGCCGACCGTCCTGGACGCGCTCGGCGTCGAGCCGCCCGCGACGATCAAGGGGCACGTGCAGAGCCGCTTCGACGGTGTGAGCATGCGCTACAGCTTCGACGACCCGTCGACCGTGTCGGCCAGGACGACCCAGTTCTACTCGATGCTGGGCTCCCGGGGTATCTGGCACGACGGCTGGAAGGCGATCACCACCCATCCCACGCTCAGCGGCTGGAGCCACTTCAACGACGACACCTGGGAGCTCTACCACACCGACGTCGACCGGGCCGAGTTGCACAACCTCGCGGATGACCACCCGGAGAAGGTGCGGGAGCTGGTGAACCTGTGGTTCGCCGAGGCCGGTGCGAACGGGGCGTTCCCGTTGGACGACCGGTCCGCCCTGGAGATCATCCTCACGCCGCGGCCGGTGCTGTCCCCGCCCCGGGACCGCTACATCTACTTCCCCGGCGTCTCCGAAGTGCCCGAGTCGCAGGCGGTCAACGTCCGGAACCGCTCGTACTCGATCGGCGCGCAGGTCGACATCGCAGCGCCGGGCGCCAGGGGTGTGCTGTTCGCCCACGGTTCGCGGTTCGGTGGCCACGCCCTCTACATCAAGAACAACCGCCTGCACTACGCGTACAACTTCGTCGGCATGCTGGAGCAGCAGGTTGATGGCAGCGAGGACGTGCCGACCGGGGAGAACCTGCTCCTTTCCGCGTCGTTCGACAAGGACGGCGAGGACCCGCCGCACGTGTCCACCGGGATCCTGTCCCTCTACCACGGCGACCGGAAGGTCGGCGAGGGCCGAATCAGGACCCAGCCCGGCAAGTTCATGCTGGCCGGTGAGGGCCTCTGCATTGGACGCGACAGCGGCGAGCCGGTCACCGGCGACTACCCGGGAACCTCGCCGTGGGCCTTCACCGGCGGCGTGATCAAGCGGGTTGCGGTCGACGTCAGCGGCGAACCGTACCTCGATCTGGAGCGCGAGGCCCAGGCGATGATGATGCGGGAATAGGGGGGCCACCGTGAGTGAGGACCCGCTCCGGTCCTGGCGACCGGGCACGGCCAAGGAGGCGATCTTAGCCTTCGTCAGGGAGGTCACGGCGCCCGGTGAGTCGTTCGTTCCGCCGGCGGAGCGGATCGCCACGTTCGACAACGACGGCACGCTGTGGTGTGAGAAGCCGCTGTACATCCAGGCCGACTTCGTCTTCCGCCGCTGGAAGGAGATGGTCCAGGCCGATCCGGCGAAGGCGAGCGAGCAACCCTACAAAGCGCTCGTTGAGGGCGACCGGGAGTGGCTCTCCCACCTTCTCGAGCACGTACCGGAACTCCTCAAGGGTGTAGGGGAGGCCTTCAGCGGGATCACGACCGAGGCTTTCGAGGCGGCCGTCGCCGAATTCTTTGCTTCGGCCCGTCACCCAACGTTGGACGTCCCCTACACCGAGGTCACCTACCGGCCGATGCGGGAGCTGATCGCGCTTCTCGAGGCGAACGGCTTCCGGATCTACATCTGTTCCGGGGGCGGCCGCGACTTCGTCCGAGTCGTCTCCGAGCAGATCTACGGTATCGCGCGTGAGCGGGTCATCGGGTCGGCCAGCACGCTCGAATATCGCGACGGCGAACTGTATCGGACGGCCGGCGTCGAGCAGCCGATTGACGACGGCCCCGGCAAGCCGGTGCACATCTGGACCCGTACCGGGCGGAGACCGGTGCTCGCGGGCGGGAACGCGGATGGCGACATCCCGATGCTGCAGACCGCCCGGTTCGGACTCCTGGTCAACCACGACGACGCCGAGCGGGAGTTTGCCTACCAGGCAGGTGCCGAGACAGCCCTGGCCGAGGCTCGGGTGAGAAAGTGGACGGTCGTCAGCGTGAAGAACGACTTCAAGGAGGTGTTCTGACACCAGCGCGGTCGCCCGATTCGATCACGGGCCAGGCTGACACTCGGGGGCATCCGGCCGACGCAGCCTGCTATTCGCCGCACCTTGGCCGGAAGGGGGCACATTGGCACTCGACCTCGCGATCATCGGACTGGCTATTACTCTCGAGCCCGTCACGCTCGTCGCGTTCATCCTGATCCTCGCCGCCGAGAAGGGCATCAGGAAGGGGCTCGCCTTCATCCTCGGCTGGCTTGCCTGCCTCGTCGTGGTGATCGGGGCCGTGGTCCTGGTTACCGGAGGCACGCCGCCGGACCCCCACAGTGCCCCGTCGACTGCCGCACTGGTGGTCAAGGCCGCGCTCGGCATCGTGCTGATCCTTTTCGGCGTTCGGCAGCAGCGTCGCAAAGGCCGCCCCCGCAAGCAACCAACCTGGATGGCGCGGCTGGACCGCCTGTCGCCGTGGGCTGCCGTTGGGCTCGGCGTCTTCCTGCAGCCCTGGACGCTGGTGGCCGCCGGGGCAGCGACGGTCGTGCAGGCGAAGCTCTCCAGCGCGGCCGACTATCTGACGCTGGTGCTCTTCTGCCTGCTGGCCACGTCGAGTTTCCTCGCCATGGAGCTGTACGCAGCCTTCGCGCCCGCGGCGGCTGGGGCCCGGCTGGCGCACGTCCGGACGTGGATCGACAGTCACCGGGACCAGGCGATCGTCGTGGGGTCGCTGGCCGTGGGCCTCTGGCTGACCAGTGACAGTATCTACCTCATCGTGTCCTAGCCCAATTCCAGCTGAGGGGCCATTGGCTGCGCACTGTCCCGGTCCGGTCGAGCCGCAGTAGGAGATGATCTCGGCACATGTTCAAGATCGCGCTCGCGCTCCACCTGCTGTTCGTGGTGTTCGTCATCGGACCCCTCGTGCACGCCGCAACCACCGCGGGGCGGGGGGTCCGTCGGGGCGACGCGCCCGCAGTGACGGCCTCGGCCCAAATGCTGCGGATCTACTCCTACGCCTCGATACTGGTTGTCCTCTTCGGGTTTGCCGTCATGTCGTCGAAGTCGGCCTACACCCACAAGACCACCGCTGAGTTCGGCGATACGTGGATTTGGCTATCAACCCTCCTGTGGCTCGTCGCGGTGGCACTCGTCCTCGGCGTGCTCGTTCCCGGTCTGGAGAAAGCAAGCGAGCTGATCGGTCGGCAGGAACAGGTCACCGCACTCACCGGGCGCATCGCCGCCACGGGAGGAGTGGTCGGGCTGATCTTCGCGGTCGTCGTGTTACTCATGGTCTACCGGCCGGGCGGTTGACCTGCACTCAGCGCGTACCAGGACCGGCGCCGGGAGCTGCCAGGTCGACGGCATTTCCGGGTGAGCCAGACAGCTGGGAGTTGCTGGGACGGCCGGTCCCGGTCGGCAGCAACAGGTAGATCAGTGCTGCTGTCGCCGCGACGGCCTCGGCCACGGCGCTGATTGTCTTCTCCGCATACCAGCTCGGGTCGTACATGTCCGGTAGGGCGCCGACAGCGCCGACATCGACGTAGCGGTACACCAGCACCGCGGCCACCCCGCCAGCCGCGACCAGGAGGGCGATAGCCATGGACGTCCGACGGCGGACCAGCAGCACCAGCACGATGGCGATCAGTGCGAGCACCGCCTCGACGCGGAAGAGCTGACCCTGGCTGATGTGCGGGCTCGCGCTTCCCTTCAGGGAGTCGAAGCGCGGTGCCAGATGCCAGTGAACGTAGACGT
>JADGOV010000122.1 GCA_017882785.1 Frankiaceae bacterium
AACCCGGCAACCGCCGCGGTTTCGGCGATGCCCGTACCCATGAAGCCACCACCCACGATGGCTACCGATGAAATTGGCTTAGACATGTTCGCTCCTTCTGGTCCCGGAAACCGGAGCCGGCGATAACAACGAGGTTCGAGGGGTTCTGCGAACGTGCGGGAGCCGGACACGATCGTAGCGTCGGGGTTGTGCGGCTCACACCTCGACACCGGCTGAGCGGTGGAGGGCCACGACATACGGGAGGACGCTACAACGATTCTGTCCGGCTTGCCTGACGTCGGCGGTCGCACGCGTCGGATGGGACGCGCCCGGCGGATATGGCGCCGCTGACGACACTGCCGCTTGCCAGGTCCGGGTGTTCCCGCCACCGGTGGCAGTACCGCACGACGCCGCCAAGGACCTGCCGTGGCACTCGCCGAGTGAGCAGCCACACAGGGTGACCGCGTTGTGGCACAGCACTCGTTGCGCTCTGGCCGGGTCCGAGTCCCAGCTCTCAGAAACCGGTATCGAAGCACCCGCGAGGACAAGGATCGATGACCGCATGGGCAGGAAGGGGGTAGCCGCGAGGAAGACCCCACGGCGGGAAGCCGGCCGATAACTGCCCCCCAGACCCGCCGGCCATGGTTACCCGCTACCCGGCTCGCCCGGTCGACCCGTTGGCAGCGGCGAGTGCATGCCGTTGGTGGCCTGGCTCGCCGGCCGTTGGCCGCGGTGCGACGCTGGGTGGTACGACAGTGCGACGCGGTCTGCCTCCGGCTCCGAGCCGGTGGCGGGGAGGAGTGGACGTGCGGCGGAACAAGGTCATCAGTGCTGAGGCGGCGGCTCGGGTGTTGTTGGATGGCGACACCGTCGCGGTCGGCGGCTTCGTCGGCGTCGGGGTGCCGGAGGAGCTCGCGGTCGCCATCGAGGCCCGCTTCCTGCAGGTCGGCAGCCCACGTGACCTCACCCTCGTCTTCAGCGCCGGTCCGGGCGACGGGCAGACCCGGGGCCTCAACCATTTCGCCCGCGCGGGCCTGGTGCGTCGGGCCATCGGCGGGCACTGGGGGCTCGCGCCCGTGCTCGGCCGGCTCGCGATCGAGAACAGCATCGAGGCGTACTGCTTCCCGCAGGGCGTCATCTCCCACCTGTTCCGCGACATCGCCGCGCACAAGCCGGGCACCATCACCCAAGTGGGGCTCGGCACGTTCGTCGACCCGCGGATCGACGGCGGCAAGATCAACAGCCGGGCGCGCGAGGACCTCGTCCGGCTGCTCGAGATCGACGACGAGGAGTACCTCTACTTCCCCGCCTTCCCGATCAACGTCGGCCTCATCCGGGGCACCACCGCGGATGAGGAGGGCAACATCACCATGGAGCATGAGGCAATCACCGTGGAGATGCTGGCCATCGCCGAGGCGGTGCGCAACTCCGGCGGCATCGTCATCGCCCAGGTCGAACGGGTCACCACCACACGGTTCCTGGCGCCTCAGGCGGTGAAGATCCCCGGCATCCTCATCGACGCTGTCGTCGTCGCCCGGCCGGAGAACCACCCGCAGACCTTCGCCGAGCACTTCAACCCCGCCTACACCGGCGAGATCACCGTCTCCACCGATCTGCTGACTCCCCTCCCACTTGACGAGCGCAAGGTCATCGCCCGCCGGGCGGCCATGTTCCTCAAAGTCAACTCCGTGGTGAACCTAGGCATCGGGATGCCCGAAGGGGTCGCCACGGTCGCCAACGAGGAGGGCGTGCTCGACCTCATCACGCTCACCGTCGAGCCGGGCGGCATCGGCGGTATCCCCGCCGGCGGTCAATCCTTCGGCGCCGCCTCCAACCCGCAAGCGATCATCGACCAGCCGGCCATGTTCGACTTCTACGACGGCGGCGGCCACGACCAGGCGTTCCTCGGCTTCGCCGAGGTCGACCGGCAAGGCAACGTCAACGTGAGCCGCTTCGGCAACCGCCTCGCCGGAGCCGGCGGATTCATCAACATCAGCCAGAACGCCCGCGAGCTGTTCTTCCTCGGCACCTTCGCCGCCTACTCCGAGATCACCGTCGGGGACGGGCAGGTGCAGATCGACAACCCTGGTCGTACCGCGAAGTTCGTCGACCACGTCGGGCACGTCACCTTCAGCGGCGAGCGAGCCCGACGCCGCGGGAAGACGGCGCACTACATCACCGAACGGTGCGTGTTCCGGCTCACCGAGGACGGCGTGGAACTCGTCGAGATCGCCCCCGGCGTTGACCTGCAACACGACATCCTCGACCGGATGGGCTTCGCGCCGATCATGCGCACCCAACCCAAGACCATGGACCCGGCGATCTTCCGGGCACCGCTGCTGGGCCTCAACCGGCGTCCCGTGCTCAGCCTGGACGAACGGCTGGTCTACCACCCGGCCGACGACGTGCTCTACCTCAACTTCGAAGGATTGCGCCTGCAGAGCAGGCAGGACGCCGCGGAGCTGGCCGAGTTCCTCGAGGATCGGCTGTCCCAGTACGGTCGCAGGCTCAACGCGATCGTCAACTACGACAACTTCACCCTCGACCCCGCCGCGGCCCAGCGGTACTGGGAGATGGTCCGGCACAACACCGCGACCTACTTCCACACCCTGACCCGCTACTCCACCAACGCCTTCTACCGGCACCAGCTACGGGAACACTTCGCCGGCGCACACCTCGAACAGCGGATCTACCCCAGCTTCAACGACGCGAAAGCGCACCTGGCCCCCATCGAACAACTGCATGCCCCCAGGGTCCCCCATGGGTCCGACGAGCCCTCCAACTAACCGCGCCTCGGGGCACCGCGGGCACGGTCGCCGCGCGACCGCAGACCGTGCGACCGCTGCCATGCGACCAGGGTCGGGAATCCCGGCCGGCGGCGTGATGATCGTGACGCGCCGGTGATGACGTCACCCAGACCCTTCGAGGGTGCCGTCGCCGCTGCTGAACGGCCACGTGGTGGGCAGCCCTGCCCAGACCGCGGAATACGCCGACGGACTCGGTGGGCCGGTGGCCCTTCGCGGTCAACCCCGACCTCGGGTGGAGCTGGAAGAGGGCGCGGTGCGGCTCTGGCTGCCCGACGGTGCCTCCGCCCAGCAGGCTTACGAGGAGATGGCGGCCAGGCTGGGTGCGGTGATGGGTGGCCCGGAGATACTCGTCGGCGTCACGCAGGACCGGCTGTTCGACCGGTCGTCAGGTTCGGCGTCGGCGGCAGCACCGGCGACCTCATGGGCGACCGCGCCTACCGGCTGCTGCTCCTCACCGACCTCGACGCCGAACGGCTGATCACCTCGCTGCGCTGCTCGCCGCTGCTGTTCGGCCACCGTGGACGCCCGCGAGCGGATGTGGCCGCCAGAGTGTGGGGTTGGGTGGCTTTCGCGGCCGTCGATGCGCTCCAGGAGCTGGTTCAGGTCGGTGCGGGTGAACCTCCAGTTGAAGGGTTCGGCGACGGCGTTGTAGCGGGTTTCGAACGCGGCGAGGCGGTGGCGGATTTGGCCCAGGTCGGTGAAGTCGTTCGGGCTGACGACCTTGCGTTGGACGACGGAGAAGTAGATCTCGGCCTGGTCCGGCCAGGAGGCGTGGACGGGCAGGTGGACCAGGTGGGCGTTCGGCCAGGCCGTTTGCATCCGTGCAACGGCGCCGGCGCCGCGGTGGGAGGAGCCGTTGTCGGTGATCCAGAACACCCGGTCTGCGCTGGCGTACGGTTCGGCGGTCATCACCTGCTTGACCAGCCGGGTGAACGGTTCGATGCCGGTGGTGGGTTCGCACCGGCCGTTTACCTGCCCGCGGTGCACGTCCCAGGCGGCCAGGTATTGCCAGCGCCCCGCCGCGGGTGTAGTCGTGTTCGACCCGCGCCGCCGGGCCTTGCCCGGCGGGAGGGTGGGGTGGCAGCGGCAGCGGACCTGGATCGACGTTTTCTCATCGGCGCAGATCACGAAGTCGTTGCCACCCAAGGGCTGGCCGTGCCAGATCCCGGCGTAGAGGTCGAGCACGCGGGCTGCCTTGGCCGCGAAGTCAGGGTCCCGGATCGAGATCCAGGACCGGTGCTGCCACGGCTTGAGCGCGTCAGCTGCCAGCCACCTGCGTCCGTGGACGCCGAGACCGTGACATCGCACCGCTCGGCCAGTTCGCGGGCCAGTTCCGGGCAACTCCAGGTCGACAACGGCACCCCGGTCTCAGCCGGCAGCGTGCACGCCAACGCAACCACCTCGGCCCGGGCGCGCCGGTGAACAGCGGTGGGCGCCCGCTCCGCGGGGCGTCCTTGAGGCCGGCCAAGCGATCGGTGGCGAACCGGCGGCTCCACGTGCGGACCGTGTCCGTGCACACCCCCACTTCGGCGGCGATCCGGGTGTTGGCTCTCCCGGCCGCCGCGCCCAACACGATCCGGGCCCGGACCCGGTCACGATGCTCGGTCCGGACCGATCGGGCCCGAGCGGCCAAGACGGCCTCCTCGGCGTCGGACAGGACAATCACCTGCGGGCTGGACATCGACATCGGATCTTTGTGCCAGCCGAACCCGGAAACCGGGGAACGACACGCCGTGATCGCCGTGGAGGCGGTCGGGGAGGATGACCCTCGTGCCGACGTACCCCGAGTCGACGAAGACCTCCCTGACTCAGCGCCTGAGCACCCGAGCCCGCGAACGCTGGCCAGAACTGGCCAGGATTTCCGTGCGGCACCGCGGCAGCTTCAGCTACGTCGACGGCGTCCTGACCGACGGCACCACTCTGCGGCTGTGCCGGCTGCGCTACACAGGGTCCGCACACAGCTGGGGCTTCGCGATCTACCGCGCCAGCCACGACGACTACGACGAATCCTTCTTCCCAACCGGCCTACCCACCGGAACCTGCGAAGACGCCCTCGACACTGCCTGCGGCCTCTACCTCAACGACCCAACTGCCTGGATCTGACCCCCGACGAACTTTCGGACATGACCACTTGGCTTAGCCCCGCCGCATTGGGCTCCGGTAGCCGACCTGTTACCGTGGGTGCGCTTGGCGTCCGACGTAGAGCAGCCGACCGACGAGCAGGCAGCAGAGTGGAAACGCATGATCTGGGAGACCATCGCCAAGCTGCTGCCCGGGGCCCGGACCGGTCCTGACCCCTGGCTCGGGTACTTGCTCGGCCGGAGCCCCGTGACCGCCGCCTCCCTCGGGGCAGCCGCATTCCAGCCCTCAGGGGAAGTTGGCACCCGAGCGCCGGTAGCCCTGGTCTAGGGTCTGCGCGGCCGCCGCGATCGGCGATTCCGGTCCGTCGACCTCGGGTCGACCTCCCATTAGGCACCCCAACTGGGGGCGGGGTGACAAGCCGACGAGGAGTGAGCCATGACAGGACCAGATCACTACCGTGAGGCCGAGCGGCTGCTAGCCGAGGCCCGATACCCCGAGGAGCACGCCGGGCTGCTCGCCGAGGCCCAGGTGCACGCCACCCTCGCCCTGACCGCCGCTACGGCCTTGCCCTACGTCACGGAAGTCGACCACGAGCACCGCCCAATCGTGCCGTCAGAGGTGAACAAGTGGTCCGAGGCCGTCCTGGAGGTCCGACGTCGGCCACCAACGGCCGAGGAAGCGGGCTGATCCCGTTGCGGGGAGCGCATGATCGGACCGCTGTAGTTCCCACCGCGCCGGGGTGAGCAGGAACGACGCCGGGTCGGCGTAGCGTCGGCGGCTGGGCCAACTCCACGCCCGGACATGGCCCAACCAATCGTTCATATTTCGCGTACTACCGATCTCGTGACCCTTCAGCGCCGCCTCGGCGCGCTGATGCTCCGGGAGTCGACGCGGGGTCGCGCCGTGCAGCGCTGCTTCCACGCCGCGCAGCCGCCCCCTGGCAGCCGTCTCGGCCCAGCCTCTCGGTCTGGTCTGCTCGTGCCTGGGCCGGCTCGGCGACCCGGCGCTTGCCGGCCTGCTCGTCACGCCTGGACCCCGACGCGTTGTCGCGGTGGTCGCGCTGGACCCGCACACGCCTGCTGGTCGGCCTGCGCGCAATGGGTAGCTGCTCCTCGGCGAGGCCGGCGGCGTGGCGCATCGCCCCCAAGCGCGCGGTGCAGGTGAGAGCCGCGGCGCGCTGGCGCAAAGCCGCGCCCTTCTCGAGAGTCTGGTCGTCGAGCAGCCGTTGCCCCGCGGCGTCAAGCGAGCCGTGAAGCCGCCCGACGACAGCCGCAGCGGAGACTCTTCAGGCCGGTAGCGACCGAGGACGCCGGCGTCGAGGACGACGATTGGCACGCGGTAGGTCTTCGATCGGTGCCGGGTCGCCGGACTCACGTCCCCGCAATCGATCCACTGTTCTGACGGCGCTCATACCCGAACGGCTCCCGGGCGACGGGGAGTGGTTCTTGCTCCGGACCGCCTGTGGGAGCTCTTCCGTCGGGCGAACCCGGGCCGAGCCCAACGCAGCGGAGCCCCGCCCGTCCGAGGGAGACCGGCCAGCGAAAGCGGCAAGGGAGCTTGGCGGGTCCCGGGCACCCGCCGGCGCATCTAGCCGAGCGCGGCGTCGTAAGCAGCGTGGCCGGGGGGTGGTCGGTCGCCGTCATCCGGGCCGCACCGGCGCCGCGATCTGCAGCTTGAGAATCTTGCCGGTGGGGCCCTTGGGAAGGGTGTCGACGAGCCAAACCTTCCGCGGGTACTTGTACGCCGCGATCCGCGACTTGACGAAGTCGCGCAGCTCCTCGGGCGTCGCCGACTCGCCGCTGTTCAG
>JADGOV010000062.1 GCA_017882785.1 Frankiaceae bacterium
GATGGGCGCCGACGCGGGTGACATCGCGCTGACGATCCATCCGCATCCCACGCTCTCGGAGACGATCGGGATGGCGGCCGAAGCGTTTGAGGGCACGATTACGGACCTGTACCTGCCTAAGCGTCGGTAAGTCGGACCGGCGCGGGCCCAGCCTCAGCCTCACCTGCGCCGATCATGCTCGATCGGGCCTCCACCCGTCGGCGGAACGTACCTTTCAGCATGATCGGCGAGCCCAACGTACCTTTCAGCATGATCGGCGCGGGGCCAACGCACCGTCAGCGCCGAACGGGACCGGCCGGATCCAGAAGCGCGCGCGCCTGCGCCTGCAGCGCCCGGTAGGACCGTTCCCACTCACCGTCGCTGGGCGTGGTGTGTGCCAGCCGCCGGACGAGGCGGGCGAGGTCCTCTGCCTGGGAGCGCGCAGCTGAGCCGTCCGCGGTCGCCTGGTCGTAGTCGACAGCGTCGACCAGGTCGACCTTGCGGTCCTGGCAGACGCCGATGCACGGCTGCGGCGCCTCGATCTTGCCGCATCCGATACACCGCCACGCGGTGATGCGCTCAGCCGTGGAGGAGCCCTTCACACATCCACGGTATGCCACTGCGTACGAAGGGCAGAGACCCCACATGACCACGCCCCGGCTGCAGTTCGACGGCTGGATCGCGGGTATCGGCACCGCAAGCGGCGTACGGATGGTTATCGGGCATTGGCCCAGCTCGCCCTTCGGCCCGGTCAGCGACGTGATGATCGAGTCACCGGGCGGACATCGGCTGCTGCTCGCATCGACCACCCGGTTGGCCACATTCGTCGCCACGACCTACCGCTTCGACCAGGTGCGGGTCGCACCGGTCGGCGTGGTTCGGGACGGCGTGAGCTGGACGGTGCAGGCCGAGAGTCTTGCCCTACGTCTCACCGTGGGCCGGCGCCCGCCGCTGGGATGGGCTCTCCGCGCCGTGCCGCCGGGGCTCGCGGGTCGGCCCGGCTGGGTAGGCCTCCTCGACGTGCCGGCGCGTACGCTGCTGCCCGGTGTGCGCACCCGTGGGAGCGCGGGCAACGGGCGGCGGGAGTGGTACGGCGCGCGGGACCTGTGCCGCATCACCGCGGCGACCACGCAATGCGCGGGCCGCGACCTGGGCGGGCTGGCGGATGTCACTCCCCCGGTACGGTTCGGGTTCGGTTCCGTGCCACGGGTTCCCGCTGTGGTCCGGGTCACCACCACCATCGAGGTATCACCCCGGGATCGGCTGCTGGGAACCTACTCAGGCTGCTAGCCCGACGGCGGCGCGGAGTGCCCTCTCGCACTGGGCGAACAGCGCGAATGTTTCGTCGCTGGCGACATGCAGGTTGACGAAATCGACAGTGTCACCGCTGGCGCGGTCCGGCTCGTGTGGCGGGGCCGGGGAGCCGCCGTGTCGGGCGACCATCTCGGTCATTTCATCGGTGAAGGCCGCAATGCGGTCACGGATTACGTCAGCGTGCTGTTCCGCTCTGGCGTCGGGCATCTCGTGCTCCTGTCTGTTCGGTGGCTCGGTGGGGTGAGATCAACGGCGCGAATAGCAACCACACGCACTGATGACAACGAGGCAGGGCCTGGTTGGCAGTGCCGGGGACGCTATGACGGACATCACAAGGGGCTTCTCGCGGTCACCCAGCGTGGCAGGTCGCGCCGATGTACCCTTAGCCGCTGACTTACCGCCGTTCCCGTCGTCTATCTCAAGATGGGCACCTCTGCCTCGGACACGATCACCTTCGCCATCCGGGGGCCGATCGAGCACGCGGACCTGCCCGGCCTGGCTGACCGTGTCTGCCGGCTGCTTGGTGCCAACACCGGCTGCATCGCGTACTGCGACGTCGCCGGCGTAGCCCCGGATGCGGGCACCGTCGACGCGCTCGCACGACTGCAACTCGCCGCCCGGCGCTATGCGTGCCAGGTGCGACTGCGCAACGCCTCTGAAGAGCTGCTCGAACTCGTCGCCTTGATGGGCCTGCGCGACACCTTCACCGAGTAGGTGTCATGCGTCGAGCCGGGCCGGCAGCCCGAACAGCGGGAAGAGCGTCTCCGTTCGGAGGAAGAACGTGAGTTCGCCTATCCCGCCGTCCCGCAGCTCGAGAACCTGCAGAGCCCACGGCTCGTAGCCGCCGGCTTCGCTCGGCTTGTACTGCCCGAACGCGGGTGACCCGTTCGCCGGCATCGTCGGGACCACACGCGAACCGCGGCAGGAGATGCCCGGCCCGAGCCACCAGGTGAAGATGTCGTCCCGGCCGGACAGCCACAGGTCGTACGGCGGCATCGACTGGGTCGCGTCGTCGTGGATGAGCGCCGTCAGCGCGTCCATGTCGTAGGCCTCGAAGGCTTGCACGTAACGCGCGAGGAGGTCGCGCTCGGACCCCCCCAGCGAGGACGTCGTGCTCGAGGCGGTGAGCCGGCTTGCCGCCAGCGTCGTGCGTGCGCGCTGCAAGGCGCTGTTCACCGATGCGACAGTGGTCTGGAGTAGTTCGGCGACCTCGCTCGCCTTCCACTGCAGAACCTCGCAGAGGATCAGCGCCGCTCGCTGGCGCGGCGGCAGATGCTGCAGCGCGGCCACGAACGCCAGCCGCACCGAGTCACGGGCAACCGCAACCTCGGCCGGATCGTGGCCGGCGGCGACGACGAGGCCGTCCGGGACGGGCTCGAGCCACGCCGTCTCCGGCAACTCGTTCAGGTTCGCCGCGACGGGCTCGCGGGCCGGACCGAAGTCCATGGGGCGGGCCCGCCGCTCGACGCTCTTCAGCATGTCGAGACAGACGTTGGTGGCGATCCGGTACAGCCACGAGCGGAGCGAGGCGCGACCTTCGAAGCGGTCGAAGGACCGCCAGGCGCGCAGCAACGTCTCCTGCACCGCGTCCTGCGCCTCGAACGGCGACGCGAGCATCCGGTAGCAGTACGCCCGCAGCTCGACGCGGTGCTCCTCGAGTCGGTGGTCGAGTTCGTCACGCGTGATGGTCGGTGCGCTCACGCGCCCCATGCTACGGAACAGTTCGCCGAGCCGGAACCAGCAGAACCTTGCGCGACCACCCGTGGCGCTCGTTGTGTCGGACGACCGATGAGTTCAGGGCCGCTCCGGCGTCAAAGCAAGTGAATGGGTCTTGGAGCATTCGCGAAAGGAGCCACCATGCCCACACGAGAGACCGCCCCCGTCGGAGCGCCCTGCTGGGTCGATCTGATGACCTCCGACACCGAGCGCAGCCGGGCGTTCTACTGCCAGCTGTTCGGGTGGACCGCGGAGGAACCCGCCGAGGAGTTCGGCGGCTACTTCACCTTCAGCAAGGACGGCGTCGGGGTGGCCGGCTGCATGGCAAGCCAGGCCGGCACGCCGCAGCCCGGCTCGGGCGCGCCCGACGTCTGGTCGGTCTACCTGGCCACCGACGACGCCGGGAAGACCCTCGCCGCCGCCGCCGCCAACGGCGGCGAGATCCACGTCCAGGCCATGGCTGTCGGTGATCTCGGCACCATGGCGCTGCTCGGCGACGCCGGCGGCGCGGCGATCGGCCTCTGGCAGCCCGGCCTCTTCCAGGGCTTCGGCGCCTTCGGCGAGGCTGATACCCCGAGCTGGTTCGAGCTGCACACTCGGGACTACGAGGCCGCCGTCAGCTTCTACCGCGACGTGTTCCGCTGGGACACCCAGGTCATCAGCGACACCCCGGAGTTCCATTACACGGTTCTCACCCACGGCGACGGCTTGCTGGCCGGGATCATGGACGCATCGAACGTCCTCCCCGACGGTGTTCCGGCCCACTGGTCGACCTACTTCGGGGTCGAGGACACCGACGCCGCGCTGGCCACGATCGTCGACCTCGGCGGCTCGATCCTGATGCCGGCGGAGGAAACCCCCTACGGCCGCCTCGCGGCAGCCGTCGACCCGACCGGCGCCCAGTTCAAGCTCGTCGCTCCCAACGAGGCCATGCCGGCGAGGACGACCTCGAGCTGACGCTCGCCACGCTCTCCTGGGATCACCTGCTCGGTTGAGGGCGACGACGGCCCGAGTGCGGTTGACGGCCAGTGGCGGACTCCGTCACGCTGGCTGTGCCCGAGCATCGGCCGGCGTTGCGCCACTGGAACGGGGGTGGGATGACCGCGACCGGGCTCGGGCAACACCCGCCCACTGGCGGGTCGACGGTTCGCCGGCTGGCCTGGGTGATCGCCGCGGCCGCCGCCGTTACCGCCGCCCTGGCCGTGTTCGGCGCCGAGCACTCACCGAACTACACCTTTGGGTTGTTCGGCTCCTCCGGTACCGGCGCGATCAGCCTGAAGTCCAGGATTTCGACCGGGATCCTGGCGCTCGCGCTGGTGCAGCTGCTGCTCGCGTTGTGGATGTACGGGCGGGTGCCCGGGGTCGGGGCGGCACCCTCCCAGGTAGGGCGACTGCATCGTGCGACCGGCATCGTTCTCTTCCTGGCCACGTTGCCGGTGGCAGTGCATTGCATGGTGGCCTACGGCGTTCAGACCACGTCGGCCCGGGTGACCGTGCACTCCCTCGCCGGCTGCTTCTTCTACGGCGCGTTCCTCTCCAAGATCCTCGTGGTCCGAAGCCGACAGCTGCCTGGCTGGGTGCTGCCGACCGCGGGCGGCGTCCTGGTCGCCGTCATCGCCGTGCTCTGGTACTCCGGCGCGCTGTGGTTCTTCAACGGCTACCAGCTACCGGGCGGCTGAGAGCCGGCGCCTGCCGGGGACGCGTGGACTGCGCTGGGGCGAAGGCGCCAGCGCGGTCCGCTCTGTCCATAGCGCCATCGGCATCCACGCCTGACCCGGATCTGGCCCCGCACCCGGGCGTTCACCCGCCGGTGGCGTGCACCCCACCGTCGGCGTGAAGCAACTCACCGGTCGTCGCCGGCAGCCAGTCTGAGAACAGCGCGACACACGTCCGCGCCGCCGGCTCGGTATCCGTAACGTCCCAGCCCAGGGGCGCCCGGGACGTCCACACGGCCTCGAAATCTTCGAAGCCGGGGATGCTTTTCGCTGCCATCGTCCGCAGCGGCCCCGCGGCCACCAGGTTGACCCGGATGCCCCGCGGCCCCAGCTCCCGCGCCAGGTAGCGGGAGCAGGATTCCAAACCGGCCTTCGCCACCCCCATCCAGTCGTATTTCGGCCAGGCCACCCGCGCGTCGAAGTCGAGCCCGACGATCGACCCGCCGCTGTCCATCATCGGCAGGCAGGCCCGGGACAGCGAGACCAACGAGTACGTGGAGATCTGCACGGCGGTGGCCACGTCCGGCCACGTCGTGGAGAGGAACTTGCCGCCGAGGGCGGTCTCCGGGGCGAAGCCGATGGCGTGCAGCACCCCGTCCACGCCGTCGACGTGCTCGCCGAGTCGCGCCGGCAGGCTGGCCAGCTCGGCCTCGTCCGTCACGTCCAGACTGATCACCGGCGCCTCCCGGGGCAGTCGTCGGGCGATCCTGGAGGTGATCGACAGTCCGCGGCCGAAGCCGGAGAGGACGACGGCGGCACCCTCCTGCTGGGCGAGGCGGGCAACACCGAAGGCGATGGATGCCTCGGTGAGCACCCCGGTCACCAGCAGCCGCTTGCCCTCGAGCAGTCCTGCCACCTCATCCTCCTGTCCGGAAACCGTTCGGCTCGTGCGAGTACGTCAGTGCCCCATGCCCAGCCCACCGTCGACGGGGATGATCGCGCCGGTCAGGTAGGCACCCGCCGGCCCGGCAAGGAAGGTGACCACCCCGGCGACCTCTTCCGGCGTTGCGAACCGGCCGAGGGGGATGCTGGCGAGTATCTCCTGGCGGCGGGCCGGTGGGAGCTCCGCTGTCATGTCGGTCTCGACGAAGCCGGGCGCCACCACATTGGCCGTAATGTGCCGGGAGCCCAACTCGCGGGCTATGGACCGGGCCAGCCCGACCAGTCCAGCCTTGGACGCAGCGTAGTTGACCTGTCCCGGCGCGCCGGAGAGCCCGACGACCGAGGAGATGAAGATCAGCCGACCGCTGCGCGCACGCAGCATGCCGCTCGCGGCCCGTTTGGCGACCCGATAGGCGCCGGTCAGGTTGGTGTCGAGTACGGCGGAGAAGCTCGCCTCATCCATCCGCAGGAGCAGCTGGTCCTTGGTGATGCCGGCGTTGGCGACCAGCACCTCCACCTTGCCCTGCTCGGCCTCGACGGCGGTGAACGCGGCGTCGACCTGCTGCCCGTCGGTGACGTCACAACGGGTGGCGAACATCCCGGCCGGCGGCGGGCCACCCCGGTAGGTGACAGCGACCCGGTCGCCCTGGTCGAGAAAGGCACGCGCGATCGCCAGGCCGATGCCGCGACTGCCGCCCGTCACGAGTACGGACCGGCTCATGTGACTTCCCCTCACTCGGGCATCTCACCTACGCTGCGACGCCCGCCGACCGTACCGAGCGGGATCTACCGTCGCACGTGCGGGGTGCGGACGCGGCGGCGCCGTAGGGTGCCACCATGCGCGCCGTGGTCGTTCGGGAGTTCGGTGGACCGGAGGTACTGCAGCTCACCGACGTGCCCGATCCGGTGTCGCACGCCGACCAGCTGCTCCTCGACGTCCACCACGCCGGGATCAACTACGCGGACACCCACCAGGCCGAGGATTCCTACCTCGCCGCGCAGACCCTGCCGTTCATCCCCGGCTCCGAGGTCGCCGGCACCGCACCGGACGGTCGCCGGGTGGTGGCGCTGGTCTCCGGCGGGTACGCCCAGAAGGCGCTGGCGGCGCCACAAACCACCTTCGCCCTGCCCGCCGGGGTGTCCGACGGCGCCGCGCTCGCGCTGGTGCTGCAGGGTCTCACAGCCTGGCATCTGCTGCGCACCAGCGCCCACCTCGCACCCGGTGAGTCCGTCGTCGTGTCGGCCGCTGCGGGCGGGGTCGGCACTCTCGCAGTCCAGTTGGCGAAGGCCTGGGGCGCCGGCCGAGTGATCGCAACAGCGTCCACACCGGAGAAGCGGGCGGTGGCGGTCGACCTCGGAGCCGACGCCGCCGTCGACCCGGGGGTCGGGGACCTGACCGGCGCACTGGTCGAGGCCAACGACGGCCGCCGGGTCGACGTCGTGCTGGAGATGACCGGGGGAGCGGTCTTCGACGCGAGCCTGGCCGCGTTGGCACCCTTCGGTCGGCTGGTCAGCTTCGGCTTGGCCTCCCGCACGCCGCCCAGCCCGATCGAACCGAGACGGCTGATGGCGCGGTCGACCGGCGTGATCGGTTTCTGGCTGGGGGCGTGCCTCCGGCGACCGGACATGCTGACCGGGCCGATGGCCGAGCTGCTGAGCATGGTGGCCGCGGACGAACTCCGCCCGGTGGTGGGTGGAACCTACCCGCTCTCCCAGGTACGGCGGGCGCACGAGGACCTGCGAGCCCGCCGCACGACGGGGAAGCTGTTGCTCGACCCCGCCCGCTGACCCCGGCCGGCTAGTCGCTGTCCTCCAGCCGGAAGCCGACCTTGAGGCCCACCTGGAAATGGGACACTTCGCCGTCCTCGATGTGGCCGCGGATCTCGGTCACCTCGAACCAGTCGAGGTGGCGGAGCGTCTGCGATGCCCGATGCACGCCATTGCGCACGGCGGCCGCGATGCTGTCCGTGCTGGTGCCGACGATCTCGGTCACCCGATAGGTGTGGTTCATGCCGGACACCTCACCACATCCCGGCACGCTCCCCCAGCGGACACCCCGCAGACGAGACTCGGCGCGGCCTGCCGGGGCAGACTGAAGAGGTGCCACGAGCGGGTGCCGCTGGTCCGGTACCGGACACCTGTGCGACCCGGAGCCCGTCCCGGTGATCCCCGTCTGGGCGTGGCCGGCCACCATCGGCCTTGTCGTGGCCCTGCTCGCCGTCGACTTCGTCCTCGCCGCCCGCCGGCCGCACGCGGTCGGCATGCGTGAGGCGACGTTCTGGTCGGTGCTCTACATCGGCGTCGCCCTGGTCTTCGGTGTCGCCCTCTGGGCCGGTGTCGGTCCCACCGCGGGCACCGAGTACTTCGCCGGCTGGGTGGTGGAGAAGAGCCTCTCCGTCGACAATCTCTTCGTCTTCGTGATCATCATGGCCCGCTTCTCGGTGCCGAGGGAATACCAGCAGAAAGTGCTGCTGTTCGGGATCGCGGTCGCCCTCCTCATGCGCGGCGTCTTCATCGCGGTGGGAGCCGCCGCGATCAGCGCCTTCTCCTGGACCTTCGTCCTCTTCGGCTTGTTCCTCCTCTACACCGCGCTGCAGCTGGCCCGCCACCACGGCGAGGACCCGGACCTGGCGGACAACAAGGTGCTGGCTTTCGCCAGCCGCGTCCTGCCGGTGTCGGCGGAGTTCCACGGCAACCAGCTGGTGGCCACCGAATCCGGCCGGCGGGTGGTGACGCCGCTGTTCCTGGTCTTCCTCGCCATCGGCAGCACCGACCTGCTCTTCGCGCTGGACTCGATTCCCGCCGTCTTCGGCGTCACCCAGGATGCGTTCATCGTCTTCGCCGCCAACGCCTTCGCCCTCCTCGGGCTGCGCGCGCTGTATTTCCTGATCAGCGGCCTGCTGACCAGGCTGGTTTACCTCTCGCTCGGTTTGTCCGTCATCCTGGCGTTCCTCGGCGTCAAACTCATCCTGACCTTCCTGCACGAGGACGTGTCGGCATCCATCCCGCACGTGCCGACCGCGGTCTCGCTGGGCGTCATCCTGGTGGTCCTGGTGGTCACCACGGTCGCGAGCCTGCTGCGGGTGCGGGCCCATCCCGAGGATGTGGCCCACGCGGGCACACTGCACCGGCACGCGCCGGAAGCTGCTGACCGACGCCCCGGCCGTTCACCCGCGGCGGGCGAGAGCTGACCGCCCCCGGCCGCGTAGCTCAGCCCTGACTCAGGCTGGCGGCGACTCGGCTTGGACGTGCGCCGCGGTGAGCCGGCCGAGCCGCTCAACGATCTCCGCTGGCGACCCGCCCCGCCCGACGGCGACGCCGGCCAGGTAGGTGGTCAACGGCGCCGCCGGCCGGGCCACGCCGTGGGCGACGTCCCTGGCGAGATCGAGGACGAGGTCCCGGTCAGCGGCTGACCACTGCTCGTCGATCCCGAGATCGTCGATCACGTCGCTGATCCAGAGCTCCAGGGGGTTCACGTCCACGCCTCCGCCCGCCGCAGGTCCTCCAGGGTGTCGCAGTCATACCACGGTGGCGCACCGACAGTGGCGCCGCACGCTACGACGACGGGAACCAGCGGGGCGAGCACGGCGCGCAGGCTGCCGCAGCTGACGCCGGCCAGCGCGGGTCGCAGCGCCGTCATCTGCCAGGCACCCGCCAGCCACTGCGGCGCCCCGCCAGCATCGGCGAGCACCGCTCCGACCGGGCCGCCGGGCTCACCTGCGGCGACGAGGAGCCGGTGCACGACCTCGGCGGTGAGGAAGGGCAGGTCGGCCGCGAGCACGACAGCCAGATCGGCCCGGACCGCCGCAGCGCCGGCTATGCCGGCGAGGCAAGCTAGGCCGGAGAGGCCGGCGGCGAGCGCCGCCGCCGGACCGGACCCGGCCGGCACCTCGCGGGTCCAGTGCACCGGCCGAACCGTGGGCCGCTCCGGACCGACGACGACAACGGTGGCGGCGTCGAGCACAGCGGCCAGCACCCGGTCCAGCAGCGGACGTCCGCCGACGCTCTGTCCCGGCTTGTCGACCCCGCCGAGCCGGCGGGCCGCACCGCCGGCCAGCACCACCGCGTCAAAACCGGCCTTGCGGATCATCCCCCGATGGCCGACATCGGCCGGGCGGGCTGCAGGAACGTCGGGTCGTCGATCCCGTGACCGGCCCGTTTCCCCGCCACCGCGGACCGCAGCCGCTCGGCCAGTTCGCTCTCGGAGGCACCGGCGCGCAGCAGTTCGCGCAGGTCGGACTCCTCCCGAGCGAAAAGGCAGTTGCGCACCTGGCCGTCGGCCGTCAGGCGCAGGCGGTCGCAGGCCGCGCAGAACGGTCTGGTGACCGAGGCGATGACGCCGACCCGAGCCGGCCCACCGTCGACCAGCCAGGTCTCCGCCGGCGAGCTGCCACGGCCCTCGTTGGGCGTAAGCGTGTGGGTCGCGGTCAGCCGGTCGAGAATCTCCTCGGCGGTCACCATCTGGGTGCGGTCCCAGGCGTGTTGGGCATCCAGTGGCATCTGCTCGATGAAGCGCAGCTGATAGCCACGGTGCAGGCAGAAGTCCAGCAGCGCCGGTGCCTCGACGTCGTTGAGCCCGCGCATGAGCACCGCGTTCACTTTGACCGGCGCCAGGCCGCTGGACGCGGCCGCCGTCAAACCGGCGAGCACGTCGGCCAGCCGGTCTCGGCGGGTCAGGGCGAGAAAGCGCTCTCGATCCAGGGTGTCCAGGCTGACGTTGATCCGATCGAGCCCGGCCGCGGCGAGCTCTGCGGCCAACACGGCGAGACCGATGCCGTTCGTGGTCATCGACAGGTGCGGGCGGGGGGTCAGCTTCGCCAGCCGGCGCACGATGCCGACGAGGCCGGGCCGGATCAGCGGCTCACCGCCGGTGAGACGCACCTCCCGCACACCCAGACCAACCGCGACGCCGACGGCGCGGACCACCTCGTCGTCGGTCAGCACCTCCTGCCGCGGCAGCCAGGCCAGCCCTTCTGCTGGCATGCAGTAGGCGCATCGCAGGTTGCACTTGTCGGTCAAGGAGACCCGTAGGTCGGTGTGCAGCCGCCCGAACCGGTCGACCAGCATCGGGTCAGCCTACGCCGACGACGACCCGCCGTGACCCGTCGAGGCGGCGGGTGCGCCGGGCAGCGTCGAGGGCCTCCAGCACCGGCACGGCGACCCTGCGCGTCGTGTCGAGGGCCAGCCGCGCGTCACTGAGCGTGAAGGGCTGCGGCAGGGTGCCGAGACGCAGCAGCGCTTCCCCCGCCCAGTCCGGCAACAGCCAGATGCCCTCGCCGACCGCGGCCAGTGCCCCGGCCCGGACGGCGGCGGCCAGCACCGGGCGGGTGAGCCCCGCCTCGGCGAGGGCCGGCGCCTCGGCAGCCCGGAAGGGAGCGGCCGTGAGGCGCCGCCGCAGGTCCTCCACCGCCGACTGCGACGGGAGTGGCAGCGGGTTCACCGCCCCGCGACGACGCAGCCGGCCGCCGTCGGCGACGAGCCCGGCCGGCTCGAGGAGATGGTCGAGTAGGACCACATCCGGCAGCTCCGCGGCATGCGCGACGGCCCCTCGATGCGGCATCGGGTCGAGCGGGAAGCGGTTGGCGTGGTCGGCGACGGCCGCAGCCACGGCGTCAACCCATTCCCGCCACCGGCCGGCGTCGACGAGCCACTCCCCCGCGACCACGAAGCTCGTCGCGGGATCCGCCCTGAGCTCCGACAGGGACTCCGACGGTACGCCCATCGCTATGAGTCCCATGCGCCGGACAGCGCCCCGGCGGGCCACCTCCGACGCCACGTCCGGCCGACCGTCCAGCTCACGCAGGGCGGCCGCCCGTGCCGCCGCGGAACCCCGGCGCCGCAGCTCAGGCGGTGCGACGTCGAGCACCGTCAGACCGGCGAGGACATCGTGCCGGGAGGGGTCACGGAGCACCGCCCGGTCCCCCAGCCGCAAAGGCAGCGGGGTCGCCAGGTACACCCGTACCAGGCCATTGCGGTCCCGACCGCTGTCCTCGCCGCTGTCCCGGCCACGGTCCCCGCCGAGCGGCCGCAGTCGCGCCGGCACCGCGGCCGACCCGGCGTAGAGCATCAGGGCGCCGCGAAGGTCCGCCGCCGGCCGGGAGAGCCGCGCGTCGAAGACGGTCGGCAGCGGCCAGGCACCCGGTGTGACCAGCGCCTGCCCCCGGCGTGCTTGGCTGGGCGGTACGCCGCGCAGGTTGACCGCAACCCGGGCGACCGCAGCGACGGATGGGGCAGCTCGTCGCAGCGACTCCAGGCCCCGGATGCGGGTGACCTGTCCCGAGGGGACCAGCGCCACCTCGTCCCCCACCCGCAGGGTGCCCCCGCCGAGGGTCCCGGTGACCACGGTGCCGGCGCCTGGCAGGGTGAAGGCCCGGTCCACCCACAGCCGTACCGCCGCCTGCACGTCGGGGCGCGGGAGACGGGTGGCGAGCCGGTCCAGCGCGGCGCGCAGGTCGGGCAGTCCCGCGCCGGTGACGCCGCTGACCGCGACCGCTTCCACCTCGGTCAGGGTGCTGCGGCGCAGCATCGCCACGGCCTGCTCGGTGGCCGGGACCGGGTCGGCCCGGTCGCTGCGGGTCACGGCGAGCACGCCGTGGCGGACGCCGAAGGCGTCGAGTACGGCCAGGTGCTCCGCCGACTGCTGCCGCCACCCCTCGTCCGCGGCGACGACCATGAGCACGGCCGGCACCGGGCCGACGCCGGCCAGCATGGTGGGCACGAAACGGGCGTGCCCCGGGACATCGACGAAGGCCATCTCGGTTCCCGATGCCAGCGTGGTCCAGGCGAAGCCCAGGTCGATGGTCAGGCCGCGGCGGCGCTCCTCGGCATACCGGTCGGGCTCCATCCCGGTGAGCGCCCGAACCAGCGTGGACTTGCCGTGGTCGACGTGCCCGGCGGTGGCGACGACGTGCACGTCAGCTGCCCGACGTCGGCGCGGGCGCGGCGGCGAGCACGACGGCAAGCACCGCGTCCCGGACCGCCGCGTCCTCCTCGGGCGGCACACACCGCAGGTCGAGCAGGAGACGGTCGCGCTCCACCCGACCGATGACCGGCGGGGAGCCGAGCCGCAACGCTCGCGCGGCCTCGGCGGGCAGGGCGACCGCCCATCCCGGGAGCAGCACCCCCGGCGCACCACCGCCACCGACCACCCCCTCGCTGGGGACGACGGCGCACTCCGCCCCACCCCGACGCAGCGCCTCGGCCAGCGCCTCGGCCCGTCGCGCAAGGCCGGCCGGGTCCGCGACCACGGCGGCCCGGACCGGCGGCTGCGGACCGCGCAGCGTCGCCTCCAACGCGGCCAGCGTCAGCTTGTCCACCCGTAGCGCCCGGGCCAGCGGGTGTCGCCGGAGCTGGTCCACGTAACCCTGCTGGCCCAGGACGAGGCCGGCCTGTGGGCCGCCAAGCAGCTTGTCGCCGCTGGCGGTGACCAGCGCCGCGCCGGCCGCCAGCGCACCGGCCGCGTCCGGTTCGGCTGGCAGCGAGACGTCAGGGGCCAACAGCCCGGAGCCGATGTCCACCACGACCGGTAGCCCCAGACCGACCAGCTGGGCCGTCGGCACGGCCGCGGTGAAACCCTGCATCCGGAAGTTGGCCGGATGGACCTTGCAGACGAAACCGGTGTCCGGGCCTAGCGCCGATGAGTAGTCCGCCAACGTCGTCCGGTTCGTCGTGCCCACCTCGCGGAGCCGCGCCCCGGTCGAGGTGAGCAGGTCGGGCAACCGGAAGCCGTCGCCGATCTCCACCAACTCGCCGCGGCTTATCACGATCTCCCGCCCGGCGCCCAGCGCGGTCGCGGCCAGCACCAGCGCTGCCGCGCCGTTGGTGACCACCAGTGCGTCCTGCGCGGCCGGCGCCGCGGCGCGCAACGCCGACAGGGCGCCCCGGCCGCGCCGCGCCCGACGACCCGTGTCCCGGTCGTACTCCACGTCGACATACCCGCTGGCGACCACCAGGGCCTGGCGGGCGGCGGCGGACAGCGGCGCCCGGCCGAGGTTGGTGTGCAGGATTACACCGGTGGCGTTGAGCACAGCACGCAACGTCGTGGCCGTGACCGGCAGCGACTCCAGCACACTGTCGGCAACCGCAGCGGCCGGCAACGTACCGCCGCGGACCCGCTGCTGGGCGGCGAGCACCGCCGCCTTGACGGTCGGCCGGCCGAGACGGGCAGCGGCCGCGACCAGCCGGGGGTCCGCGAGCAATGAGTCGGTACGCGGCACCCCCCGCCGAACGTCGTCCACCAGCCGACCCTAGGCCGATCCCGCGGTCGGGGGACAGAGCGGCCAGGAGGGACAGAGCCGCCGACCGGGTCGGGCTCGCGGAATAGCCTGGGTCGTCAGGGAGGATCTTCTTGGGAGGCTCGACGGTTCTCGCTCCCGACCAGCGGGCGTATCCCCCGCCGCGGGTCGGCCGACTGCGGGCTGCCATCGCCTTTGCCGGCCCGGCGTTTCTGGTGTCCGTCGGCTACATGGATCCGGGCAACTGGGGCACCGACCTGGCCGCCGGCAGCCGCTACGGCTACGAGCTGCTCTGGGTGCTCGTGGTCGCCAATCTGGCCGCGCTGTTCCTGCAGAGGCTCTCCGCGAAACTGGGCATCGTCACCGGCAAGCACCTGGCTCAGATCATCGGGGAACGGATGGGCACCGGGCCCAGGCGGGCCTACGCCACGGTGGCGCTTTCGGCGATGCTGGTGACCGAGACGGCGGAGTTCCTCGGCGTCGTTGTGGCGCTGCGGCTGTTGCTCGGCCTCAACCTGATCGCCGCGGTGGGCCTCGGGGCCACCCTCGTCGTGGGGTTGCTGGCCCTCGGCGCGCGGCGGGCCCGACCACTGGAGCGGGCGATCTTCGTCCTGCTCGGCACGGTCGCCGCCGCGTACCTGATCGAGCTGTGGCTCTCGCCACCGCCACCCGGACAGGTCATGCGGGGCCTTGTCCCCGATCTGCCCGCAGGCTCACTACCCATCGCGCTGGGCATCCTGGGCGCGGTGGTGATGCCGCACAACCTCTTCCTGCACTCCGGACTCGTACTGGACCGGCGCGGCGACGGTTCGGACCCGCGAGGGGTGCTGCGTCGGTGCACGGTGGAGAGTGGGGTTGCGCTCAATCTCGCCCTGCTCGTCAACGCGGCCATCCTGCTCATGGCCGCCACCACCTTCTTCGGCGGCGGTCACAACGTGGCGTCGCTGGGCGCGGCGCACGCCACGCTGACCCCGCTGGTCGGGCCGGCCGCCTCCCTCGCCTTCGGACTCGCCCTGCTGGCCGCCGGGCTGGCATCCTGCGTCACCGGCGGCATCGCCACCCAGTACGTCATCGACGGCCTGGTCCGCACCGGGCACCTGCGCTCCCCGTTGGTCCGCCGGCTGATCGCCATGGTCCCGGCGGCGATTCTGCTCGCCGCCGGGACGCCGGAGATCCTGGCGCTGGTCTGGAGTCAGGTCGTGCTCGCCCTCACACTGCCGGCTGTCATCATCCCGCTGATGGTGCTGGTCAACAGTCGCGGCGTGATGGGCGAGCACACGATCGGTCGTCCGGTCCTGGCCATCGGCGCGGGCATCACGGTGGTGCTCATCGGGCTCAACGCCACCGCGGTGCTGCAGGTCCTCGGCCTGACCTAGACACTGCCTGTCTTGAGGACGGCGGTCTTCGCCGGCTTCGGCCTGGTCCCCAACCCGGCCGCAGCCGCGGCCTCCTGGACCTTGCTGGAGACCGCCGGTACCACCCGGGCATCGAAGATCGACGGGACGATGTGGTCCGCTGACACCCCGTCCTCGGTGACGATGTCGGCGATCGCCCTGGCGGCCGCCACTTTCATCGACATGTCGACCGACCGCGCGCGGCCGTCGAGGAGCCCGCGGAACATGCCCGGGAAGACCAGAACGTTGTTGATCTGGTTGGCGTAGTCACTGCGGCCGGTGGCAACCACCGCCACGTTGTCCGGCATCTCCTCAGGCATGATCTCCGGAATCGGGTTGGCCATGGCGAAGACGATGGCGTCCTTCGCCATCGCGCCGACCCACTCCGACTTGACCAGACCCGGTCCGCTGACGCCGATGAAGACGTCCGCGCCGGCCAGGGCCTCCTCCAGCCCACCGCGCACGCCCTCGGGATTGGTCGTCTCCGCGATCGACCGCTTCTCCGCATTGAGATCCGTGCGGTCCCGGGACACGATGCCGCGACGGTCCGCTCCGATGAAATGACCCACACCGGCCTCCTGCCACAGCTTGACGCAGGCCACGCCGGCCGCGCCCATCCCCAGGCAGACCACCTTGAGGTCCTGCAGCCGCTTGCCGACCACCTCGGCCGCGCCGTAGAGCGCGGCGAGTGAGACGACCGCCGTGCCGTGTTGATCATCGTGGAAGATCGGGATGTCCAACTCGTCCTGCAGCCGCCGCTCGACCTCGAAGCACACCGGCGCGGCGACGTCCTCCAGGTTGATGCCGCCGAAGCCGGGCGCGATTGCCTTGCCCACCGCGACGAGCTCGTCGGCGCCGGAGGTGCGCACGCAGACCGGGTAGGCATCGACGTTGGCAAGCTGCTTGAACAGCATCGCCTTGCCCTCCATCACGGGCATGGCCGCCTCCGGGCCGATGTCACCGAGCCCGAGCACGGCCGTGCCGTCGGTCAGCACGGCCACCGAGTTGGGCTTGATGGTGTAGTCCCAGACCCGCTCCGGCTCCTCGGCGATGGCCGTGCAGACCCGGCCGACGCCCGGTGTGTAGGCCATCGACAGGTCGTCGCGGGTGAGCACCGGAAACTTCGGCGTCACCTCGATCTTCCCGCGGCGGTGCCGGTCGAACACCCGGTCGGTGACCGACAGCAACTCGACGCCGGACACCGCCCGGGCCGCCTCTACGACCTCCCGGCCGTGCGCCTCCCCGCGGGTCTCCACCTGGATCTGCCGGATGATGACGTCACCCTGGTGGTCGATGATGTCAATGGCGTCCACCAGCGCACCCGCGGCGCCGAGGGCTGAGGTCAACCTCCCCAGCGTGCCGGGAACGCGCTGCAAGGACACCCGCAAGGTCAGTGTGTTGCCCGCGGAGGGATGGATCGTGACCATGTGCTGCACCCTTCTAGGTCGGCGGGTCGACGCATGCGACCCCCTTGTCGCAGGCCGAGCGGGTGACCCAGGTCAGGTCCCCTGGACGGACTGGCGCTCACCGTAGCCAGCGCTTGCTCGGCTGGCGAGACCAGGGCGGAGGTGGACGGGAATCGAACCCGCCTGCCCGAGATCCTCGAGCACCTCGATTTTGAAGATCGGGACGGCCACCAGGCACGCACACACCTCCAGCTGCGGCCGGGAACAGTCGCAGTGCCCGGCCGCCCGACGATTCTCGCACCGTGCCGTCGTCCTCCGACCTACGCACCACGGCCGAACCGCCCGCATCCGATGCGGGCGGTTCGGTAGCTGGTGAGCTGCTGCAGCTCGGGCCGGCTCAGCGCGAGGCGGCACCCTCGGCGGCGTCGGCGATATCCGCACGAATCTTGGACAGTGAGGCAGCGGCCCGCTCGTGCACGGTTACCGATACGCGGTCCCCGCGGCGCAGTGCGCCCTCAGCAAGTGCCTGGTGCAGGACCAGCCTGGCGTCGAGTTGCTGAATGGACATGGACTCGTCCTTCCTGGGCTGTTGCTCTGGGGTGACGCTCCGGGCTGGCCGTGCGGTGACGCTGTGGTCTGCAATCTCGACACCTGCAGAACTGCGGTGGACGGCCGCGCGGCCCGGATCGGTAGGACCAACGTCCCCCAAGCTCGCCGCGGCCTTTCGACTGCGAATTCCATCCGGACGGCGGTCTGCCTGCCGCTCACGTCGACTTCCCATCACACTGCAATCCTCTCTCCCCTGCGGAAGGTGATAACGACCAAAGGTCCCGGACCGGGCAGGTCGTTATGCAGGCCAGCGGAGGTGGACAGCGTGCACACCGGGCGCCCTATCGTGCCGGCATGACCGTCTCTGCCATCGGCCTCCGACTCACCCAGTACGCCCGCGGCGGCGGCTGCGCGTGCAAGATCCCCCCCGGCGAGCTCGAGGACGCCCTGGCCGGGCTGTTCGGGGATGCGCACCCTGACCTCCTCGTCGGCCTGAACGCCGGGGACGACGCGGCGGCGGTACGCCTCGATGGGGATCTGGGCGGGAACGTCGCGATCCTGGCCACCGCGGACTTCTTCACCCCCGTCGTCGACGACCCCTACGACTGGGGCCGGATCGCCGCGGCCAACGCCCTCTCCGACATCTACGCCATGGGTGGCCGACCGCTCGTCGCGGTCAACCTGGTCTCCTGGCCGCGGGAGCTGCTGCCCCTCGCCGTACTGCGGGAAGTGCTGCGCGGCGGCGTGACGGTCGCCCGGGAGGCCGGGTGCTTCGTCGGCGGCGGGCACAGCGTGGACGATGCCGAACCGAAATACGGGATGGCCGTTACCGGCGTGGCCGATGCCCGGCGCCTGCTGCGCAATGACGCCGGTCGGGCCGGACAGCCGCTGTCGCTGTCCAAGCCGCTGGGCATCGGCGTGCTCAACACGCGGCACAAGGCGACCGGGGAAAGCTTTCCGCAGGCCGTGCAGGCCATGACCGCACTGAACCGGGACGCGTCATCGGCCGCACTCGCCGCCGGGGCGGCCTGCGCGACCGACGTCACCGGCTTCGGGCTGCTCGGCCACCTGCACAAGCTCGCCAGGGCCAGCGGGGTCACGGCGCGCATCGAGGCGGCCGCGGTCCCCTATCTGGACGGGGCGCGGGAGGCCGCCACCGCCGGATACGTCTCCGGCGGTACCCGACGCAATCTCGCCTGGGTG
>JADGOV010000063.1 GCA_017882785.1 Frankiaceae bacterium
TACTCTTCGTGCTGTTCTTCGTGCCCTCTGCCCTGGCCAGTGCGGAACTGGGCGCGGGATCCCGCAGGAGGGCGGCGTCTACGTCTGGGTCCGCATGGCCTTCGGCCGGTTCGCCGGCACGCTGACCTCGTTGCTGTACTGGTCCGGCACGCCGGTGTGGCTCGGGGGCTCGCTCACCGCGGTCGCTGGCGCCGTGTACGAGCGGTTCCTCGGCGACCTCGGCACAAGCCAGGGGTACGTCTTCGGCGCGCTGTTCGTCGCGGCCGCGACGCTCGGGGCGGTCGTACCACTGCGGTACGGCAAGTGGGTACCGACCACCGGCCGCGCCGGCCGCTGACCTGCGGAAACACGGCGCTCACCCCCTCTGACCTGGTGATATAGGTCTCTGACCAGTGACTGGGTCGGCGCCTTCGGGCCTGGATCAAGGCCCTAAGGATGGGCTCCTCGCCGGCGGCGCTACCGAGGTGTCTGGAGCGCAACCCGTCGGCGAGGGCCGGGTCGGACACTACCCGCACCTCCGACTAGGGGGCAGGCTTGTGTCGCAACACGCTGTAGTGACCGGTTACGTCTTGCAATCATCAGGCGCCCAATCGGTGGCACGAAGTGTGGCTGCTGGACCGCTTGAAAGCCTCTGACCTGCGGTTATGCCGTTATAGCCACTGGGTGCCGACCACCGGCGCCCTCGGCCAGATCCTGCTGCCGACCTTCTTCACGTCCAGCGTCGTCGGCTTCGGCGTCGTCCACGGCGTCCACGGCATCGGGGTCGGGGAGTTCGCGCCGTCCTACCTCACCTTCATCGCTGTCGTTCCGGTGCTGCTGTATTCCTTCGTCGGGATCGAACTGCCCGCGGCGGCCGCGGAGGAGATGGTCGATCCGCGCCGTGACATCCCCGCGGCGATCGCGCGGGCCGGGATCGCCCAGCTGCTGATGTACGCGCTGCCGATCCTGGCGGTGCTCGTCGTCCTGCCGACGGAGCAGGTCACCTCCCTGCACGGGCTCATCGACGCCATGAAGACCGTGTTCACCATCTACGGCGGCTCGGTCGCCGCGGACGGCACCGCCACGCTGGCCGGGGCCGGCCTGGTGCTCGGCAAGGTGTGCGCCGTTGTCTTCCTCTGGGTCCTCCTCGCGAGCGGCTCGACCTGGATCATGGGAGCCGGCCGCGCGCAGGCGGCGGCCTGCCTCGACGGTGCGGGACCCGCCGTCCTGGGCCGCATCTCCGCCCGCAGCGGCGTGCCGGTCGTGATGGGACTGGTCTCCGGAGCGGTCTCGCTGGGGACCATGGCCAGTGGCTTCTACGTGACCGGCGGGAACGGTCAGCGGTATTTCTCGGTCGCCCTGACCGTCGCCATCTCCCTCATCGTGCTGGCCTACCTGCTGATCTTTCCGGCCTTCGTCGCCCTGCGTATCCGTCGCGCCGATCTCACCCGGCCCTTCCGCGTGCCCGGGGGGATGCGCATCGCCTGGCTGATCTCGGTCCTGGCGACAGGCTGGTCGCTGCTCGCCGCGGTCTGTCTCCTCTGGCCGGGGTTCGGCACCGCGCACCCCGACGCGGCGCTCCCGGCGGGATTCGAGGGGGACCGAGCCACCTTCGAAGCGCTCGTCTTCGCACCGGTCCTCGCCTTGTCCGTGGTGTGCTGCGTGTTCTACGTCCTGGGCCGGGAGCCGGCCAGCGGGCAGACCTGATGCTGGTGAATCACGGAACCTCGCCCTCTGGCTCAGCGAACTCGGTCAGTGAGAGGGTGTTGCCGTCCGGGTCGAGGAACCACGCGACCTTGGCACCGCCGGGTGCCGTCCACACCCCGCGCTCGTCCTGAGCCACCTCCGGATACCTGGTGAAGCGCACCCCGCGGGCGGTGAGCTCCTCGATGCTCGATGCGATGTCCGCGACCTGCCAACCCAGCACGGTATACGGAGCCGCCACCAGCAGCTCACCGACCGCGGTGATCCGCAGCGTGCCCCCGTGCAGATCCGCAACCAGCGCGAATGGGCTCTCGTCCCTGAGCCGCAGCCCGAGCGTGTCGCCGTAGAACTGCTGCGCACGGACGAGGTCGGAGACGCCGACGAAGGCCATGAGACCACTGGATTGGAGCATTCTCCCTTTATACGGGGTCTCACAGATCAGCTGAGTGACGTGCCGGGCAATACGCGCGAGGTGGAAGGCGGCTGAGACGGTAGAACTGCGCGAGGCTAGCGTCGGCTCTCATCACACCCGAGACCGGTCCAGGGAGTCACCCCGTGTCCACAGCCCTGACGTACCTGATCGTCGGCGCCAGCCTCGCCGGGGCCAAAGCCGCCGAGACGCTGCGTGCGGAAGGCTTCGACGGCCGCGTGCTCCTCCTCGGCGCCGAGCCGGAGCGGCCCTATGAACGACCGCCCCTGTCCAAGGGCTACCTGACCGGTACCGCAGCCCGCGACACGATCTACGTGCACGACGCCGGTTGGTATGCCGAGCACGACGTCGAACTGCAGCTGGGCACCCGGGCCACGGCGTTGGATGCCGGCACCCACACGGTGACCGTCGAGGACGACCGGGAAGTGCGCTACGACAAGCTCCTGCTGGCCACCGGCGCGGCACCGCGGCGGATCGGTGTGCCCGGTGCCGATCTCGCCGGCGTGCACTATCTCCGTACGGCTGCCGATGCCGACCGGCTGCTGGAGGTGCTTACCGACGGCGGCCGGCGGGTCGTCGTGGTCGGCGGGGGGTGGATCGGCCTGGAGACCGCGGCAGCGGCGCGCGGCCACGGCAACGACGTCACGATCGTGGAGGCCGCGCCAACCCCGCTGCACGCTGTGCTCGGTCCGGAGCTGGGCGAGACCTTCGCCCGGCTGCACCGCGATCACGGAGTCGAGCTCCGCGTACGCACCGGAGTCCGGGAGTTCCGGGGCGACGCCGACCGCCTTGTCGCCGTCGTGACCGACAGCGGTGACGAGCTCGCTGCCGACGTCGCCGTCGTCGGCGTCGGCGCCCGGCCGAATGCCGAACTGGCCGAAGCCGCTGGGCTCCCGGTCGACAACGGTGTGATCCTCGACGCGGCGCTACGCACGACACACCCCGATGTGTACGCCGCCGGGGACGTCGCCAACCCGTTCCACCCGTTGCTGGGACGCCACCTTCGGGTCGAACACTGGGCCAATGCGCTGCACGGCGGGCCGGCGGCGGCCAGGTCCATGCTCGGCCGCCACGTGAGCTACGACCGCGTGCCGTACTTCTTCACCGACCAGTACGACCTCGGCATGGAGTATTCGGGCTACGCCGGTCCGGGCGACTACGACCGGGTCGTCGTCCGCGGTGACCTCGAAGGCCGCGAGTTCATTGCCTTCTGGCTGGCCAGCGACCGGGTCGTCGCGGCGATGAACGTCAATGTCTGGGATGTCACCGACACCCTCCAGCGCCTCATCCGCAGCGGCGTGCCCGTCGACGAACGTCGTCTGGGAGATCAGAGCACTCCCCTCGATGATCTCGGCCGGAGGCACGATCCCGCGGGGTGACGGCGAGACGGCCACCCCACGAAAAGAGGATCAACCCCGCAGACGTGGACAGGTAGCGACGACGCTACTACGTTCTGCAGTACCCGCCCGATTCGCGAGCTCCTACGATCCGTACGCGCCGCGCCGACCAGAGGGGGCACCTGTGGGGATGATCTATTACCACCGCACAGCTGCGGCCGCCGACACCGTGACTCATGGCTTCTGCGACGCGTCAGCGTCGTACGGGCTGGTCGGGATCACGCGAACGGGAGTCTTCATCAGCGACCAGCCACTCGGTACCGAGGATGAGGCAGACGGTGATCAGTTGCTCATGGTGAGTCTGCCGCAGCACGTGGACCTGCGCGACTACGAGATCGCCCAGGACAGCACGAGCTACCGGGAGTGGTGCGTGCCGGCCGAGCTGCTGAATCGGTGGGCTCACGTCAAGCCGGTGAGCGACGCGGACAACGACATCTGGCAGACGGAATGGTGGGGCTAGACCCCTGCACCGCGGGCTGCCGCCCCCGGGGGGCTGGCCTCGCCGATCATGCTCGAACGTACGTTTGCGGAGCGCTGCCCACGCGCTCTTGAGCATGATCGGCGCGCGGTCGATCAGCTGGCCCCGGGCCGCCGGGTCTCCGCTCCGTCCCGGTTCATCCGTTTACGCGTCGTAAGAGGGAGCTCACGGACGGTTCCAGAATGGTGAGATTTGGGGTACAAAGAGAGTGCGTCGGCACCACTCCTGGGCGGGGGGAGATCGCATGGCGAGTTCTGATCATCGACTATTGCTGCGGGCCGTCGCTTGCCTGGCCGCCGTGCTCGCACTGCTCGCCACCACGGGCAACGCAGTCGCCGGACCGCTGAGCAGGCCGACGGCGTCGGCGACGAGTCGGGTGATCGTGCAAGTGCAGCCCGCGGCTCGGGCTGGGGCGCAGACCCTGGTCGCTCGACTGGGCGGCACGGTCGGCAGGCAACTGGACATCGTGAACGGGTTCGCGGCCTCGTTACCGGCGAGCTCGGTCGGCCGGCTGGGCAGCGCTGCCGGCGTCCGGGCGGTGACGACCGACGAGCGGGTCCATGTGCAGGCGGTCGCCGGCTCCGGCAGCGGTGACGATGTGCTCTCCGCCTACCCCGCGGCGATTTGGGCGGACGAGGTCTGGCAGACCGGGGACCGCGGCCAGGGAGTGACCGTCGCACTGGTGGACACCGGAGAAGCGGACTGCAACGACAACTACGGTCACGGCACGTTCGTGGCCGGCATCATCGCCGGTGACGGAACGGCGTCCGGCGGACGATGGACCGGGGTGGCACCGCGGGCGAACATCGTCTCCGTCAAGGTTGCTGGACGGGACGGGTCGGCCGACGTCAGTGGCGTACTCGCCGCCATCCAATGGGTTGTCAGCTTCAAGGACCGGTACGGCATCCGGGTACTCAACCTCTCGCTCGGGACCGGCTCGACGCAGAGCTACCGCAACGATCCGCTCGACTACGCGGTGGAACGCGCGTGGGATGCCGGCATCGCAGTGGTCGTCGCGGCGAGCAACCTGGAGCCCGCACCGGGCACGATCACCAAGCCCGGCGACGACCCGCTTCCCATCACAGTCGGTGCGGTCGACGACCGCGGCACGGCAGACGTCGCGGACGACGAACTGCCAAACTCCTCTTCTCGAGGTCCGACCGCCGCCGATGGCCTCGCCAAGCCGGACGTGGTCGCTCCCGGAGCGCACATCGTCTCGCTGCGCTCCGTCGGCAGCACGATTGACGAGGCTTTTCCGGGCTCGATCGACGGCTCCTACCACCGGGGCAGCGGAACCTCGTTCGGCACTGCCGCGGTGTCGGGTGTCATCGCGCTGATGTGTAGCCACAACCCCGGCATGACTCCTGACAACGTGAAGTTCGCGGTATCGACTACCGCGCGCCCCGTGGCCTCGACCGATCGAATGGCGGTCGGGGCTGGCGAGGTGGACGCCTACGCGGCCACGGTCGACCCGCCGGCCGGGGTGGCGAATGCCGGCGTGGCGCGTTCGAACGGCACCGGATTGCTCGATGTCAGCCGCGGCCACGTCCGGGTCCAGACGAGTGCGAATCACGTACTGGTCAACGGTCTCCTGACGGCGCAATTGGTCGTGTGGAACCCGACGGCGTTTCTTCTCAACTGGAGCCCCACAAGTTGGTACGTGTCGACGTGGAATCTCACTCCGTGGCGGCCGGTCATCTGGGCGGGGAACGACTGGCCGGGACACAACTGGGGGGGTGGCGAGTGGGAGGGGACAGACGTTTCCCGCAGCTACGGGTCGCCGATCTCGGGGTCGGCGTGGTACGGAGCGTGGGAATAGGGAGCCGGATGCGCGGTGTGACACGTGACGGTGCCCGCTCGGGACCGTCACCGCGTCTGCTCGCCTGGATCGGGACACTTGCGGCTGCAGCGATGGCGGCGGCGGCGCTCGCAGCGCGCCTTCGGGTGCCGGCGGCGGTGCCCTCTTGGCCACAGGTGCTGCTCCTTGGCGTCGCACTCGTCCTCGCCGGCAGGTTCACGTTGGACGTCCGGCACTACGGCGAGGTGGACTCACTTGACCTCTTCGAGGCGGCACTGGCACCGACCGTGTTCTTCTTGCCGGCTCCTACCGCGATCCTGCTGGCGGCCCTCGGCAAGGCATTGAGTCAGCTCTGGATGCGCATGCCCCCGATCAAGGCGGCGTTCAATGTCGCCCAGTGGGCGGCCAGCACGGGCGCCGCAACGCTGGTGTTCAGCCTGCTGCGACCTGCGGGCCCGGAATCGCTCAGGGCCCTTCCGGCGTTGGCCGCCGGCATGGTCGCCGCGGCCGTGGTCAACCTGCTGGCGTTGACTGTGCTGTTCCACCTGTTGGGAGGGGCTCAGCCGGCCGGGCCGTCGCTGCTCCGCCTGGGCTACCTGACCCGCACGTCTGCCGTGACGGCTGTCAATATCACGACCGGAATGCTCGTCGTTCTCGCCGCCAGTACGGCACCAGTCGCGCTTGGCCTCGTGGTCGGCCCGCTGCTCCTCGCCCACTGGGCGGGGCGTGGCTTCGCACTCGAGTACACCGACAGTCAGCGGATGGCGAGCCTGACGCGTGCCACCCACGCCCTTCCGACCCTGCCCGATCCTGGGGACGGAATCCCCGGCTACCTCGCCGAGGTGGTCCGCTGTTTCACCGCACGGGCTGCCGACGTGGTGATGGTCGGCGCCGGGGAAGCGGACCTCGATGTGCACCGACTGTGGGCAGCCCGTCAAGTCGGCGGCTACGAGAGGTGGACGACGGCCGTCAGTGACTCGAGTCTGTTCAGCGCCGTGCTCAGCGGCCCACTGCCGGTGCTGCTCACGGGGCATCGAGGGGGCCGGAACGCGGAATTGCTGCAGACGGCCGGCTGGCACGACTGCATGGCCACCCCGTTGTACGTCGAGGGGGAACGAGTCGCCGTGCTGTGCGTCTATGACCGCAGCGGCTCCGTTGACTTTGAGGCGAGGGACCTGGTGATCCTGGAGGCGCTCGGTCGTGAGTTGACCGCGGCGTTGCACCGTGTCCGACTGCTGGACGTCGTCCTCGCGGAACGCACCAAGCTGGCCCGCATCGTCAACGGCACCACCGACGGCATCGCGGCGCTCGCGGCGGACGGGATCGTGCTGTCCTGGAACCCGGCGTTCAGCGTGCTGACCGGGTACGGAGAAGCCGAGATGATCGGCGGTCGCGGGCTGGACCGGCTCGACCCGCGGGACCCCAGGGGAGAGCCGGTGGCGTTCGCGCAGTGGGCCACCGCGACCGAGCCGCTGCCGCCGGATGTCCAGATTCGCGCGGCATGCGGGTCGGTGCGACGCCTCTCATGTTCTTACGCCGAGGCCACCGACCCAGATCGCCCCGCCCTGTTGATCCTGCTCGCCCGCGACGTCACAGAGCTGCGACGGCACCAGTCGCTGCTTGCCAGCGAGGCCCGGATCCTTGAACTGATCGCGGGCAACGCGGCGCTGGAAGCGAGTCTCGCGGCTGTGGCGTCGATGGTGGAGCAGGATGTCGAACCGGTCTGCTCGGCGATCTTCTTGGCTGCTGCATCGGAGCCGCTGAAGTTGGTGGCCGCATTCGAGTCGTCGGCGCATCTGACACCGCCGCTCCTTGCCGCAGCCACCGTCACAGCCGAAGACTGGGCGCGATCCGCTGGGACCTCTGAGCCCGTCGTCGTGGACCTGGCCCGAGAGCTCGCCCCGCTGGAGGCGGCACAGGCCGAACCTCTCGGACTGCGCTGCTGCTGGGCGATGCCGATTCGACCGAACAGTGACGGCGGCCTGCTCGGGGTACTGGCCGCGGGGTTCAGCACCGAGCGTCAGCCGACGGACACCGACCGGGTCTTGCTGCGCACGGCTGCCCGGCTGACGGCGAACGCCGTGCATCGGCACACGGCCCGCGTGGAGCTCACCCATCAGGCGTCCCACGACCCGCTGACCGGACTGCCGAACCGCTCACTGTTCCTCGCCCATTGTGCCAGCGCGCTCGAGCGTGCGGAGCGGGACGACGGGCTGGTCACCGTGATCTTTCTTGACCTCGACCGCTTCAAGTTCGTCAACGACAGCCTCGGACATGACGTCGGTGACCAGGTTCTGGTGGCCGTGGCCGGCCGCCTGCGGACAGTCGTCCGCCCCGACGACCTCCTCGCCCGCTTCGGTGGTGACGAGTTCACGATCCTGTGTACGGGTGTTCAGGACATTGACCAGGCACGGCTCGTCGCGGAGGAGGTCCAGCAGATGTTCGGGGCGTCCTTCACGGTGCGTGGGCACGAGGTATTCGCGACTGCCAGTATCGGCTTGGCGCTCGGACGAGGGCGTCCCTTCGCGGACCAGTTGGTAGAGAATGCGGATGCCGCGATGTACAGGGCGAAGGACCACGGCGGGAATCGCTATGAATTCTTCGATGCGGCGATACGACGCAACGCCCAGCTTCGCCTGGGCACCTACGTCGACCTGCGGAATGCCGTTGATCGCCACGAGTTCACGGTTCTGTACCAGCCGATGATTTCCCTCCGGGAGTTGCGGCTCGTGGGCGTCGAGGCCTTGGTCCGCTGGCAGCACCCCACCGACGGGTTGCTGACGCCACTGACGTTCATCGAACTGGCCGAAGAGACCGGGCTCATCGTCCCCATCGGGGCACAGGTGCTGCAGGAGTCGCTGCGCCAGCTGCAACGGTGGCAGCCCACCGTGGCACCCGAGCGACTGCGGCTGAACGTCAACCTGTCCGCCCGACAGTTCACCCAGGCCGACCTCGTCTCGATGATCGAGCGTGCCCTGCATGACACGAATACCGCGCCGGGCGCGTTGTCCATCGAGATCACCGAGAGCGTGCTGGTCCTGGAGACACCGTCGGTGCAGACGGCTGTCAACCGGCTCAAGGCGCTGGGGGTCGGGCTGACCATCGACGACTTCGGAACCGGCCATTCCGCACTGACCAATCTCCGACGGCTCCCTGTCGACCAGCTGAAGGTGGACCGCTCCTTCGTGGCCGGAATGCTCGGCGGCGGGGCGGATGCGGCGATCGTGTCCGCCGTGATCCACCTCGGGCACGATCTCGGGCTGACGGTGGTTGCCGAAGGCATCGAGACAGCCGGCCAGCTCCTCCGACTAGGAGAGTTGGGGTGCGATGAGGGGCAGGGTTTCTACCTCGGCGAACCGGTCGACGCGGACACCGTGATGGCCATGGTCCAGGCCAGATCCGAGAGGCAGCAGCGTCCCGCAACGGAGTGGCAAGCCTCCCGTGCCGCGGTCGGGGTGTAACGCGTAGGGCGTCCGGGAGGTCGTGTGGTGGACCGCGCCCGCAACCTCATCTACGTATCGAAGAGGCCAGCCGGTCCGCAGGTGCGGGGCCGTGCTAGATTTCCGCCGGTGACGGCGCTGAGGATCGCTGAGGCGGCCCGCCTGCTCGGGGTCAGCGACGACACCGTCCGGCGGTGGGCCGACTCCGGCCGTCTGCAGCCGACGGTTGACGAGTCCGGCCGCCTCGTCATCGACGGACGCGAGCTTGCCCGCTTCGCCTGCGAGCAACACATCTCCTCCGACCTGCTCGATGCCGGGCCGATCGTGGGGGAGTCGGCCCGAAACCGCTTCACCGGTATCGTCACCAAGGTCACCAAGGACACGGTCATGGCCCAGGTCGAGATCCAGGCTGGCCCGTTCCGCGTCGTCTCGCTGATGAGCGCGGAGGCCGCGTCCGAGCTCAACCTGGAGCCCGGCGTGCTCGCCGTGGCCAGCGTCAAGTCCACGGCCGTCGTCGTCGAAGTCCCGCGCCAGCCCTGACCGGGCCCGAGCAATTGTGGAGTCGGCTGTGCCTACCACCGGGCCCACGACTCGGTCGTGTTCTCGCCTGGTCACCCTGGTGGCTGTCGGCGCGCTGTCGGCGGCGTGCGGCTCGTCGTCGGAGAAGACGAGCAGCGGGGCGACGCCGACCTCGACGTCGAAGTCGCCGACGGCGCTGTCCGGGACGATCACCGTCTTCGCGGCAGCATCTCTGAGCGAGACCTTCACCGCACTCGGCCACCAGTTCCAGGCCGAGCATCCGGGCACCAGGGTGACGTTCAGCTTCGGCGCCAGTTCGGCCTTGGCGCAGCAGATCATCGCCGGCGCGCCGGCGGACGTGTTCGCGTCGGCGAGTACGAAGAACATGACCCAGGTCACGGCCGCGGGTGACGCCCAGGACCCGAGGACGTTCGCCCGAAACACCGCCGAGATCGCGGTCGCGCCGGCCGACGCGAGCACGGTCAGCAACGTCACGGATCTGGGGAAGCCGGGAGTGAAGGTGGCGTTGTGCCAGCCACAGGTGCCCTGTGGCGTGCTGGCGCAGCAGGTGCTGGCCAAGTCCCAGGTGACGGTGAAACCGGTGACGCAGGGGTTGGACGTCAAGACGACGCTGGCCTATGTCACCAGCGGCGAGGTCGACGCGGCGATCGTCTACGTTACCGACGTCAACGCTGCCGGTGCGAAAGTCAAAGGTGTGCAGATCCCGCCGTCGGACAATGCCAGCACCGCCTACCCGCTCGCGTCGGTCACGGCGAGCAGGAACCGCGCGCTGGCCACTGCGTTCGAGGACTTCGTGCTCTCCCCGACCGGACAGGGCGCGCTGGGCAAGGCGGGTTTCCAGTCGCCGTGACGTCTGGAGCGGGCGCTTCGCTCACCCCCCAAGCCACGGACAGCCTGACGTCGCCCGACCGGCCACGGCCGCGTCGGCGCCCCAGCTTGCTGGTCGTGCTCGGCGCGCCGGCAGCCATCGCGTTGGCCTTCCTGCTCCTGCCGCTGATCGGGTTGCTGGTCCGGGCGCCCTGGCGCGGTCTGCCGCAGCTACTTGCCGATCCGTCCGTACGACAAGCCCTGCGGCTCTCGTTGATGTCCGCGACGCTGGCCACCGTGTTCTCACTGATGGTCGGAGTGCCGCTGGCCTGGGTGCTGGCCCGCCGGCGTTTCCCCGGCCGACGGCTGGTTCGCGCCCTGGTCCTGCTGCCGCTCGTGCTGCCCCCCGTCGTGGGGGGCGTCGGGATGCTGTACGCGTTCGGACGCCGGGGCGTCCTCGGTCCCGCCCTGGGCGCTGTCGGGATCTCGCTGCCGTTCAGCACCGCCGGGGTGGTTCTCGCCGAGGCATTCGTCGCGATGCCGTTTCTCGTCATCACCGTCGAGGGAGCGCTCGCCGGTTCCGATCAGCGCTATGAAGAGGCCGCCGCGACGCTCGGCGCGAGCGACTGGACGACGTTCCGCCGGATCACCCTGCCCCTGATCGGACCGTCCGTGGCCGCCGGGGCCGTGCTGTGCTTCGCCCGCGCGCTGGGCGAGTTCGGGGCCACGATCACCTTTGCCGGCAACCTGCCCGGCACGACCCAGACGATGCCACTTGCGGTGTACGTCGCCCTGGAGACCAACCCCGAAGCGGCACTCGCGCTCGCCCTGGTCCTGTTGGCGGTCAGCATCCTCATCCTCGTCGCGCTGCGGGAACGCTGGCTGCGGCCCGCCCAACCGGCGTGAGCCTGCAGGCGCGGCTCCGGGTCGAGCGCGCCGGCTTCACCCTCGACGCCGACGTGCACGCCGATGCCGGCGAGGTCCTGGGTGTTCTCGGGCCGAACGGTGCCGGCAAGAGCACGCTGCTGCGGGCCCTGGCCGGCCTGGTGCCGCTCACTGCCGGACGGGTCGAGCTGGCCGGCGAGGTCATCGAGGATCCCGCGGTCGGCCGGCGGCTCGCCCCGCAGGACCGCCGCATCGGCATGGTCTTCCAGGACTACCGACTGTTCCCGCATCTGTCCGCGCGGGAGAACGTCGCCTTCGGATTGCGCAGCGCGGGCACACCGAAGGCGGACGCCCGCTCCCACGCCGACAGCTGGCTCGCCCGGTTGGGCCTGACGGGGCTCGAAGGGCGCCGTCCGAACGAGCTCTCCGGTGGTCAGGCCCAGCGGGTCGCGCTGGCCCGGGCGCTGTCCGCGTTTCCGCGGCTGCTGCTCATGGACGAGCCGCTGGCGGCACTCGACGTCGCCACCCGCGCCGCGGTACGAAGCGAGCTGCGGGGCCAACTCGCCCTCTTCCCGGGACCGGCGCTGCTCGTGACGCACGACTCGCTCGACGCCCTGACCCTGGCCGACCGGCTCCTCATCCTCGACGACGGCCGAGTGATCCAGGCCGGACCGGCAGCGGCGATCGCCCAGCGTCCGGGGAGCCCGTACGTCGCCAAATTGGTCGGCCTCAACCTCCTTCGCGGCACCGCCGCCGCAGGCGTCATCCAGGTGGACGGCGGAGGGCTGCTCGTGACCGGCGACAGTTCCCTCACCGGCCCGGCCCTGGCGGTCCTGCGACCCAGCTCGGTCCTACTGCAGACGACCGCACCGCACCCGTCGAGCGCGCGCAACGTCTGGCCCGGCCGGCTCGCGGCACTGGAGACCATCGGCGACCGGGTCCGGGTCACCATCGCGAGCGCACCACAGCTGCTCGCCGACGTTACCCCCCAGGCCGTCGCCGAGATGCGGCTGTCGGCCGGCGACGACGTCTGGGTCAGCGTCAAGGCCACCGACATCGACACCTACCCTGACATCTACCCTGGCCTCGACCCCGAGGTCGATGAGTCAGGTGGCGCGAGGACATGACAAGTACGGCGGACCAACAGACCAGCGCGGCCGGGCTGGTGCTACCGACGCTGGCGGCGAGCCAGTTCCTCATGACCCTCGACAGTGCCGTCATGAACGTGTCGATCGCGACAGTCGCCAAGGATGTCGGTACGACCGTCACCGGCGTCCAGACCGCCATCACCTACTACACCCTGGTGATGGCGGCACTGATGATCACGGGCGGGAAGCTGGGCCAGATCCTCGGCCGCAAGCGTGCCTTCACCATCGGTTGCGTCATCTACGGCTGCGGGTCCCTGACCACCGCAATCGCCCCGAACCTCGCCGTACTCGTGTTCGGGTGGTCTTTCCTGGAAGGTGTCGGAGCGGCCCTGATCTTGCCGGGTATCGTCGCGCTGGTCGCGTCCAACTTCGGCCGCGACCAGCGGCCGCGGGCGTACGGCCTCGTGGCGTCGGCCGGGGCGATCGCCGTCGCGGCCGGTCCGCTCATCGGGGGCCTGTTCACCACCTACCTCTCCTGGCGCTGGGTCTTCGCCGCCGAGGTCCTGATCGTGCTGGCGATCCTCGCCCTCATCCGCCGGATGGCCGAAACACCGCCCGAGGCCAGCGGGCGGCTGGACCTGGTCGGGACCGCGCTGTCTGCCCTGGGCCTCGGTCTCGTCGTGTACGGCATCCTTCGCTCCGGAACCTGGGGATTCGTCCAGCCGAAAGAGGGAGCCCCGACGTGGCTCGGGATGTCTCCGGTGATCTGGCTGCTTCTCGGCGGCGGCGTCGTGCTCTGGGCCTTCCTGGCGTGGGAAAGCCGGCTCGTGGACCGGAAGGCAGATCCGCTCATCGACCCTGCCCTGCTACGAAATCAGACGCTCCGCGGGGGGCTCAGCGCGTTCTTCTTCCAGTACCTGCTCCAGGCCGGGCTCTTCTTCGTCGTGCCGCTGTTCCTCTCGGTCGCCCTCGGGCTCTCCGCGATAGCTACCGGCGTCCGGCTGCTGCCGTTGTCGATCACCCTCCTGCTGGCTGCGGTGGGTGTGCCGAAGGTGTTCCCGAACGCCTCGCCCCGCCGAGTCGTGCAGGTCGGGTTCCTCGCGCTGTTCGTCGGCATCGTCGTCTTGATGGTCGCGCTCGACTCCGGTGCCGGTCCGGAGATCGTGACCTGGCCGATGCTCCTCGCCGGGCTCGGCGTGGGTGCTCTGGCCTCTCAGTTGGGCAGTGTCACCGTCTCCTCCGTACCCGACGAGCAGAGCGGCGAAGTCGGCGGCCTGCAGAACACCCTGACGAACCTCGGCGCGTCCATCGGCACCGCCCTGGCCGGCGCCGTGCTAGTCGGGGCACTGACCTCGTCGTTTCTCACCGGCATCAGCGAGAACCCCGCGGTTCCCGACTCCGTGTCGTCCCAGGCTCAGGTCAAGCTCAACAGCGGCGTTCCCTTCGTCTCCGACGCGGACCTCAAGGCCGGGCTGACCAAGGCCGGGGTGCCGTCGGCGACGTCCGAGGCCATCGTCGCGGAGAACACGACCGCACGACTCGACGGACTCAAGTCGTCGCTGGCTGTCCTGGCCGTCCTCGCACTCATCGCCCAGTTCTTCACCCGTCGGATTCCGACGATGCAGCCCCGCTTGGCCCCGCGGGACGAGGACTGAGGCTTACTCGCCCTGTCGGTCGCCCGCGGGTGCTATCTGGCGCCGCCGTCTGCGAGCACCGCCATTGCCTGGGCGGCGCGGAAGTACTTGTTCTTCCCGAGATCGCCGACCGTCTTGATGTTGAAGGCTGCCTTGAGCATCTCCGCGTCGCCGTCGGTCACCCCCGACAGTGCGGCCACCGGCGAGGCGAGAATCTCGGTCAGGCTCATCTCCTCATACGCCTTGTCGAGCAAGACGCTGAAGTCCGCGGTAATCGCCATGCTTCGTACTCCTAGGTGAGGACCGAACCGGCAGGAAGGCTGCGTGCCGGCCACTGCCCGTGGCAGCGTTACCGCGAACGTACGACGTTCATCCGCGCGATGTGGCGAAAGGCAATCCCGCTCACTCGTCATGGCGCGCCCATCTGACCGCTTGATCCGCAGCCGCGCGGAATTGCGCAACGGCCTCCGCAGCGCGTACCGAGGACTGAGCGCGGCCCCGCCTGGGCATTGTCCCGGGATGGACATCACCGAGCTCATCCTCGACGATCACCACCGCCAGCGGCAGGCCTTCGCCCACCTCGACGACATCGACCGCGCGGACACCGAGCGCCTCGGGCTGGTGTGGGAGCAGCTGGCCGACTTCCTCGAGGTGCACGCGGCCGCCGAGGAGGCGGTCTTCTACCCGGAGCTGCTGAAGCAGGCCGACCCCGACGGTGCGGAGACCAAGGACGCCATCGGCGACCACAACGACATCCGCGACGGGGTCGCCGAGGCGTCCCGGCAGGTAGTCGGCAGCGACGCCTGGTGGGAGGCCGTCGGCAGAGCCCGCCGCGCCAACACCGAACACATGGGCGAGGAGGAGGACGAGGGGCTCGCCGACTTTCGCCGGCACGCCTCCCTCGAGCTGCGCGACGAGCTCGGCCTACGCTTCGAGGCGGCGAAGAACCCGAAGGTGGCCGACACCCTCGACCAAAGCGACAAGGACCCGGACGCCTACATCACAACGAACAGCTGAGCGCGCAACCAATGGCCGGTGGGGCTCAAGCTGGGCCCTGTCCCGCTTCGGGCGAAGAACGCGTTGCCGAAGCCCGGGTAGCATCGGGATCAGGCTTGACGAACCGCCTCGGGTGGGGATGTCAACCGACACATCAGGCCAGGCACGGCGACTCTCTGGGAGAGAACAATGATTGGCTTCGTCATCGTCCTCATCGTGATGGGTCTGCTCATCGGCTTGCTGGCCCGGATGCTGGTCCCCGGCAAGGACCCGATGAGCATGTGGGAGACCCTCGGCATCGGCGTCGTGGGAACCCTGGTGTCCGGTTTCATCGGCCGGGCGCTCTTCGGTGCCGATGGCCGGTTCGGTTCCTGGCTGTTGGCCCTTATCGTCACCATCGGGCTGGTCCTGCTCGTCCGTCAGATGCGCGCGCGATCAAGCCGCGTCTGACGGCCGCCAGGCATTTTCGTCCACAGGCTGTGCATCGCCCGGTCGGCCGGTAGGCAGGGTCAACGTCCTCGGGCTGCGCCCGTTGGGCGCTACCCCACAGCGCGATCCACCTGCCGTCCACACCGAGAGCCGCGGCGGTCCCCACCACGTCCACCGGGACGTCCACTGCCGGGTCTTTGTCCAAGCGCCACCCCGGTCGTACCGTCAGTTGAACGGTTCCTGGGGAGGTGGCCATGGCGACGAGACGCCGTTCGGCCGCCACCCGAGCCAGATCGGCGGCCCCTGCCGAGGAGACCTCGGCGGGACACGCGCCGCTGCGGCCCGCCCCGGACGGGGCCTTGGACAGGGCGCTCGACGACGCGCTGGCCCGGGTACGGGAGTTGTCCCTTCGGCTGTGGGCGGTACGCGAAGTGCACCAGCCGGCCCGAGGTCTGCTAGGCCGGGCGCGATGTGTGGCCTGCGGGCAGGCGTACCCGTGTGCGACCGTGCAGGCCGCGGCCGGCCCGTCGACCCTGCGCCGTACCGCCTGATGACCGACAGCGAAGCGAATGTCCGCGCTGCTGCTGTTACCGACCCGTCCACGTACCTGTCAGGTGTGGTAGTCAGCACTTGCGTAGTCGACCCAAACCGCCCGATGATGACTCGACGGGTCGCCACCGGCGCAGTAGAAAGTGGCGTAGGAGGTTGGAGTAGGAAGGTGAAGTAGGAGCTGGTGTCACTGTTCGCGAGAGGGCACCGTGAGTAGCCAAACCCGACGGCCTGATGTGGGGCGGCTGACGCCGCCGACGGCGGCCCAGGAGATCAGCGACGGGATCTACGCCTACATCCAGCCGGACGGGTCGTGGTGGATCAACAACACCGGCTTCCTCGTCGGTCGCCGGGGCGTGGTCAGCGTCGACGCCTGCGCCACCGAGGCCCGGACCCGCGCCTATCTCGCCGCCATCGCGACGGTCACCAACCAACCGGTACGCACCCTGATCAACACCCACCACCACGGTGACCACACCTTCGGCAACTACCTGTTCGACGGCGCCACGATCGTCGCGCAGGACGGAGTCCGCCAGTCGCTGCTCAACTGGGGGTTGCCCAAGTCGGCGCCGTACTGGACGGATGTCGAGTGGGGCGAGATCGAGCTCGCGCCCCCGTTCCTGACCTACCGCGACGAGGTCACGGTCTACGTCGACGACCTGGCCTGCCAGCTCCGTTACGTCGGCACCCCGGCGCACACCACTAACGACTCGTTACTGTGGATTCCGGACCGGAAGCTGTTGTTCAGCGGCGACCTGCTGTTCAACGGCGGCACGCCGTTCCTGCTACAGGGATCGGTAGGCGGCGCGCTCGCCGTGGTCGAGAGGCTCCGCGACCTGGATGTGGCCACGATCGTTCCCGGGCACGGTGGGATCTGTGGCCCGGAGGTCATCGATACGGTCCTCGGCTATCTGCGTTTCGTCCAGGGCGTCGCCCGCCACGGGCGGGACGCGGGTATCAGTCCGCTCGACGCCGCCCGACAGGCAGACCTCGGGGAGTACGCCGAGCTGCTCGACAGCGAACGCCTGGTCGGCAACCTGCACCGGGCGTATGCCGAACTGGACGGCGCGGCGCCGGGCGCGCAGATCGACCTGCTGGCCGCGCTGGGGGACATGATCACCTACAACGGCGGGCAGCCGCTGACCTGCCACGCCTGATCGGGAGCCGACCTGATGCGCTGGGCTACCTATCGCAGCGCCCTCGATCGCGTGGTGCGCCTCGGCGTGGTCGTGGGCGACGAGCTGCGCGCGGTTGCCGCGCCGAGGACGCTGATCGAGCTGCTCGCCGCCGACCGGGAGGGGCTCGAGCGGGTATACCGGCAGGCGGAGTCCGCTCCGTTCGAGGTCATCCCGCTAGCCGAGGCGGCGCTGCTCTCGCCTGTGCGGATTCCGCCATCGGTTCGCGACTTCATGGCGTTCGAAGGCCATGTCGTCGCCTCAATGGGCGCGCTCGGCGCGACCGTCGACCCGGTCTGGTACGAGCAGCCGGTCTTCTACTTCTCCAACCCGGCAGCCGTTATCGGACCCACCGACCCAGCGCCGATCGCACCGGGCAGCACGCAGTACGACTACGAACTCGAGGTCGCCGCCGTCATTGGCGTCCCCGGGCGCGACCTGGACCCGGCCGCGGCCGAGGACCACATAGCTGGATACACGATCCTCTGTGACTGGAGCGCCCGCGACCTGCAGGCCACCGAGATGCGCCTGCACCTCGGCCCCACCAAGGGCAAGGACACTGCCACCAGCCTTGGCCCCGTCCTCGTCACACCCGACGAACTCGCGGCATTCCGCAAAGGCAATGGTTACGACCTCGCCATGACCGCCACCGTCAACGGCGCCGCCTACAGCCGAGGGAACTGGTCGGACCTGTACTGGTCGTTCGGCCAGATGCTCGCCTACGCCTCACGGGGTACAGAGCTCCGCCCCGGCGACGTCATCGGCTCGGGCACGGTAGGCACCGGCTGCATCCTCGAGCTGTCCGGGGTCCACGGCGCCGACGCCTATCCGTGGCTGCGGCCCGGCGACCAGGTACGCCTCGAGATCGACCAGCTCGGCGCGATCACCAGCACCGTGAGCGC
>JADGOV010000064.1 GCA_017882785.1 Frankiaceae bacterium
CAGCCGCACCTGGTGCGTCGTCCGTTCCAGCAGGAGCACCCCCAGCTCCCGCTCCAAACGCTGCAACTGCTGGCTCAACGCGGACTGGGCGACGTGCTCGCGGGCCGCGGCCCGGCCGAAGTGCAACTCCTCGGCCAGGGTGATGAAGGTGCGCAGCTGTCGAAGCTCCATGCGACCTCTCGATCAACTCTGCCGCCACGTCTGCCGTGAACCATGCCGCAACGTCAGTGGGTCATCCCGACCGGGCAGGATGTTTCCGTGGACATCGTCCTCACCCAAGGGGATATCACCCGCCACATCGCGGATGCCATCGTCAACGCGGCTAACTCCTCCCTGCTCGGTGGCGGCGGGGTGGACGGCGCGATTCACCGGACGGGCGGGCCGGAGATCCTCGCCGCATGTCGCCGGCTTCGGGACAGCACCCTGCCGGGCGGACTGCCGACGGGTCAGGCCGTCGCGACGACCGCTGGTCGGTTGCCCGCCCGGCACGTGATCCACGTTGTCGGGCCGGTCTACAGCCCCCGGGAGGACCGCTCGCACCTACTGGCGTCCTGCTACCGGGAAGCGTTGGCGGTGGCGGACACGCTCGCGGCCCGCAGCGTCGCCTTTCCGGCTGTGTCGGCCGGGGTGTACGGCTGGCCGATCGAGGACGCAGCCCGGATCGCGCTCCGCACGGTTCGGGGGACGCCGACGGGCGTGCAGCAGGCGGTCTTTGTGCTCTTCGGTACGGAGGCCTACGACGCCTTCCAGGCCGCCATCGACGCGCCGGACTAAGAGCCGCCTCGGAAGTGCGCCGCTCAGAAATGCACCTCCTCGCGCCAGGCGGTCAGCACGCGGTCGTCGCCGCTGACGTCCACCGCGTCGAGGTCCGTCCGGTTGTAGAGGACGAGCAGAAGCTCCGAGGCCTTGCCCCGCAGCACGACGTCGGCCGTACGGGCGCCGCTCGGGCCATGGCCGACGGCGATGGAGTGGGGCGTCAATGTGGCCGTCCACTGCTCGTTGACGTCGATGGCCGCCAGGTGCAGGCTTGCCGAGAGCCCGGGTACGCCGTTGCTGAACGCCCGCGGGGCGAGGACGTCGAGCGCCTCGTCGATTCCGTCCACGGCGAGATCCGCCGGGATGACCTGTGCGACGTCGTGGGCCAGTTTCGCGTCGACGCGGTGGATCAACGATTCGTGCGCCATCCGGCGGGCCCAGAACCCGGCTTCGGCGGGCTGTCCCGACCAGTTCCACACCGGCGTCTGCGCCTCCACCTCGCCCAGCGCGGCGACAACGTCCTCAAGGCCGTCGAGGACGTACGCCACGGGGTCGGCGCCCTCCGCCGGGCGCTGGGGAGTCGCCGGCGCGGCGCTCGCCCGGGTCTTGACCACCTCGGCTGCGAACCGGTAGACCCGCCCGACGTGCAGCAGCAGCCGAGCCACCGTCCAGCCGGGGCAGGTGGGGACGGGCTCCGCCAGCCCCAGCCGGCCTGCGCCGGCCAGCGAGGCACCCTCCTTACGGACGACGCTGACGTACTCCGCGTACGACAGGCTGCTCATGTGATCGGCTCCTCGAGTCGGGTGGTGCGGCGCAGTGCACGGGGCCGTCAACTCTCGCGGTAGACCTTGTGCGGCGCCGCCTGGGCCCGCGGCTTGACCACCAGCAGATCGACGTCGACATGCGACGGCCGGGTGACGACCCACTCGATGCAGTCCGCCACATCGTCCGCGCTGAGCGGGTTCGGCACTCCCTGGTAGACCTGCTGGGCCCGCTCCGCGTCGCCGCCGAAGCGGGTCACCGAGAAGCCCTCGGTCTTGACCATGCCAGGTGCGATCTCGGTGACCCGCACCGGCTGGCCGCAGAGCTCCAAGCGCAGCGTCTCGGTCATCGCCGCCACCCCGAACTTGGCCGCGCAGTACCCGCCGCCGCCCTCATACACCACCCGCCCGGCGATCGAGCCGATGTTCACCACGATGCCGTCGCCGCTGGCGATCAGGGCCGGCAGCAACGCCTGGGTGACCCGCAGGGTGCCCAGCACGTTCGTGTCGAACATGCTGCCCCAGTCCGCCACAGAGGCCGTGGCCACCGGGTCGAGGCCCAAGGCACCGCCGGCGTTGTTGACCAGCACCGCACAGTCCGGCACCGCGACGGCCAGGGCGGCGACCGACGCGTCATCGGTGACGTCGAGGGCCACCGTCCGCGCACCTGTCTGCGCCGCGAGCGCGGCCAGCCGGTCCATCCGCCGCGCCCCGGCGACGACGGAGAAGCCGGCGGCGGCGAGTCGGCGGACGGTCGCCGCGCCGATACCGCCGCTCGCGCCGGTGACGACGGCGGTACGCGAACGAGTGGCCGGCGGCACAGTCGGGGGCAGGTCAGGGGGCATGCGAACAGCCTAAGGAGCCGCGACGGATGGTCCGGACGGCGATCCGCCCCGGCCGCCGAGTCGACGCAGAGAGAGCAGCTGCTCCTCGGAGCCGATGGCGATGAGCACCTGGCCCGGCTGGATGACCCAGTCCGGGGGCGGGTTGGTCGTGAACGCGCCGCCACTGCTCCTGACGGCGATGAGCAGCGCGCCGGTGTGGCGACGGATGTGCGACTCGTGCACGGTCTTGCCCGCCAGGCTGGAGCCGGCGGCGACCTTGGACTCGGCCAGCTGGAACTCCAGGCGACCGTCGTGGACCACCGCCTCTAGGAACTCCACGACGTGGGGCTGCAGCGCGAAGCTGGCCATCCGGTCGCCGCCGATCCGCTGCGGGTTGACCACCCGGTCGGCGCCGGCCCGCAGCAGTTTGGCCTCCGAGGGCTCGGTTCGGGCTCGGGCGATGATCAGTAGATCTGGGCGAAGCGTTCGCCCGGAGAGCGTGACGTAGACGTTGTCCGCGTCGGTGTTCACTGCTGCGATGAGCACGCCGGCGTGTTCGATGCCGGCCCGCCGCAGCGTCTCGTCGTCGGTGACGTCGCCGAGCACCTTCGGGTACGGGACGGTGGCGAGCCGCTCATCGTCGGAGTCGACGACGACCACCGACTGACCGGCGTTGGCCAGGAAGCCGGCCGTCGCCTTGCCCACCCGGCCCCACCCGCAGACGATCACGTGCTTTCTCATCGAACTGATGTCCCGCTCCATTTTCGCCTTCCGCATCACGTCTCGCAGATGACCTTCGACCAGCGCCTCCAGGGCGACCCCGAAGGTGTAGAGCACCACGCCGACGCCGATGAGGATGAGCGCCATGGTGAAGGCTTCATCGCCGTGGTTGAAGGGCCGGACCTCCCGGAAACCCACCGTCGAGACGGTCGTGACCGTCTGGTACATGGCATCGAGCAGGCCGAAGCCCAGCAGCATGTAGCCGACAGTGCCCCCAATGAGGACAAGCACGAGTGCGCACAGCGCCAGCCACAACCGCCGAACTTGGTCCACAGCGTGATGATGCCGGGAATCGGCGAAGCGTGGCCACGGTTGCGTACCCCGGAGGAGGTACGGATGGTGGCGTTGTCGGTGGCAGAGGCGAAAGCCCGGACCGGATTCCTCGGTCGATCACGGCGGCCGCTGCCTCGACGGGTGGCGACGCTGTCCGTGCACACCTCGCCCCTGGAGCAGCCCGGCACCGGAGATGCCGGTGGCATGAACGTCTACGTGGTGGAGCTGGCCCGCCGGCTCGCCGAGATGGACATCGAGGTGGAGATCTTCACCCGGTCCACGTCGAGCGACCTGCCGCCGCTGGTCGAGCTGACGCCAGGCGTGCTGGTGCGACACGTTACGGCGGGACCGTACGAGGGCTTGTCCAAGGACGATCTCCCGGCGCAGCTGTGCGCTTTCACCTCCGCGGTGCTGCGCGCCGAGGCCATGCAGGAACCCGGCCACTACGACCTGGTGCACTCCCACTACTGGCTTTCCGGCCAGGTCGGATGGTTGGCCAAAGAGCGTTGGGGAGTCCCACTGGTGCACTCCATGCACACCATGGCCCGGGTGAAGAACCTGGCGCTGGCCCACGGCGACACTCCCGAACCGGCGGCCAGGGAGATCGGTGAAGCCCAGGTCGTCGAGGCCGCGGACCGGCTCATCGCCTCCACCGCCGGGGAGGCCCGCCAGCTCATCGACCTCTACGGAGCCGACCCGGGCCGGGTGCGCACCGTGGCGCCGGGAGTGGACCTGGAGGTGTTCCGACCGGGGGAGGCCTCCGCGGCCAGGACCCGCCTCGGCATCCCGCCGCACGCCCTCGTCCTGCTTTTCGTCGGGCGCATCCAGCCGCTGAAGGCGCCCGACATCCTGCTTCGGGCCGCCGCCCGGCTCCTCGAGCGTGACCCATCACTGCGGTCGCGCCTCGTGGTCGCCATCGTCGGCGGCCCGAGTGGTTCCGGTCTGGCCCAGCCCGAGCAGCTGCAGCGACTGGCGAGCGCCCTGGGCATCGCCGACGTGGTCCGCTTCGAGCCGCCGGCGGCGCAGCAGCGGCTGGTCGAGTGGTACCGGGCGGCCACGGTCACCGTGGTGCCCTCCTACAGCGAGTCCTTCGGGCTGGTGGCCTTGGAATCCCAGGCCTGCGGCACACCAGTCATCGCTGCCGACGTCGGCGGGCTGCCCACTGCCGTCAGCCACGGCCGCTCGGGCCTGCTCGTGCCCGGCCACGACCCCGAGGACTACGCTGACGCGGTCCGCCGGCTGGCCCGGCCTGCGGCGCGTGCACGCTTCGCACGGGGAGCGGTGGAGCGGGCTGCCCACTTCGGCTGGGCGGCCACGGCCGCCGGCGTGCTTCAGGTGTATTCCGATGCGATGACCGAAAGCAGGGCGGAAAGGTCGAGGGCCGAGGTGGCGATGGCGCTCGCGAGCGGTGAGTCCTACGCGGCGGCTCAATGAGCCAACGGCCCGGGGAGGAGCCACCGACGGCCGACGCGGTCGCCCGGTGCGACACCGTCCTACAGGCCGCCCTGGACGACATGGGCCTCGCCTATTCCCGGGAGGACGTCGGTTCCTACCTCGTGCGGTTGGAGGGCGCGCACAAACTGGCGACGATGACCTGGCTGGTGGCCGGCAGGCACAGTCTTCGCGTCGAGGCGTTCTTCTGTCGTCGTCCGGATGAGAACGAGGCCGGCTTCTATCGGTACCTCCTCGGGCGCAACGCGACCATGTACGCGATGGCGTTCTCCGTCGATCACCTGGGCGATATCTTCCTCGTCGCGCGGCTGCCCCTGGCCGCGGTGGATCCGGTCGAGATCGACAGGCTGCTCGGCTGCGTCCTGACCTACTCCGACGAGGCCTTCGACCATGCCCTGCAACTCGGGTTCGGCTCCTCGATCCGCCGCGAGTGGGCCTGGCGCCGCAAGCGCGGTGAGTCCGTGGCCAATCTGGCCGCGTTCGCCCGGTTCGCCGATCCGGAGCGGGGAGCCCGGTTCTGAGGTGGACCGACGTTCGGCCAGCTGGCAACCTCTGGCAGGCTCTGCTCCATGGCGACGTTGGTGCTGCTCCGCCACGGCGAGAGCGAGTGGAACTCCCTGAACCTGTTCACCGGCTGGGTCGACGTCGGCCTGTCGGAGAAGGGCAGGGCCGAGGCCGACCGAGGCGGTGAGTTGCTGCGGGACGCCGGGGTCCTGCCCGACGTCGTGCACACCTCGACGCTGCGCCGCGCTATCCGGACCAACGAGATGGCGCTCGATGTCTGCGACCGGCTGTGGATCCCGGTGCGCCGCTCGTGGCGGCTCAACGAACGGCACTACGGCGACCTGCAGGGGAAGAACAAGGCGCAGGTTCGGGAGCAGTACGGCGAGGAGCAGTTCATGCTCTGGCGTCGGTCCTACGACGTGCCGCCACCGCCCCTGGCCGACGATGCCGACCTCTCCCAAGTCGGAGACCCCCGCTACGCGGCGCTGCCCTCGGAGATCGTGCCGCGCACCGAGTGCCTCAAGGACGTCGTTGTCCGGCTGCTGCCGTACTGGTATGACGCCATCGTGCCGGACCTGCGGACCGGCGGCACGGTGCTCGTCGCCGCCCACGGCAACTCACTGCGCGCGCTGGTCAAGCACCTGGACGGGATCAGTGACGAGGACATCGCCGGGCTCAACATCCCCACCGGGATCCCGCTGCGGTACGAACTCGACGAGGGACTCGTCCCGGTCGTCCGCGGTGGGGAGTACCTCGACCCGGCGGCTGCCAAGGAAGCCGCCGCCGCGGTCGCCAACCAGGGCCGCTGAGCGGCGCCGGAGCTCCTCAGCTCGGCGACGGCTCGCCTGATGCCGGGCTGTTGCCCCCGCTGGGAGGGGCGCCCGGCCCGTAACCGCTGCCCACCGGCGCCTCCACGGTGACCTCTCCTGCCTCGGCGAAGCGCAGGGTGATGGGCGCGAAGCCGGCGGCCCGCAGCGGTGTCGTGGTACCGCTGATCACCAACCGGGCCTGGCTGCCGGCGCCGAAGTCCACGGTCTGACCGCCGGGCAGGGGCACCGGCGTGTTCGTGCCCACGGCGGGCGTGGACAACGGAATGGGCGAGGGGGTGGACGGGGAAGCAGGCGGGCCACCGGCTGGACTGACGGTCACCGTGCCGATGGGGCTACTGCCGCCGGTCAGCGTGTCCGGCTGCGTCTGTGAGGTGTTGACCACCGAGAGGTAGACCGGGATGGTGGCGCCGGCCGGCCACCGGTCGGCGGTGGGATAGGGCAGGTAGACGTCGCGGATTCGCAGGTCTCCGGTCTGGGCATTCGCGCCATCGATCGTGCTGCCCTCGTGCAGCGTCTCCGCGCTCCGACCGGCGCCGCAGGCCGTGAGCGGAGCGAGGATCAGCACGGCGGCCAGGGCGAGGCCCGGTCGGCCTTTCACCTCGTGGGCTCCTTTCGTACAGGCGGTTTTCCGTCACCCGGTCGACGCGACCGTACGCCGTCGTTCCCGCGAAGGGGACCATAGCCTAACCAGCCGGCTGACGCGGTCCCGAAACCGCCCGTTCCGGCGGACATCACGCCTGCGGCGTGAGCGCGGCGCCGGAGGCGACGAACCCGGTCACGACCAGCGCGGCGGCCGCGACGTTCAGCCGGAAGGCCAGTGCCGTCCCTGGAGTGCGGCGAAAGACCGAGTCCAGCAGGCCGGCCCCAGCGAGGACCGTCGCGCCGACCAGGAACAGAATCGTCACCGGCCGCCCGCCGGCGATCACGAGCAGGATGACCGCCGCGAGGACGACCAGCACCGCCGACACCGCCGCGGACGCGCGGGGCCCGATGCGTTGGGGCAGGCCGCGTACGCCGGTGACAGCGTCGGCCCGCTCGTCTCCGATCGTGTTCGCGAAGTGCGCGGAGGCGCCGAGCAGACCCCCCGCGACCGGCACCGCCAGTTCCGGCGTCGGTGAGCCCGGCAGGGTGGCGGCGACGAGTACGGCCGGTACCAGACCGAAGGAGACGACGTAGGGCAGGAAGCTCAGCCGGGTGAACTTCAGCCAGCCGTTGTACGTCCACGCAGAGCCGACGGCAGTGAGATGGATCACCGCCGGGCGGGTGCCCAACAGCGCGGACAGCACGACGCAGCAGGCGAGCGCCAGCAGGGCGCCGAGGCCGACCGCCCGGGCCGCTGTCAGGCCGGCCGGGATGGGCTTGTCGCTCCGGCCGGCGGCACTGTCGCGGCCGGCGTCGAGGTAGTCGTTGCTCCAGCCCACCGAGAGCTGACCGGCGAACACCGCCGCGGTGAGCAGAACGGTGCGTCCCGGCGACAGTCCGGCCGACAACGCGAAAGCGGCAACGAACGCCGTGACCGCCAGCGCGGGCATCGGGTGCGACGCCTGGAGAAGGCCGCGGGCGCGGAGCACGCCCCCAGTGTCTAGCGTGGGCGAATGCGTCCCGCGCCTGCCATCCCGACTACCGGCCCGACGGCAAGCCGCGGCGGCCGTTCGTCGCGGCGGGTGCGCAACGACCCTCGGCAGTACGACGACCTGGCGGCGGAGTGGTGGCGCCCGCGCGGCGCCTTCCAGACCTTGCACTGGATCGCCGCTGCCCGGGCCCGAGCCATCCCCACAGCAACCCCCACCGCAACGACCACCGCGGTGCGACCCGGTGCCCTCCTGGTCGACGTGGCCTGCGGCGGCGGACTGCTCGCCCCGCACATCGCCCGATCCGGCTACCGCCACCTCGGCATCGACCTGTCCGCACCGAGCCTGCGGCTGGCGGCGGCGCACGGCGTGCTGCCGGTCAGGGCAGATGCCCGCCGGCTGCCTTTGCCGGATGAGGTGGCCGACGTCGTGGTTGCCGGGGAGATGCTCGAACACGTGCCGGACCTCTCCGCGGTCCTGAGCGAACTGGCCCGGATCCTGCGGCCCGGCGGCATCCTGGTCCTCGACACCCTGGCGGACACCGCTCTTGCCCGCTTCATCACCATCACCGTGGGGGAACGCATTCGTGGGGTACCTGCCGGGCTGCACGACGGCGCGCTCTACGTCGACCGTGCCCGCCTCGTCAGGGAGGCCGCCGGGCACCACATCGCGCTGCGGCTGACCGGGCTGCGGCCCGCGGTGTTGGACGTCGCGGCCTGGCTGCTGCGCCGGCGGCCCGACGTGCGGATGGTGCCGACCCGGCTCACGTCGGTGCTGTTCCAGGCCGTCGGTCGCAAGGAGGTGCCATGACGCCGGCGGAGACGGACACCCCGAGCCCCCCGGCGACCCGCACCGCCGCGGAGGCACGTGCCACGGCGGAGTCGCTGGCTCCGGCGATGGCGGCGCGGGCGGCCGGGTATGACGACGGGGGCACCTTTCCCGCCGCGGACTTCGCAGCGATCCGCGACGCCGGGCTGCTCGGGCTGATGGTGCCGACCCGGCTCGGCGGCACCGGCAGTGGCTTCGCCGGGTACGCCGAGGTCGCCATGGCGCTGGCTGCCGGCAACGGAGCGACCGCGTTGATCTACAACATGCACGCATCGGTGACCGGCGCGCTCGCCGCCATCCCGGATGAGATGGCCCGGGCGCTGGGCGTGCCGGAGTCGTTCTTCGGCATGCGGGACCGCGTGCTGCAGGCGGCTGCCGACGGCGCGCTCTACGGCGTCGCGATGTCCGAACGCGGGGCGGGTTCGCGGCTCAGCGCGCTGACCACGCAGTACTCGCGGGTCGACCGCGGCTGGCACATCAGGGGCCACAAGACCTTCTGCTCCGGCGCCGGGCACGCCGACGCCTACCTCGTCGCGGCCAAGAACGGCGACGCCGTCAGCCATTTCGTGGTGCCGGCCGGGTCCCCCGGCAATCCGGGCCTACGGGTGGAGGAGACCTGGGATTCTCTCGGCATGCGGGCCACCGCGAGCCATGATCTGCACATTGACCTGGTGGTGGATGAGGACGCCCTGCTCGGTGGCGTGGAGGGGCTCTCCCTACTCGTCGCGCAGGTCATGCCGCAGTGGCTGGTCGCCTCCTACGCCGCGGTGTACGTGGGGGTGGCCGCCGCCGCGCTGGCCAACGCCGGGTCCTACGCGGCCGAGCGCGGGTTCGCGCGGCTGCCCGCCGTCCGAGCCCGGCTGGGCCGGGCAGACGCACAGGTCGCCGCGGCCCGGCAGCTGATTCGCGAGGCGGCCCGGCGGGTGGACACCGACCCGGGCACTCCGGAGACGAACCAGTGGATCTGGCGGGCCAAACTCGTGGCCGGCGAAACCGCTGCGGAGGTGGCCGCCTCGATGCTGGAGGCCTGCGGGACGGCGGCCACCCGCCGGGGCAACCCGCTGGAACGCCTCTACCGCGACGCCCGGTGCGGCTCCCTCCAGCCGGCCACCAGCGACGTCTGCGCGGACTACCTGGGGCTGGCCGCGCTCGGCAAGGACCCAGAGCGCGACGCGGAAGTCCCGCGCTGGTGAGGACAGCGACGATCACCGGCGCCGCCTCTGCCCTGCCCGCCGCCATGGACCAGCGCGAACTGTGGGACGGCTTCTTTCGCGACTACTACGGCGACGACCGGCTGGCTCGTCGGATGTGGGCCTCCGCCGGGGTCAGGACCCGGCACGGCGTGGCCAACCCGGTGGATGAGGACCTGTCGCGGTGGACGACCGGACAACGGATGGAGCGCTACCTCGCCGAGGCGTTGCCGCTGGGCAAGGACGCCGTCAGCGGCGCCCTGGCCGATGCCGGGCTGGGTGCCGTGGACCTGGGCCTGTTCGCGGTGGCTTCCTGCACCGGCTACGTCACGCCGGGCGTGGACATCCTGCTGGCCCGCGACCTGGGCATGGCACCCGACGTGCAGCGGCTCGTGGTCGGGCACATGGGCTGCTACGCGGCGCTGCCCGGGCTCGGCGCGGTCACCGACTTCGTACTCGCCCACCGCAAGCCAGCACTGCTGCTCTGCCTGGAGCTGACCAGCCTGCACGTCCAGCCGCCGACCCCGGTGGCGCAGGTCGACCAGGTTGTCTGCCACGCGTTGTTCAGTGACGCCGCGAGCGCGGTGGTGGTGGTGCCCGACGGAGCAGCGAGCCGGGCCGCGGGCCGGGTCGAGAGACCGGGGCTGGGCGTTGTGGAGATCGTGGCCAGGACCGATGCCGCCACCAGCGACCACATGACCTGGGACGTCACCGACCTCGGTTTTCGGATGGGGCTGTCCGCCTGCGTCCCCGACGTGCTGGCCCGCTATGCCCGGCCGGTGGTCACCGAGTTGCTGGGCGGCCACGGCCTCACGGTGCGCGATGTGGCCGGCTGGGCTGTCCACCCCGGCGGTCCGCGCATCCTCGACGTCATCGGCAGTGAGCTCGAACTGCCCGATGAGGCGTTGGCTGCGTCCCGCGCGGTGCTGCGTGACTGCGGCAACTGCTCATCGGCCACCGTGCTGCTCGTCCTGGAACGACTGCGCGAGCAGCGGCCGGGTGCGCCGGTCGTGGCTCTGGCGTTCGGACCGGGCCTGACCCTCTACGCCGCACTGCTTCGGGCCCGCTGACCCGTGCTCAGCGGGCGAGCTCACTCAACGCGCCACCGATGGGCTGCCCGGGATGCAGGTCGCGCTGCACAGCGGTGACCACGCCGTCAGCGCGTACGAGCACGGCGGTCAGGCCGCGGGCAGCGTACGCGTCGGCCAGCGTGGCGGCGGCGTCGTAAGCCGGGTAGCTGCGGCTGCCCCGGGCGGCGGTCAGAAGTGCGCCGATCTCCGCGTTGCCGGCCACGGTGACCAGGACGAGGGGTAGGGCGAACTGCCCCACGACAGCGGACAGCTCGCGCACAGCCAGGGTGCACCGACACGGCTGGGGCAGCATCGCCAGCACGGCCGGGCGCAGTTCACGGGCGGCTCGCTCCTCGGTACCGACGCGGACAGTCACCGACGGCAGCAGGCCGCCAATGGAGCCGGGGGAGCGGGTCGGTGAGGCCAACGGGCGGGCCTCGGACGTGGTCGGGAGGCCGATCGGCGCCACCACGACCAGTCCGACTCCCAGTGCCGTCACACCGAGGAGGACCAACGCGATGACCAAGCCGGAGCTACCGCGCCACCGCCACCGCCGGCCGGCGGCCGCCGCGAACCGCTGGCGGCGGGCAGCAGCCGCCTGCTCCCGACGCCAGGCACGCAAGTCCCCCTCCAGTGCCCGGGCGTCATCCGGCGCCGTCCACTCGGGGGGCAGGGACCCGTCCCCGCCGGGGTGCCCGGGGTCCGTCACGGGAACAGTATGGCCCCGTCCGAGGACCCGTGAGACCATGCAAGTCCTCCGTTGTCAACCCCCGAAGATGGCTCTGACCTGCAATAATGCGGCAGATGCAGGTGTTTCTGCGGTCCTGATCGTGGTAGGCTGTCCCTAGCGGAAGGGGCTGCACGTATGGCGTTCAATGTCGGCGAGACAGTGGTCTACCCCCACCACGGGGCGGCGCTCATCGAGAATATCGAGACCCGAGTGATCAAGGGTGAGGAGCGTACATACCTCGTACTCAAAGTTGCCCAGGGTGATCTGACGGTGCGGGTGCCCGCGGACAATGCCGAGATCGTGGGGGTCCGGGACGTCGTCGGACAGGACGGTCTGGAGCGCGTCTTCGACGTGCTGAAGGCCCCGCACACCGAGGAGCCGACAAACTGGTCCCGGCGCTACAAGGCCAACCTGGAGAAGCTTGCCTCCGGTGACGTCAACAAGGTTGCCGAGGTGGTTCGCGACCTGTGGCGCCGCGACCGCGAGCGTGGCTTGTCGGCCGGGGAGAAGCGCATGCTGGCCAAGGCGCGGCAGATTCTCGTGAGTGAGCTTGCGCTCGCCGAGGGCACCAACGAAGACAAGGCCGAGGCGGTTCTCGACGAGGTCCTCGTCGGCGCGACCGTCTGATCGACGCGCCGACCGGCAACCGGCATGGCGTCGCAGATCCGGGTCGGTGTCGGCGTCGACGTTCACCCCTACGATCCGGCCCGGCCGTGCGCCGTGGCCGGGCTGTCTTGGCCTGGGGAGCCCGGTCTGTCCGGGCATTCCGACGGTGACGTCGTCGCGCACGCGGCATGTGACGCCCTGCTGTCGGCCGCCGGCATGGGTGATGTGGGCTCCCAGTTCGGCACCAGCGACCCGAGATGGGCGGGTGCGGCCGGGGTTACCTTGCTGGCCGAGACGGCGCGTCGCCTCCGGGCCGCCGGATATCTCCCCGGAAACGTCGCCGTCCAGTTGATCGGCGCGGCGCCCCGGGTGGGGGCGCGCCGCCTCGACGCGCAGGCGGTGCTTTCCGCGGCCGCCGGGGTCCCGGTCACTCTCGCCGCCACCACCACCGACGGTCTGGGTCTGACCGGGCGCGGCGAGGGACTGGCCGCGATCGCCACCGCGTTGGTGACAGCCGGCACGACCGACACTGACGCAGCGCAGCCGGTGACCGGGTGACCGGCCGGGTCGTGCTCGTCCGGCACGGTGAGACGGAGTGGAGCCGCCGCGGCCGCCACACCGGGACCACTGATCTCCCGCTCACGGCAGCTGGTGAAGCGGCGGCGGCGGGTGTGGCCGGGCTACTTGCCGACGTGCTCGCCGGGAGTTCCCTTGCCGCCGTCTACACGAGCCCGTTGCGGCGAGCACGGCGGACGGCGGACCTCGCCGGGCTCGGCGCTGGTGCCGTGGTCGACCCCGATCTGGTGGAGTGGAACTACGGCGAACAGGAAGGGCGGACCACCGCTGAGATCCGCCAGCAGCGGGCCGGGTGGACGCTCTGGCGGGACGGCGTCACCGGTGGTGAAACGGCCGCGGAGGTAGCGGTGCGGGCGGACCGGGTGCTCGCTCGGGTCCGCGTCGTTCAGGGTGATGTGGCGATCGTCGCCCATGGTCACCTGCTGCGCGTACTGGCGGCGCGGTGGTTGGGCTGCCCGCCGGAGTACGGCCGGTTCCTCGCGTTGTCCGCCGCCGGGGTTTCGGTGCTGGGACACGAGTACGCGACACCGGTGCTCGAGCGCTGGAACCTCACCGCGTCGATCCCGGGTGCCGCGGACGACGGCCGCGATCCCACGGGATACTGACTGCATGCGGCAGGTCTATCTCCTTGGTGGCGTTCGCACGCCGATCGGGAAGTACGGTGGCGCCTTGGCATCGGTGCGGCCCGATGACATGGCCGCGCTCGTCCTGGGCGAAGCGGTACGCCGGGCCGCCGTGCCCCCGGACGCCGTCGACGAGGTGGTCCTCGGTGCCGCGAACCAGGCCGGGGAGGACAACCGCAACGTTGCTCGCATGGCCGTGCTGCTGGCCGGGCTGCCGGACACCGTGCCCGGCTTCACAGTCAACCGGCTCTGCGCTTCTGGCCTGACCGCTGTTGCCTCCGCGGTCGCGGCGGTCCGCGCCGGGGATGCCGAGGTGGTCGTGGCCGGCGGCGTGGAATCCATGACGCGGGCACCGTGGGTGACCGCGAAGCCCGCCACGGCGTGGGCCAGTCCCGCTGAGGTCGCGGACACTGCGCTGGGGTGGCGGTTCGTCAATCCACGCATGGCCGACGTCGACGACGGTCAGGCGACGATCGGGCTCGGCGAGACGGCCGAGAAGGTCGCCCGCCTGGACGGCATCAGCCGGGAGGAGTCCGACCACTTCGCCATGCAGTCCCACGAGCGGGCGGCCCGGGCGGCGAAGGACGGCTACTTCGACGCCGAGATCGTGCCCGTTCACACGACCCACCACGGCATGGTCGCCGTCGACTCCGGGCCGCGGGCCGATACCAGCATCGAGCGACTCAGCCGGCTCAAGCCCGTCTTCTCCCGGCACGGCATCGTGACCGCCGGCTCGGCCTCGCCCCTCTCCGACGGCGCCGCTGCGATCGTCGTCGTCTCTGAGGAGGCGGTCCGTCGCCACCGGCTTGAGCCCCGCGCCCGTGCGCTCGGCTCGGCGGCGGCCGGCGTGGCCCCCTCGGTGATGGGACTCGGCCCCGTGCCCGCGACCGAGAAGCTGCTGAGCCGGCTGGGGTGGACGGTCGCCGACATCGACGCGGTCGAGCTCAACGAGGCGTTCGCGCCGCAGGCCATCGCCTGTATCCGCCGGCTCGGCCTCGACCCGGAGACGGTCAACGCCGACGGTGGCGCCATCGCACTCGGCCATCCGCTGGGCTGCTCGGGGGCCCGACTCGTCGTCACCCTGCTGGGTCGGCTGGGTCGGACGGGTGGGCGGCGGGGGGTAGCGACCCTGTGTATCGGGGTCGGCCAGGGCCAGTCCCTCGCCGTCGAGCTGGTCTGAGAACCACTGGCCAGCCGGGCGGGTGCTGCTGGCACGGCCTGCTCGCGCTGCCTCCCAGTGCTCGGTCGCCTACCCTTGACCGGTGACGCTGCGCCTCCACGACACGCTGAGCCGGAAGGTCCGCGTTTTCCGCCCGCGCACCGAGGGCCAGGTCTCGATCTACGTGTGCGGGCCGACCGTGCAGTCCGAGCCGCACGTCGGCCATATGCGCAGCGCGATCGCCTTCGACCTCCTGCGGCGGTGGCTGACCGAGACCGGCTACGACGTGCTGTTCGCCCGCAACGTCACCGACATCGAGGACAAGATTCTGCACAGCGCCGGCCACGAGGGCATTCCCTGGTGGGCGCTGGCCGAGCGCAACACCCGCGCCTTCAACCTTTCCTACGATGCGCTCGGCGTGCTCCCGCCCACCGTCGAGCCGCGGGCGACCGGGCACATCCCGGAGATGGTCGGGCTCATCGCCCGGCTGGTCGCATCCGGCGCGGCGTACGTGTCGGACGGAGCGGCAGGTGGCGGGGGCGGGGTCTACTTCGACGTCCGTGCGCTGCCGAGCTACGGTCGGCTCTCCGGCCAGCGGCCCGACGCGCTGCTCGCCACCGAGGACGGCGGCGGGAAGCGGGACCCGTTGGACTTCGCGCTGTGGAAGCCGGCCAAACCCGGCGAGCCCGCCTGGCAGACCCCGTGGGGGCCGGGGCGCCCGGGCTGGCACGTGGAGTGCTCGGCCATGGCCACGCACTACCTGGGATCGAGCTTCGACATCCACGGCGGCGGCCTGGACCTCATCTTCCCCCACCACGAGAACGAACTCGCGCAGTCCACGGCCGCCGGCGACGGGTTCGCCCGGTACTGGCTGCACCATGGGCTGGTCAACGTCGGCAGCGAGAAGATGAGCAAGTCGCTGGGTAACTCGCTGTTGGTCTCAGCCGTCCTGGAGCGCAACCGACCGCAGGTGCTGCGCTACCTGCTCGGCGCGGCGCACTACCGTTCCGGACTGACCTGGTCCGACGATGCCCTGGCCGATGCGGAGTCGGCGTACGGCCGGCTGGAGACGTTCGTCCGCAACGCCACCGACGTGCTGGGCGACGCGGTGGCCGGGGACCTGCCAGTTGCCGGTAGCGAAGCCGGCAAGGCGGCCTGGGACGACTTCGCGACGGCCATGGACGATGATCTCGCCGTGCCGCGGGCCCTCGGCGCGCTGCACTCGGCGGTGCGCGCAGGCAACGCCGCGTTGGACGCCGACGCCGGCGACCTTGCCGCCTGGCTGGGTGTTGTCCGCCGCATGCTGGTTGTGCTCGGTCTCGATCCGGTCACCCAGTGGCACTCCTCGGATGCGGCCCTGCGGCCGGTGGTCGACGCCCTCGTCGCCGTGGCGCTGCAAGCCCGCCAGGATGCCCGCGCCCGGGCGGACTTCGCCTCGGCGGACGCCATCCGGGCGTCCCTGGCCGCCGCGGGCCTCGTGGTCGAGGACACGGCAAGCGGGCCACGCTGGCGACTGGCCGGTCGTTGATGGCGGCCAAGAAGGGTCCTCATGTCGGGTCCGGCGGTCAGCGGCGCAAGGCGCTGGAAGGTCGTGGCCCCACGCCACCAGCACGGGATAGAACCGGTCATCCGGCGCAACGGCGGGCGGCCGCCGCCGCTCGCGGCCGCTCCGCCGGTCGACCCGCCGACGGTCCGGAACTGGTCACGGGGCGTAACGCGGTGGTGGAGGTACTGCGGGCTCGGGTGCCGGCGAAGACGCTGCACGTGGCGGTCGGCGTCGAGCCGGACAGTCGGTTGAGCGAAGCGCTGCGGCTGGCCGGCGACCGGGGTATCCCGGTGCTCGAGGTGCCGAAGATCACCCTTGATCGGATGAGCAACGGTGGGGTGCACCAGGGGATCGCGCTGACCGTCGCGCCCTACGAGTATGCCGACCCGGCCGACCTGCTCGACAGGACGCGGGACGCCGCTGCTGTTCCGGTGTTCATGGCCCTGGACGGTGTGACCGACCCGCGTAACCTCGGCGCCGTCGTGCGTTCGGCGGCCGCCTTCGGCGCGCACGGCGTGCTCGTGCCGGAGCGCCGCGCCGCCGGGGTGACTGCCGGAGCATGGAAAGCGAGCGCCGGTGCGCTCGCGCGGGTACCGGTGGCGCGCTGCACCAATCTCGTCCGGACCCTGAAAGCCTTCGCGGCCGACGGTCTACTGATCGTCGGCCTGGCTGCTGACGGCGAGCTCACGCTGCCGGAATTGGCGGCCGCCGTCGATCCGCTCGTCGTCGTGGTCGGTGCCGAGGGTCGCGGGCTGTCCAGGTTGGTCGCCGAAACCTGCGACCTGCGGGTGGCCATCCCGATAGTCGAGGGCACTGAGTCCCTCAACGCCGGTGTGGCGGCCGGTATCGCGCTGTATGAGGTGTCCCGGCGCCGATCCGAGAGCGGCCGGCTCTAACGAGAGTCCGGCCTCGTCGATATCCAGCTGCCGAAGACAACGTCCTCAACGTTGACGAGTCGCAGGTCCCCGAGTTGCGGCTCAGCCCGAGCGCGCAGTCGGGTTACTACACTTTCTTGCGTCCGTTGCGAAGCGGTGATCGGTCAGCGGGCATTCGCCGATCTGGCACCGCTAACCTTGGCCGATGTGCCGCTTGTTCGGGCTCGCTGCGCCGTCGCCGGTGCAGGCCACGTTCTGGCTGCTGGAAGCCCCGGACAATCTGTCCGTGCAGAGCCGCGGGGAGCCGGACGGCACTGGGCTGGGGACCTTCGACGTGGCCGGACAGCCGGTACTGGAGAAGGAACCGATAGCCGCGTACGCCGATACCGAGTTCGCCGTGCAGGCTCGGGAGGCATGTTCGCGAACGTTCCTGGCCCATGTCCGGTACGCCTCCACCGGTGATCTCCAGCTCCGCAACACGCATCCGTTCCTGCTCGACGGTCGATTCTTCGCGCACAACGGGGTGGTGCAGGGACTCCCGGCGCTGGAGGCCCACCTGGGCGAGGACCGTGCACTTGTCGAGGGTGACACCGACTCGGAGCGCGTCTTCGCGTTGATCACGCGCGAGATCCGGGCGGCTGGCGGGGACGTCCTCACCGGGTTGACGGCGGCCCTGACCTGGGTGGCCGACAACCTACCGATCTTCGCGTTGAATCTGATCCTCACTACCGATCGAGAGCTCTGGGCGCTGCGCTATCCCGAGACCCACCCGTTGTACGTGCTGGCCCGGCCAGCCGGGGGCTCGGGCGGGGGCCGGCACCTGGACGCGGCCAGCCACCCCGGGCGGATCCGGGTCCGGTCCGGAGACCTCGCGTCAGTACCGTCGGTTGTCGTCGCGACGGAACGGATGGATGCGGAGCCGAACTGGAGCCTGCTCCCTCCCGGGGAGGTGCTCCGCGTGGCCGCTGACGGTTCGATGACCCGACACGGGGTGCTCGATCGGCCGCCGGCCCACCGTCTGCAGGCCGCCGATCTCGACGCGCACGCGGCCGCCTCGCAGGGGCACTGACCGGGCCGGGTGCTGCGAGGCCGGCCATCACAGCCACGGGCGGTCACCTACGATGTCTCTCCTACGCCGGCGTGGCGCAATCCGGCAGCGCAGCCGACTTGTAATCGGCAGGTTCCCGGTTCGAATCCGGGCGTCGGCTCTGAGAAGGCCCAGGTGAGAGGGGCTACGGCCCTAATCCAAGGTGGAGTTTCAAGA
>JADGOV010000123.1 GCA_017882785.1 Frankiaceae bacterium
CCAAGGCCGCCTCGTCTTGGGGGCAGGGCCAACCAGTCCGCGAAGGAGGCGCCGAGCGGCCGGGTCACGATGTAGGCGAACCAGAACGCGAGAATCGCGTTGAGCCCGAATCGCCAGTGCGCCACGGCCGGGACAGCGATCACGACGGCGAACAGCACACCTGAGGAGAAGAAACCCAGGCGCAGGGTTATTGCGGTCATGTCACCTGCGGCCGTGCCGAGTGCGAACGTGGTGAGCACCGCGGCCCAGTAGAACGCTTCCCGGCGGCGGGTGTAGATGCTGTGGATGGACAGTGTCCCCTCGCTCGCGTACCAGGTCGCGAAGATAACTGCCAACGCGATCGTGAAGAACGTGGTTGAGGCGAGGTATGGAACGCCGAACTGGATGTGTAGGACATCGGCGGCCATTGTCCCGAAGACGCTGACCATGACGACGGCTAGCCAGTAGATCCACGTGACATATCGGCGGGCTGAGAACTGCAGTGCTAACGAGGCGGCTAGACAGATGCCCGCGAGGGTTACGGCCAGCGTGGGCACGAGTCGGTGAACAAAGTAGTCCGAGGTCGTCTCGCCCATCCCGGTGGTCAACACTTTGATAATCCAGAAGTAGACCGTCACCTCCGGAACCTTCGTGAGGGGGGATCTGTGCGGCGCCAGGGATCGATCTTGCCGACTCTCGCGTGTCGTCACGGCGCAAGTCTGGCAGGTCTCGATGCAACGATTCCCCCAGATGAGCCCATAACATCGATTCGTCTGGTCCTTGGGCGCTGTTGGCGGTGGGCGTCGTCGCTTGGGCTCGGTGTAAGCGTGGACCACGTTGCGGCGACGCAGGGTGCGGCAGCGACCGCTGTTCCACTGCTCGCCGTTGGGGTGGCACTGCATGTGGTCAAGGGCCTCGAGGTCGGGGAGGCCCTGATCGACCTTTTCGCGCTCGGCCTCCTGCTCGCCGGCCGCCTGTGTTGCTGGGAAGCCGACCCTGCCGGATCCCGTCGGGTGAGAGCGTTTGCGGCCGGTGCGAAGCCGGGGATGTTGGTTCCCAGCCAGCTGAGCGTGTCGGGTAGGAGTGCTTTCCACAGTGAGATCCGGTGCCCAGCGTGGTTGAGCACCACTGCGTGGACCGACATCGGTGAAGTGGCTGCAGCGAGGAGCCGCGCCGATGATGAGTAGGAGACGGGGTCGGAGTAGGAGGTCTGCACCCACAGCGCCACGGGCGGCGGTCGATGCCGGGCCAGTGCGATGAGGTCGTAGCGATCGGCGGCGACGCTGGTCGGACGAAACGGCCGGTAGCCCGGGGAGAAGTCGGGCGCGAAGTAGCCCCCGAGGACGATAGCGGCGGAGTACTGCGCCGGGTGCAGCATGGTGATCATCGCCGCGCACCAGCCACCCGCTGACAGGCCGATGGTGGCCCACGCGTCGCGGTTGGGCAGAACGCGGAAGTTGGTCCTCACCCAGGTCGGCACATCGTGGCTGACCCATGTCTCGACCTGTGGACCTCCGCCGGAGCCGTTGACGCACTCGGTGTCGACGTGGGGCGGCACCTCTACATTAGCCGAAACGGTGATCACCTGGCCCAGGTGACGGCGGCCGACAGCGGTGTCGATCGCGCCCCCGAGGTTCATGCTGTCGAGCCACTGCTCGGGGCCGCCCGGATAGCCGCTGAAGGTCTGCAGGACCGGGTAGCGTCGCGCCCGATTCTCCGGTGCCGCGTAACCGGCGGGTAGCCGGACCAGAACGGTGTCGCGGATACCGCTGAGATGCCCGGTGAGGGTGAACCGTAGAACCCGGTCACCGCCTGGCCCCCGTGGCAATGCCTGCCGCGAGCGCCGCGCGACAGCGGACATGCCCCCAACTGCAGCCCTCGCCGCTTGCGCCGCGTTGGCACCGGCGACCGCGGTCCTGGTCTGCGGAGCCGACCCGCTCAGAGCGCCTCGCAGGTCGGTCCAGTCCGCGAAGAACGTGAACTGCCTGTTCAGGGCCACCGCTGCGGTCAGGATTACCAAGGCGTTGACGACGGCGAGGTGAAGGGCTCGGGCGAGGGCGAACCGGACTCCCCGTCCGGAGACGCGCGGGAGATGCCACACCACGAGAAAGAACACCAGCAGAGTCGCGCAGCCCAACGACCAGAGGAACACGGGTCCGGTCAGGGTCACGCTGCTCCCGTCGATCAGCGTGGTGCCGCGACCGACTCGACGCCTTCGTATCGCTGGAACAGCATGGCGGCGCGATGTGCCGGGCCGTCGGCCGGCAGCGGCGGCGGCACCCCTCTCATTCCGGCGACAGCGCGGAGTGCCTTCTCGCAGTCGGCGAACAAGGCGGACGACTCGGCCTCGACGTGGTGCGGCGGTGCGCTGGTCGCCGCTGGCGGTGTCCGGCAGCGGCGAGGGTAGGGAAAGCGGCGGTCGGCGGCGAGCATCTCGGTCATGTCATCGGTGAAGGCGGCCACGCGGTCCAGCACATCAGCGTGTCCTAGGCGGTGATCGGCTGGCGGGTGGGTCTCCCACCGCTCGGACCAGAAGCCGCTGACGACGCTGGCAGCGTACCGGGCTGAGACGCGGATGACGCGGGCCAGTTCTTCGCCGAGGGCCAGCCGTTCGGGCAGCATGTCTACCGACCCCACTCGGCTGGTAGGCCGACCACGGCAACAGCCATCGTGCGGGCTGTGGTCCTCGGTCATTGCGGCTGCCTCATCGGTGACGTGGTCTTGCATCGTTGGAAGGGGGGTGAGGTGAGGGAGGCGCCGGGCCGCAGCGCAGGCGAGGACGTGGTTACCGCCGCGGGAGGCGAGGGCGAAGACGACCGCATCGCCGGCGTAGGGGACGACGTCGAGGCCGAGGCGCAGCGGTCGGGGCAGCCCGTGGGGCCGGACGTGGGCCGCGTTGGCTCGGACTGCGTCTTCGGTTCGTAACCCCGACGGAGCGGGAACCCAGCCCCGACCGAAAGGTGGCGGCGCCCCGTGGGCACCGTGTCCTGCGTGGTGAGCGGGACGACGGCCCGTTGGCTTTGCGGCGCGGGGCGCCGGCTGGCACGCTCGGCCTGTTCTGCGCTGCCGCGGCGAGGGTCGCCGTCGGAGGTGATATCGACGGCCACCAGGTCCGGCTGGCGCAGGAGGCGCTGACGCGGGCGGTGACCCGCCTCCGGCCGGCCTGCTGACAGGCGGCTGCGTCCCCCGCCGCCTATCCCGCCGTTCATCCGATCACGATGCACCGTCCTGTCGACGGCCCGTGGATCGACGCGGCCGAGTTCTTCAACGTCGGCCCGGGCGATGATCTGCCCGCAAACGAGACCAGCCAACGCGGCGGCCGTCAGCCACGCGCAAAGCAGAACAACGGCGTCAACAGCCATGGGGTCAGGCTCCCTCCAGAAGGTGAGAACAGCATGAGAGGACTCGCGTCAACCCAGCCGGGTCGCCGACGCCGCCGCCCCGCCGAGCCGTCCCCGTTGCGCATGACAGCGTTGCCAACCACCGCCCGGCTGTTGGTGCTCTTCCGAGCCAACCCTGGGTCACATCGACAGCCACGCCAGCTGCTGATCCGGGCGGATCACCCGAGGTTCGGTACGGAACTCGGGACGCCCCGCCGATGCGCGCCTGTCGGACCGGAATCTGGGGGGTGACGCCGTGTTACATCTGGCCGAACACGCACCGCGCTATGCCTGGAGGATGCCTTTGCCCTCACGAGTGCCGGCGATAACCGGCCACTGATTAGCTTCGCGCTGACGCGGCTCGGCGAGCATGTACGACCAGACTTGAGGACTGTTGACATACGGCGGCTCTGAGTCATGATCCGGATGTTCCATTCCCGGGTCCAAGGCGATCCTCAACCGGGTGGCACCGGTCGAAGACCCGGGGAGTGAAGCGGGGTATCCGACCAGACCAGTGCCTCGGCCGGCCGGCGGCTCGGAGTCCCACGCTTGGGTAGCTGAGGCGGCGGTCCCGGTGAAGGCAGGCGTACGCGGCGGGCCGCCCACCGTCCTCGTGCATAAGCTCGCAGTTGTCGACCTCGTGCAGCCAAGCGCGCCGGAATACGGCCGTGGCCTCCGGACGCGAGATGCCTCCACCCTGTCCCCCTTATCGTTGGGCCGAGCGGTGCAGCAGTGGCACCGATCGGGGGGCGGCCTTTCTTCTGTCGCGGTCGTTTCAGCCCGACGGCGACGCCGTTGAGGTCGTCGCCGGCGACGACGACGGTCTCGTTGCGGGCGCCCGCGAGGCGGCGTTTCCGGTAGGGCTGGTACTCCGCGCTGGCGTAGAAAGCGTCCGATAGCTGGCGGGACGGCCATTCGACGATCAGAAACACCTGCGGCGGGATGCGGTCGCCTTCCAGCTTCTCGACCGTCGTCGTCCGCGCCAGAAACCGGCCGCCGGCCCGCTCGACCATTTCGGTGACGTTTGTGACGTACTCCCGGACCCAGCTTGGATCGGTCACGTCGATCTCCGCAACCGTGTACCACTTCATCGAAGAATCCTTTGCCCTTCTGTCCTGCTTTCCTTGGCTCTGAACGTGCCTTTGCGGCGCTCCCCTCGGGGCGGATCGGCGGCTGGTGTCGAGGGCGTACAAAGACCCCAGTTTGGCTCGGGGCCAGCGGCTTGGTGCTGCAACAGGTGCTCGGGTAGCGGAAGATGGCGGCTTTGGGTGCGGGACTCGAGGGCAGTGTCCTGGCCTGCTCGCCGGCGGGCTGGTTGCGGTGGTGCCAACCGACAGCCGGGGCCGGACGGGCGGCACCGGGTGGGTGCATCCGCGCCAGGGCAGATAGTGAACGTAGCCATCTCGATGTAGCCATGCTAGAGAGCAGCAATGGTGAAGTCGGTGAACGTTTGGTAAGGGCTGGATAAAGTTCGACAACGCCGTGCCTGTGGGGATGCCTCAGCGTCGCTACTCGATATATTCCGGTGAAATATCCTGGCACCCCGCACTGGAATTGAGTGGCGGGAGGAGCGAGCTGAGTCGCCTCCGCCGCCAGCGACCGGCCATGCGCTGCCGCCCTGATGGGCGGAACGGGGCACTGTCAAGTGGTCGGCGCGGGATAGCCGCTGACGGGCCAGCACGTCCGAGCATGATCGGCAAAGGACTCTCTGGTGACATTGGCTCTGACCGTTGCTGGCCCCGCAAGTCCGAGGTCAGTCACGCGGAGGCCGCCGCCCTGTTGTGGGCTGGTCCTGTGGCGGCAGCGCCGGCTGCGCCGCCCCGGTGGGCCGGGGCAGCGCAGCCGTGGCGGCGGCGATCACCCCGAGCAGCAGCACACCGAAGACCCAGCCCCCGACCACGTCGCTGGACCAGTGCTTGAGCAGGTAGATACGGGAGAAGCCCTCCATGGCGGCGGCCACGCCGAGCACCATCCACCCGGCCCCGACGATGCGGCGACGAGGTCGGGGATGGCCCCTCGAGGGCAGCAGCACCAGCAGCCACACCACGCCGTAGACGGCGATCAGCCGCGCGCAGCCACCCGAGGGGTACGTGCCCAGGCCCGTCGGCGGGTGGCCGCGGTCGACAACCTTGCCGAGGATGTCCTGCAGGGACTTCTCCGCGGCATAGCTGGTGGTCAAGACCACGGCCGGCACCCACCAGTGGCGCCGCCACAGCATGCCGAGGATCACCATCGCCACGACAACGACGTCCTTGACCAGCCAGCGGTTGCCCATTTGCGTGAGCACGCCCATGGCCGAGGTCATCGTCGGTGACTGGTGGGTGGAGAAGTAACGGAAGACGGACTCGTCTAACGGCAGCGACCGCCTGGCCAGTCGGCCCAGCGGCCAGCAAACCGCGACCACCGCGGCCAGACCGGCCAGGAGCACGAAGAGGTAAGCGCCCATCGCGCCCAGCTGCCGACGCAGCTCCAGGTGCACGGCGGCGAGTCGGCCGAGGACACCGTTTCCAGCCGCCGCCGCGACCCGATGGCGGCAGCCGTCAGCCCCCTTGGTGGCGGCCCACGCCCCCAGTGCGCCGAAATCACCGAAGTGGCGACGGCCATCAGGACGAGCAGCAGCATCCCGTGAGAGACCTCTCCCGCGCTCATGTAGGCGCGGCAGCCGCAGCCAATCCCGGCCGGACTCCCTTCGCCCCGCTGCGCATCAACACCCTCCTCGACGGCGATGCGGGGGGATGCTGTTCGGCGCCCGGGTCGAGCCACCACGAGGCGAAATGGGTTGTTGGCGAGCCTCCACACGCTGGCGGCGAGATATGCGTCCGCAGGTATGCCGATGCCCTCCACGGTGGTTTCCTCCGACCCAAGCAGCCCAGCACTCCCCTCGGCAGCGCCGAGTGGCAGGCCGCTACTACCCGCGCACGACGGCTTTTCGGGCTGTTGCTGTTCCGGTGGGGCTTGGAACCACTCCGCCTCGAGTCCTTGGGCTTGCGTGTGGGCGAAGACTTCGACGTCGTCGCAGCGGCAGCACCTACGACGTCGCGGCCGGTGGCCGCTGCAAATTATGGCCATCCTGGTGGCGCGGCTGCTTGCTTCGGGTCAATCAGGAGCAGCACGCCGACGGTGGCGACGACTGCCCCGGAGCAGGC
>JADGOV010000015.1 GCA_017882785.1 Frankiaceae bacterium
TGGTCGAAGGCGCAGAAGAGCCCGTCGTGGGCGGTTGAGTCCAGCAGCGTGCCGTTGCCGTACTTGTAGCCCTTCCGGGCACCGGCCAGCAGGTGCGGCCCGTTGGTCATCGACTCCATCCCGCCGGCCACCACGACGTCGAACTCGCCGGCGGCGATGAGCTGGTCGGCCAGCGCGATCGCGTCCAGCCCGGAGAGGCAGACCTTGTTGACCGTCAGCGCGGGGACGGTCATCGGCACCCCACCCTTGAGCGCGGCCTGGCGGGCCGGATTCTGCCCGGCGCCGGCCTGCAGCACCTGGCCGAGGATGACGTAGTCCACCTGGTCACCGGTGATCCCGGCCCGCTCCAGCGCGGCCGCGACAGCCATCCCACCCAGGTCGACGGCCTGGAAACCGGCCAGTCCACCCAACAGCTTGCCGATCGGTGTCCGGGCACCGGCAACCAGCACGGATCCAGCCATGGGAGCCTCCTTGAAACGGTCGAGACGCTGTTTGTCACGATACCGTTGTGCTGACTCGCATCGACCACGTGGGAATCGCCGTTCGGGACCTCGAGGACGCCATCGCCTTCTACGAACGGGCATTCGGTTTTCGCTGCGTGCACACCGAGGTAAACGAGGAGCAGGGAGTTCGAGAGGCGATGCTGGCGGTCGCCGACTCCGGCTCCTGCATCCAGCTTCTCGCGCCGCTTCGGGAGGACTCGCCCATCGGCAAGTTCCTGGCTCGTAGCGGCCCGGGCATCCAGCAGATCGCCTACACCACCGACGACATCGACGCCGAGTGCGACCGGTTGCGGGCGGCCGGGGTTCGGCTGGTCTACGAGGTACCGAAGTCCGGCACGGCCGGCTCCCGGGTGAACTTCCTGCACCCGAAAGACGCCGGCGGCGTGCTGGTCGAGTTGGTCGAGCCGGCGCCGGCCACGGGGGGACACACGTAACAGACACCAGGAACGGGCACCAGAACAGGCACCGAGAACAGGTATGGAGAACAGGCAGGCCATGGGGACACAGTCCCCGCGACGGCTGGGCCCGACGGCCCTGACGCGCAGGGGTCTCCTGGCGAGTAGCGTCACGTTCGTCCACGCGCGAGGCGGAGGCAAGTTGTGAAAGAGATTCTCGAGGCGATCCTGGCCGGAGACACAGGCAGCGACGAGTTCGCCGAGCTGAGGATTCCGGAGACCTACCAGGGGATCACCGTCCACAAGGACGAGGCCACCATGTTCGACGGGATGGCCAGTCGGGACAAGGACCCGCGCCAATCGCTGCACCTGGACGACGTGCCGGTGCCCGACCTCGGTCCGGGCGAGGCCCTGGTGGCGGTGATGGCCAGCGCGATCAACTACAACACGGTCTGGACGTCCATCTTCGAGCCCGTCTCGACCTTCTCCTTCCTCTCCCGCTACGCGAAGATCTCGCCACTGGCCGCGCGCCACAACCTGCCCTACCACGTGGTGGGGTCCGACCTCGCCGGCGTCGTGCTGCGGACCGGACCGGGGGTGCACGTGTGGCGTCCGGGCGATGAGGTCGTCGCGCACTGCCTGTCCGTGGAACTGGAAGCCCATGACGGCCACAACGACACGATGCTGGACCCGGAGCAGCGGATCTGGGGCTTCGAGACCAACTTCGGCGGGCTGGCGCAGTTGGCGCTGGTCAAGTCCAACCAGCTCATGCCCAAGCCGGACCACCTGACCTGGGAGGAGGCGGCCTGTCCGGGGCTGGTGAACTCCACCGCGTACCGGCAGCTCGTGTCCCGCAACGGCGCCGGCATGAAGCAGGGCGACGTGGTGCTGATCTGGGGGGCCAGCGGCGGCCTGGGGTCCTACGCCACCCAGTTCGCACTCAACGGTGGCGCCACCCCGGTGTGCGTCGTGAGCAGCCCGGACAAGGCCGAGATGTGCCGACGGATGGGCGCTGAGCTGATCATTGACCGGTCGGAGAAGACGGGCGACGGCTACCGCTTCTGGAAGGACGAGACCACCCAGGACCCCAAGGAATGGCAGCGGCTCGGGAAGCGGATCCGGGAACTCACCGGCGGGGACGACGCGGACATCGTCTTTGAGCATCCTGGCCGGGAGACCTTCGGCGCGAGTGTCTATGTCGCTCGTCGCGGCGGCACCATCGTGACCTGCGCCTCGACCAGCGGCTACCACCACGAGTTCGACAACCGCTACCTCTGGATGAATCTCAAAAGGATCATCGGTTCGCACTTCGCCAACTATCGGGAGGCATGGCAGGCCAACGCGCTGATCTCGCGTGGGAAGATCCATCCGACGCTCTCCGGTGTCTACGCTCTCGACGACACCGGGCAAGCGGCATACGACGTGCACCGCAACCTCCACCAGGGCAAGGTGGGCGTTTTGTGCCTATCTCCCAGCGAAGGGCTCGGCGTACGAAACGATGAGATGCGGGCCCGGCACATCGAGGCCATCAACCGGTTCCGTAACGTGTAATTTTCTGGCTGGGACGTGGCACTCTGCCAGGTATGACGAACGACGCAGGGAACACGGTGCTTCCGCTGGACTCCGACGGTGTGCAACCCGGCTTCGATATCGTGCTGCGCGGCTACGACCGCGGGCAGGTCGACCGCCAGGTGAGCTGGCTGGAAGAACAACTCGGCGCTGCCGATCGTGATCTCCAGGCTGTCACAGAGACCCTGCGGCGGACCGAGCAGGACGCCACCGCCGCTCGGCGACAGGCCGAGAAGGCAGCAGCGGAACTCGCCCGCGGGAAGCCGACCTTCGAGGCACTAGGGGAGCGGGTCACCGCCATCCTCAGCCTGGCCGAGGAAGAGGCCGACGTGCTACGGCAGGGCGGCCGGGAGGAGGCCGAGGAGACCCGCCAGGAGTTGCTCGCCGAGCACGCCGCTGCCCGCGACGCGGCCCAGCAGGAACGCCGGACTGCTCAGCAACAGTCCGAAGCCATCCTGGCCCAGGCCCAACAGGAGGCTCAGCGGGTGATCAGCGACGCTCGCCGCCACGCGGCGGAGACCACGGGCGCCGCGCAGCGCCAGGTGGAGGCGATGACCCGCCAGCGCGACGCGATCCGAGCCGAGCTGGCCCGGGTGCGGGAACGCTTCGCGGCGGTCATGAGCGGCACCGTCGATCTCGCAGAGGCCGCGGAGAACGCGGCGGCCGGAGATCCGACCGACGATTCCTCCGCCATGCCCGACCAGCGCACGGAGCCGATCCAGGAGTCGGTCAGCGAGTAGCCGGTCAGCCCAGCCGGTCGAGAAAGCTCAGCAGGGCGGTGTTGAACGGCTCGGGAGCTTCGACGGCGGTGAGGTGACCAGCGGCCGGTATCCGGACCAGCCGGGCCTCTCCGATCGCCGCGGTCATGACCTCGGCCTCCGTCGACGGAGACAGCGTGTCCTCCTCACCAACGATGATCAGCGCAGGTACGGTGGCCGCCCGCAGCGTGTCCAGGCTGTCCGGTCGGGCCGCCATGGCGCGCTGCGCCCACGCGACGGCCGCTGCGGGCGCGGACTGCACCATGGCCCGGATCCGACCGTGCACCATCGGCCGGGTCGCGACCGTAGTCGGCCCGACGAGGGTGGGCAGAACCTCCTCGAGCAGCAGGCTGGACCGCTCGTCAGCCTCCACCGCCGCCGCGATCCGATGCCGGTTGGCCCGGGCCGGCTCCGGGTCGGCGCCGGCCTTGGTGTCGGCCAGCACGAGAGCGCGCACGCGCTGTGGATGCCGCCGCAGCAGCGCCATCGCCACGTAGCCGCCCATCGACAGTCCACCGATCACCGCCGAGTCGATGTTCTTCGCGTCGAGCAGGGCGACCACATCATCGGCGGCCAGACCCAGGTCGGGGTCGTCGGCGCCGAGCGGCGAGCCGCCGAACCCCCGCTGGTCGGGGGTGATGACCCGGTAGGCGGGGGCCAACGCCTCCCGCTGCGACAACCACATGGCCGAGGACACCGGGAAAGCGTGCAACAGAACGACCGGCAGTCCCTGCCCGGTGTCCCGGTGGTAGAGCTCCACGCTCATGGAGGCACCGTACCGGTTGGGCGATTCGCCCTCAGCCGGCGGTCAGGCCGCCGTCCACGACCAGCGTCTGGCCAGTCACGTAGGAGGAGGCGTCGCTGGCGAGGAACACTGCGGCGCCGACCATCTCGCCCGGCTGCGCCCACCGGCCCAACGGCACGTCGGCCATCATGCTGGCGCTGACCCTTTCGTCCTCCCACAGGTTGCGGTTGAGGTCGGTGGCCGTCCAGCCCGGGCAGAGCGCGTTGACCCGCACCCCGCCCCGTCCCCACTCCATCGCGAGTGAGCGGGTGAGGGAGATCACCGCCGCCTTGGACGCGCCGTAGGGAGTGAGCCCCGGCGTCCCGCCGAGGCCGGCGACAGAGGCCACATTGATCACCGATCCGGTGCGGCGCTCCAGCAGGTGCGGCGCCACAGCCTGGATCACGTGCACCATGGAGTCCACGTTGAGCCGCATCACCTTCTCCCAACCGGCGAAGCGGAGATCGGCGAACGGCACCATGAACGCGGTCCCACCAGCGTTGTTCACCACCACGTCCAACGAACCCAGCTCGGCGACTGCCGCGTCGATCATCGATCGTACGGCGACGGGATCGGTGACATCACAGGTCAGCGGCAGCGCCCGGCCGCCACCGTCCTCGATGTCCGCACTCAGGGCGGCCAAGGCGTCCGCGGATCGGGCCACGAGAGCGACCCGGGCCCCGGCCTCGGCGAAGCCGCCGGCCACCGCCCGACCGATGCCCCGGGAGGCTCCGGTGACCAGGGCGTTCTTTCCGGCAAGTGCCCCGAACGCGGTCATCCGCGCTCCTTCCCCATCGTCGGGAGCCAGACAGTCGGGAGAGGAAGGGTGACTCCGGGCGCCACCCGGGTGACGATCTCGCCCAACACGCGGCGTACCGAGGCCTCACCGACCCACAGGTGCCTGGCGCCCCCCACCGCGACAAGCTCGGCCTGCGGCACGCGGCCGAAGCGGACACGGGCGGCGGGTGGCTGCAGGTAGTCATCGCACTCCGGGATGAGCGCGACCAACGGCGTGCCGCTTGCCGCCCACGCCGCGAGCGCCTCGTCGCCCGCACGGCGTAACGGCGGTGAGACCAGAATGGCGCCGGTCACGCCCGGATCGTCCGCACCGTGCAGCAGCACGAGCTCCGAGCCGAAGGACCAACCGACCAGCCACGGCGCCGGCAGGTTCTCCGCCTCCACGAGGTCAAGTCCGGCGGCGAGATCCCATTTCTCGGATTCGCCGCGGTCGAAGACGCCCTGGCTGCCGCAGGTGCCACGAGTGTTGAGTCGCACGACGGCGAGGCCGGCGAGGGCCGGCAACCGCCAGTCCGCCTTCCGGAGAAGGTGACTGTCCAGCGAACCGCCATGGGTGGGCAAGGGGTGCAGGCAGAGGATGGTGCCGACGGGAGGTCGGTCCAGAGGCACCGCAAGGGTGCCCTGCAACGCCAAACCGTCAGCGGTGTGCAGCGTCACCGAGCGCCGCCGAGCAGGCAGTACGCTCATCGCGCGGATCGGCTGGCCGGCCCTCGCGGGGGTGCCCTCGGTCTGCGGTGCCGGCGGCAGCCGCACGGACCCCTTCGCCGTGCGGACGCTGCTCGACCCGACCCGCCCCCTCACTTGTGGTGCAGGTAGTCCCTGAAGCCGCGACCGGTCTTCCGCCCGAGGTAACCGGCAGTGACCAAGTGCTCCAGCAGCGGCGCCGGGGCGAACCCGGGCTCACGGAACTCCCGGTAGAGCGTCTGCTGGATGGCCAGCGACACGTCGAGGCCGACCACGTCGAGCAGCTCGAACGGTCCCATCGGGTATCCGCAGCCGCCCTTCATCGCCGCGTCGATGTCATCCACGGTGGCGTAGTGCGCCTCGAGCATCTTCACCGCGTCGTTGAGGTAGGGGAACAGCAGTCGGTTGACGATGAAGCCCGCGGTGTCGTGCGCCCGCACGGGGTGTTTGCCCATCCGCAGCGCGACGTCGAAGGCTGTGGCGGTGGCCTCGTGCGAGGTGGAGATGGTGGGCACAATCTCCACGAGCTTCATCACCGGCGCCGGGTTGAACAGGTGCAGCCCGAGCACGTCGGCCGGCCGGTTGGTGGCCACCGCGCAGTCGATGATCGGCAGGCTGGAGGTGATGGTGGTGATGATCGCCCCTGGCTTGAGCACCTCGTCGAGCGCACTGAACAGCGCACGCTTGATGGACAACTCCTCCACCGCTGCCTCGATGACCAGGTCAACATCGGCCAGGTCGTCCAACTCCGTGGTCGGCGTGATCCGGGCCAAGGCGGCGGATTTCTCCTGCTCACTCATCCGCCCACGCTGCACCGCCCGCTCCATCGATCGGTCCAGATTGGCGATCACGGTCGCGCCCTTATTGTCACTGCGGGCGCGGAACACCACGTCGTAGCCCGAGCGGGCCGCCACCTCGATGGTGCCGGTGGCCATCGTGCCGGTGCCGACGACGCCGAGGCGCTGCACGGGCTTGGGCTCGATGTCCCACGGCAACCGCGACCGGGGCGTCAGTGCGTCCTCGACGACGACGTTGGACTCCGGTTCGGCGTAGGTGTAGAAACCGCGGCCGCGCTTGCGACCGAGGAAACCGGCGGTGACCAACTGCTTGAGGACGGGCGCCGGGGCGTGCAGGTGGTCGCGGGTCTGGTGGTACATCGTGTCGAGGATCTCGAACGCAGAGTCGAGGCCGATGAGGTCGAGCAGGGCGAGCGGCCCCATCGGCAAGCCGCACCCGTACCGCATCGCGGCGTCGATGTCCTCACGGGTCGCATACCGGTTCTCCCACAACGTGACCGCGTGGTTGAGGTAGCCGAACAACAGCGCGTTGGCGACGAAGCCCGCCTTGTCCCCCACGGTCACATCGGTCTTACCCAGTTGCTGGCAAAGCCCGTGGATGTCGGCGACCACCGAAGGGTCGGTCACCACCGTGCGGACGACCTCGACGTAGTTCATCACCGCCGCGGGGTTGAACACGTGGATGCCGATCACCCGACTGGGTCGGGACGTCGACACCGCCAACTCGGTGACCGACAGCGCGGAGGTGTCCGTCGCCAGGATGGTCTCCTCGGCGCAGATCCGGTCAAGCTGGGCGAAGAGCTTCTTCTTCAGGTCCAACCGCTCGGGAATGGCCTCGATGACCAGCTCGCAGCCGGCGACCGAGGCGAGATCGGCGGACACCGAGATCCGCCCGAGGATCTGGGACTTCTCCGACTCGTCGAACCGACCGCGCTCCACGCCTCGGGCCAGCGACTGCTCGATGTGCCGGCTGGCGTGGGCCGCCGCGCTCGCGTCCACCTCCACGCCGACGACCGTGTGGCCGCTTCGGGCTAGTACCTCGGCGATGCCGGACCCCATCGTGCCCAGCCCGACGATGCCGATTCTGTCCAGATCCCGTGCCACAGTCGCCTCCTGGTGCTGATCCCTCTGATGCTGATCCCCCTCATGCTGGTGCCAGTCTCCCACCCCCCGGTTTCCGCCGTACGCTGGCTTGCGTGGGGGGCGGCGTGCGGCCAGACGGGGGGCCAGCAGTGGGTGCCCCGACGCCGCCGGAGGGGCTGACGCCGCTGGCGGAGGCGATCGGCGGGGTCCGGGGTCTGATCGACTCGAGCCTGCCGACCCTGGTCTTCGTGCCGGTGGCCGCGCTCGCCAGCCTGCGGGCCGCCGTCGTGGCCGCGGTCGGCGTCGCGGCGGTGCTGGCCGTGGTGCGCCTACTGCGCCGGGAGTCGCTGCGATACACCCTCTCCGGCTTCATCGGGGTCGCGGTGTCCGCCTTCGTGGCAGTGCGCCTGGGCACGGCGGCGGGCTTCTTCCTGCCGGGCATCGCAGTCAACGCGACCTACGGCTGCGTGTTCCTCGGCTCCATCCTCATCCGCCGCCCACTGGTCGCCGTGTTCGGCCACGCCCTGGGCCGGCCCGTCCCTCCTGGGCGGGTCGCCGTTGCGACGACCGCGCTGTGGGCGGGCGTCTTCCTGGCCCGGGTCGGCGTTCAGGGCGCGCTCTACCTGTCCGGGCAACCCGGCTGGTTGGCGGTGGTGCGCATCGTGATGGGGTGGCCGCTGACCTTGCTCGCACTGGCCGTCACCGCGGCCGCGGTGCGCCGCGCAGCCGTCGCTGCGGGGCCGGAGAACGCCGGGGATCTTGCTAGAACAGCGTTGGTGTCGCCGGTGCCAGCCCCCGAAGCTGGTCGTAGTCCAGGCTGAGACAGTCGATGTCCCGGTCCCCGGCGAGCACCCGGGCCTGCGGGGTGAACTCCTGGGCGGCCAGGACACCACCTACCGGGATCAGCAACGGATCACGTTCCAGCAATGAGAGGTAGCGGCTCAGCTGTTCGACGCCGGCAATCTCCCCCCGACGCTTCACCTCCACCGCAAGTGTGCCGCCGCCCTGACGTCGGCAGAGCAGGTCGATCGGCCCGATGGCGGTGGGATACTCCCGTCGTAGCAGGGTGACCTCGGCGCCGAGCAGGTGGCAGTGCTCCGCGAGCAGCGACTGCAGCTGGGCCTCCACGCCGTCCTTGGCCAGGCCGGGTTCGGCGCCGAGATCGTGACGAGCGTCGTGCAGCACCTCCTCGATGGTGATGAGCAGCTGCTCGCCCGCGCGGTTGGTCACGGTCCAGCGCCCGGGTGCCTCGGTGATCCTGCAGGGCGGGCTCATCCAGTTCAGCGGCTTGTACGCCCGATCGTCGGCGTGGACCGAGAGCGAGCCGTCAGCCTTGACCATGAGCAGGCGGATCGCGGACGGCAGGTGCGCGGTGAGCCGACCCACGTAGTCCACCGAGCAGCGAGCGATGACGAGCCGCACCGCATCAGGCTAGGGCGCGCTCGGCTGGGACGCCACCGGTCGGGTGGCGCCCAGCACCCGGCAGGTGTACCGGCTGGCGGGACCGTTCACCTCCGCCTCGTCCCCGACACGAAGGCCGAGCACCGCCCGCGCCAATGGGGAGTCTGCCGAGATCCGCAACTCGTCCAGGGCGGCCTCGAGCGGGTCCACGATGAGGAACCGTTCGATGTCGCCGCCGGCAAGCTCCAGGGTGACCAGATCCCCGAGCTCCACGACAGCCGGGTCGTCCGGGCGGTCCTCCAGCCGGCCGGCCGAGGCGAGTAGCACCTCCAACCGGTGGGCTTCGATCAGCACCCGCTCGTACTCGATGACGGCCTCGCCGTCCCGATGCCGGTCGCGAAACGCCTCCAGCAGCTCCGGCAGCACCTCCTCGCGGAGCCTGGTGAGCCGCTGGCCGAGCTGCTCGCGACCATCCGTGGTCAGTACCGGGTTGTTCACTCGCGCACTTCTCCCTTCGTTGACGGCGGCCGCAGCGCGACCGCCCGTGACAGCTCGTTGGGCGTGATCAGGCCGACGACCGCGCCGTCGGCGACGACGAGCACCGCGCCGGCGCCCATCCGCGCAGGCAGGTCATCGGCCAGGTCGGTGGGTTTCACCGTGCCGAGAGCGCTGATCGGGGTGGCCACGGCCAGCGTGCGGACGGCGGATCGCTGCTCCAGCGGCACCGCCGTGAGTTGCGGGAGTGAAACCACACCGGCTGGGGAGCCGTCAAACGCCGACAGCGCGAAGACGGTGGCCCGGGTGGGCTGGACCACGCGCTCCAGGAAGGTCTCCACGGTCAGCCAGCCAGGGGCGGCGGCTCCGGGGGTCATCACCGCGTCCGCCTGCAGGCCGTGCAGGGCACCGCTGACCTGCACACGTACGCCCTCCATCCGGGCAGTGGCGGTCAGGAACCAGCCGATCAGCATCAGCCACAGGCCCCCGGCCACCGAGCCCAGGACGGCCTCCACGGCGCCGGCGGCGAGCACCAGCAGTCCGACCAGTCGGCCGGCCTTCGCGGCGGCGGCGGTGCCGCGAGCGCGGTCCCCTGTGCGTTTCCACACACCGGCCGCGACGAGACGACCACCGTCGAGCGGAGCGCCCGGCAGCACATTGAACACGGCCAGGACGCCATTGGTGACACCGGTCCACCCGAGCACGGCGGACAGCAGTCCCGAGGACACCAGCGCCAACGCCACCAACACGAGCCCGATCACGGCGCTGACCAACGGACCGACGCCGGCGATGCGGAACTGCGCGCCCGGCGTAGCGGGTTCACCCGCCAGTTCCGTGCTACCGCCGAGAGCCCACAGGGTCACGCCGGTAACCGGCACGCCGTTGCGCCGAGCCAGTAGCGCGTGCGCCAGTTCGTGCGCGACGACCGAGGCGAGGAAGAGGGCGGCCCCGAGCACAGCGGCGACCGCGTAGCTGATGCCACTGAGACCGGGCACGGAGCGAGGTAGCACCGAGCTGCCGAGCAGAACAGAGATCAGGCCGACGGCGACCACGACGCTGACGTGGAACCGGATCTGCAGCCGGCCGCGGACCGGCGCGGGTCCTCCCACGGCTGGATCGGTCGTGGACGGGGTGGACGGGGGAGCCGACATGGCGGCGCCGTTCCTTTCCGGGGTTGAACTGATGGGTCGGGCGTTGCGCAGCGAGGCGAGCACCGAGACACCGAGCAGTACGGCGATCACCAGCAGCGACACCCACACGGACACGTAGAGGACGTCGGCAAGCAGCATCTTGGCGCCGACGAAGACCAGGACGGCGGACAGGCCGTACTTGAGCTTGCCGAACCGCTCCATGGCGCCGGCCAGCAGGAAGTACATCGGGCGCAGGCCCAGCACAGAGAAGGCATTCGCCGCGAAGACGACGAAGGTGTCGCGGGTCACGGCGAAGACGGCGGGCACGGAATCGACCGCGAACAGGACGTCGGTGGTGGCCACCGCGACGAGGACCCCGAGCAACGGCGTGGCCGCCCGACCCGACCAGAGCCGGTCACCCACGTAGTCCGCGCGCATCGGCACGACGCGACGGAGCAGCCGAAGCACTGGGTTGCGCTCGGGGTGCACCTCGCCACCGTCGTGCACCGCCATCCGGATGCCTGTCCCGACGAGCACCGCGCCAAGCACCCAGATCGTCCAGTGGAACGCCGCGAGCAGGGAGGCACCGGCGGCGATGAACGCCCCGCGGAGCACCAGCGCGCCGAGGACGCCGTAGAGCAGCGCCCGGTGCTGCGCGGCCGCGGGCACCGCGAAGTAGCCGAAGATCATCGCAAAGGCGAAGACGTTGTCCACCGACAGGCTCTTCTCGATGAGAAAGCCCGCCAGGTACTCACCTGCCGACTCGGCGCCGGCAACCGCGGCGACAACGCCGGTGAAAGCCAGACCGACGGCGGCCCAGATCCCACTCCATATCGCGGCCTCACGCAGCGTAACGGGTTGGTCGCCGCGGTGGCCGAACGCCAAGTCGATTCGGAAACAGCCGACGATGGCCACCAGGAACAGCGCCCATCCCCACAATGGGACGTGCATCGGCGGTTCCTTCCGGCGGACGACAGCGTGTCGTGCGCCGGAGGTCTCTCCCGCCACGGCTGACGTGGCGTCCCAGCCGGGCTCACGATGTCGGACCGAGCGTCCGTGACCGCGTGCCGTGATGACGACGGGGGCTTACGGGGATACTCCCCTCCGGTCCCTCCATTCTGCCCCACGTCGGGGCCTACCCGACCGGGCTAGGCATCCTCGCGTGGACATTCTCAGCCTTTTCTTCACCCGCCGGACGCGGCCCGGTCAGCCGACGCGACCGTCAAGGACACGCCGCGCCTCGTCATCCATCGAACAGGAGGGAGAAGAAGACGCGCACGCCGCGACGCACACCGACCTTGCTGACCAGCGCGAGCTCCGTCTGGTACGGGGATCAGGTCCAGTAGCCCCGCACCGGCACTTCCCGCTGCACGCTGTGGAGGACGGTCTGGTGCACGACGTGGTGCACGACGTGATGGACGACGTGATGCTGGACGAGGTGGTGGTGAACCTGCACGACCACGGGGCCCGACATCTGCCTGCTCGCTCCGGCTCCGGTACGGGCCATCCGGAACGCGGCCACCGCGAGACCGGTCCCCACTGTGGCGACCGCCGACGCTGACACGGTCGCCGCGGTGCCTCTGCGCAACTCAGGCAGCCGCCTACGCACCGTTTCCACCGTGGCCGACCACATCCGCTGCCGCGGCCGCACCCGCAGCACGTCGGCCGAACTGGGGCGGACCACGACCTCGGCCGAGGCCTCAGATTCGGCATCAGCATCGGCATAGCCCTCGGCATTGGGGCCGACTTCGGGCGTCTCCCCTTGCACCCGCATCACTCCTCCCGCCATGGTCCTCCCACGATGTTCTCCCGCGATGGTGTCGCATCGGGACACCGAGGTCCAGCCGTCATGTGTCGGTCAGCTCAGCGGTGCCAGCCCCTGGGCGCCGCGGATGACGTCGACGATCCGGCGCAGGATGTCGATGATCGAGAAGTCCTTCGGCGTGAACACCGCCGCCACACCCAGAGCCTCCAGCGCCGCCGCGTCCGCACCGGGGATGATGCCGCCCACTACCACCGGCACGTCATCGAGCCCGGCCCCGCGCAGACCGCTCAGGACATCGGGCACCAGCGACATGTGCGACCCGGAGAGCACCGACAGGCCGACGCAGTGCACGTCCTCCGCGATGGCGGCGGCCACGATCTCCGCGGGGGTCAGTCGGATGCCTTGGTAGACCACCTCGAAACCGGCGTCCCGGGCCCGGACGGCGATCTGCTCGGCCCCGTTGGAATGCCCGTCGAGCCCTGGCTTGCCCACCAACAGCCGAAGGTGGCGACCGATCTCTCGACCGGTGAGGTCGACAGCCAGTCGGACCGCCTCCAGCTCCTCACCGCCACCGCCCACGGCCACCCCGCTGACTCCGGTCGGCGCGCGGTACTCGCCGAACACCTCCCGCAGCGTGGACGTCCATTCACCGGTGGTCACACCCACGCGGGCGCATGCCAGAGTGGCCGGCATAAGATTGATCTCGGTCTTTGCCGCGTCCCGCAGGCTCCGCAGCGCGTCGTCAACCGCAGCCGGGTCCCGACCGGCCCGCCAGGCCTGGATGGCCTCGATGGCCGACTGCTCCACGGCTGGGTCCACCGTCTGGATGGCGGCGTCGAGATCGACCAGCAGTGGGTTGGGCTCCGACTCAACCCAGCGGTTGACACCGACGACGATCTCCTCGCCGGCCTCGATCCGGCGACGCCGCTCGGCGTGGGAGGTGACCAGCGCCGTCTTCATGTAGGAGCTCTCCACCCCGGCGACGGCACCACCGAGGTCAAGCACCCGGTTGATCTCGGCCTGAGCCTCCTCGACGAGCTCGGACACCCGCCGATCGACCACGGCGGAGCCCTCGAAGAGGTCGTCGTACTCCAGCAGGTCGGACTCGAATGCGAGGATCTGTTGCATCCGGATCGACCACTGCTGATCCCACGGGCGGGGCAGACCGAGCGCCTCGTTCCACGCCGGCAATTGCACAGCGCGGGCGCGGGCCCCCTTGGACAGGGTGACGGCCAACATCTCAAGAAGGATCCGGTAGACGTTGTTCTCCGGTTGCGCCTCGGTGAGGCCGAGGGAGTTCACCTGCACGCCGTAACGGAATCGTCGTTGGGCTGGATCGGTGACGCCGTAGCGTTCGCTGGTCAGGTCGTCCCAGAGCCGGACGAACGCCCGCATCTTGCACATTTCCTCAACGAACCGGACCCCTGCGTTGACGAAGAAGGAGATCCGCGCGACCACCTCGCCGAAGCGCTCCGCCGGTACCTGACCGGAGTCCCGGACCGCGTCGAGCACAGCGATCGCGGTGCACATCGCGAAAGCGATCTCCTGCACCGGGGTCGCCCCGGCCTCCTGCAGGTGGTAGCTGCAGATATTGATGGGATTCCACTTCGGCACCGTCGTGACCGTGTAGGCGATCATGTCGGTGGTCAACCGCAGCGACGCGGCGGGCGGAAAGACGTAGGTGCCGCGGGAGAGGTACTCCTTGATGATGTCGTTCTGGGTAGTGCCGCCCAGGTCACCCGGATCGACGCCCTGCTCCTGCGCGGCGACCTGGTAGAGCGCGAACAGCCACATCGCCGGCGCGTTGATCGTCATGGACGTGTTCATCTCGCCGAGCGGGATGCCCGCCAGCAAGGCCCGCATGTCTCCCACGTGGGACACCGGGACGCCGACCTTGCCGACCTCACCCCGAGCCAGGTCCGCGTCCGGGTCATAGCCCGTCTGGGTGGGTAGGTCGAAGGCGACGGAGAGGCCGGTCTGACCCTTGGCCAGGTTGTTGCGGTAGAGCAGGTTGGACTCCCGCGCCGAGGAGTGACCGGCGTAGGTTCGCATCAGCCATGGCTTGTCGCGCTGTGCGCGCTCGCTCATGAACCGAACTCTACCCGTGGGCCCACTCCCGACATCAGGGCGTCGGATCCCCGACGCCTAGCGCTCAAGGAACAACCCGTTCGCTGCGGTCCGGCTCAGCCGACGGCGACGGGTGCAGTCCTCATCTGCAGGACCCGGTGCAACCGGGTCCGGAACAGCAGCCTGGACAACCGTGGCGGCACATTGCACAGGACGAGTCGCCGGCCGGACTGCAGTGCCCTCCGATGGGTGCCGACCAGCACGCCGAGCCCGGTCGCGTCGAGCATCTCCACCCCGGAGACGTCGACGAGCAACTCGCCGATTCCGAGATCCACGGCGTCGTGCAGGATGTGACGGACGTTGGCGACTGTACTGACATCGACGCGTCCGCGTAGCACGACGGTCTGACCCGGCTCGGCCATGAGAGCACTCACGACGCCCTCCCCCCGACCGGGCCACTCGGCCCACCCCCGGTGACACCAGGGTAGGCGGCGGGAAGGCGTCCACTTCTACTCTTGTGGTAAACCACCCTCTCGGCCCAGATGGTGGCACCCGGACAGCCCTGTCCGGGCGGGTCGCGGACGGCTCGTGTCAGCTGTCGTAGCGATACCAGCCCCGTCCGCTCTTCCGGCCGAGGTCCCCGGCGGTGACCATCCGGATCAGCGTCTCGGGCGGGAAGAACTTCGAGTCCTGGGAGTCGGTGTAGACGTTGCGGGCGGCGTTGACCATGATGTCGATGCCCGTGAGATCCATCGTGGCCATCGGGCCCATCGCGTGCCCGAAACCGAGCTTGCAGGCCGTGTCGACGTCCTCGGAGGTGGCCACACCGGACTCGACCAGCTTGGCCGCCTCCATGCACAGAGCGACGATCAGGCGAGTGGTCACGAAGCCGGCGACATCCCGGTTCACCACGGTGCAGGTCTTGCCGATGTCCTCGGCAAAGGACCGCGCCTTGGCCACAGTGGCGTCGCTGGTGCGGTGACCCCGGACCAGCTCGCAGAGCTTCATCATCGGTACCGGGGAAAAGAAGTGCGTGCCGACCACCGACTCGGGGCGGCTGGTCGCCGCCGCGATCTCGGTGATCGGCAGGGCGCTGGTGTTGGTGGCCAGGACCGCTTCAGCGCCGCAGATCCGATCCAGTACCCGAAACACGTCATGCTTGGCCTGCAGATTCTCAAAGATGGCCTCGACCACGACGTCGGCGTCGGCGACTGCTTCAAGATCGGTGGTGGTGACGATCCGGGCCAGCGCGGCGTCGGCGTCGGCGTCGGCCAACGTGCCCTTCTTGACCACTCGGGCGTAGGAGGCCGCGATCGAGTCCTTGGCCCGCTTCAGCGGTGCGTCGTCCACGTCCCGAAGCGTCACGTCGTAGCCGGCTTGAGCCGCTACCTGGGCGATGCCGGATCCCATGAGGCCGGCGCCGATGATGGCAAGTCTCGTCACGGATCTAGACTACGACGGGCGCGACAAGCCGGGCGGTCGGGGTTTCCAGGCTAGCCGGCGGTCAACCAGTGCGAGACTGGGGCAATCGGGAGGAGGGTCTCGATGCTCGTCCGTTCCTCATACCTGATCGGGCCGGCGCTGGCGATGGCCGCGGTCGGCGTGCTGGCCCTGATCCTGCGCTGGATCTACAGCGACGCAGCGCCGCCGCCCACCCCAAGAACCGGACCGACCGACTTCGGGCTGCTGGTCCCGGTCACCACCGTGCCGGATTCCGCCGCCGCCGCGGGGCTTCGTGGGTTGTTGGGTCAGCACGGAATCCGTACCACGCTCGCCCCCGGACCCGCGGGGGGCCTCATCGTCCTGGTGTTTGCCGCCGACGAGCCCCGCGCTCGGGCGCTACTGACTCCGAGTGAATGACTCCGGGTGAATGACTCCGGGTGAATGCCGGGACGGCCCGGACTCCGCACCGCCCGGCACGAGCTACACGTCGGGGTCGGGCTCTCGGGTGACCTTGGCACCGAGCCGGTTCAGGGACTCCGCGAAGTACTGGTACCCGCGGTCGACATGCCCGACGTTGCTCACCGTCGTCTCACCCTCGGCCACGAGCCCGGCCAACACCAGGCCAGCGCCAGCCCTGATGTCGGTGGCCCGTACGGGTGCCCCGGAGAGCCGCTCACGGCCGCGGACGATGGCGTGATGGCCGTCGGCACGAATCTCGGCGCCAAGTCGGGACAGCTCGTCGAGGAACATGAAACGGGCCTCGAAGACGTTCTCGGTCACCATGGCCGTGCCGTCGCTGACCGCGTCGAGCACGACGATCGCCGGCTGCAGGTCGGTCGGGAAGCCCGGATAGGGCAGCGTCACGACGTCCACCGATCGTGGTCGGCGGTTCATCACCACTCTGAAGCCGTCGGGGAACACCTCGACGTGCGCCCCGCTGGTGACCAGCTTGTCCAGGGCGATGTCCAGGTGCGCGGCAATGGCTCCGCGCACCCGGACGTCGCCTCCGGTGACCGCCGCCGCGATGCCGTAGGTACCGGCCACGATGCGGTCCGGGACCGTGATGTGCTCCGTCGGCGAGAGTCCCTCGACGCCCTCGACCTCCACGGTCGAGCTGCCGGCGCCCGAGATCTGGGCCCCCATCGCCCGCAACATCGCCGCCAGGTCGATGATCTCCGGCTCCCGGGCGGCGTTGTCGATGACCGTGGTGCCTTTGGCCAGGGCCGCGGCCATGAGCAGGTTCTCGGTGGCGCCGACGCTGGGGAAGTCCAACCAAACGGTCGCCCCGGCCAACCGGGGGGCGCGGGCGATGAGAAACCCGTGCTCGACCTCGACGGCCGCGCCCATCTTGGTCAACCCGCCGACATGCATGTCGAGGCCGCGGGAGCCGATGTTGTCCCCGCCCGGTTGAGCGACTTTCACCTCCCCGCAGCGGGCGAGCAGCGGGCCGAGAACGCAGATGGATGCCCGCATGCGTCGGACGAGGTCGTAGTCCGCCTCGTGGCCGGGGCGGGCCGGCACGGCAATGGACAACTCTGGCGCGGCTCCGGTCACCGTACAGCCCAGCCTGCGGAGCAGCTCGCTCATGATGTCGACGTCAAGGATCCGGGGAACGTTGCGCAGCGTCGTCGTGCCCTCGGCCAGGAGGGCGGCCGCCATCAGCTTGAGCACGCTGTTCTTGGCCCCGCTCACCGACACGTCGCCGGCGAGCCGGGTCCCGCCGACCACCCGGAACCGCTCCATCCGGGCCAGCGTAGTCAGCCGGACGGCCCATAGGCTGGGCCCCATGACGGACGGCGTGTCGCACGAGCGCTCAACGGATCAGGCGGAACAGGCGGGGGGGCAGCCGCGGCACCGGGAGCGGTCGACTGTCCACCTGACCCGGATCTACACCAAGACCGGCGACGACGGAACCACCGCGCTCGGCGACATGAGCCGGGTGGCCAAGACGGACCCGCGGATCACCGCCTACGCGGACGTGGACGAGACCAACGCCGCGCTCGGTGTGGCGGTCGCGCTGGGCCAGCTGCCCGAGGAGGTCGGCACGCTGGTGCGGTCGATCCAGAACGACCTGTTCGACGTCGGCGCGGACCTGTGCACGCCGGTGGTAGCGGCACCGAAGTGGTCGCCGCTGCGCGTCACCGCCGATCACGTCGAACGGCTGGAGCAGGCCTGTGACCGGTACAACGGGAGGCTGAGTCCGCTCAACAGCTTCCTGCTCCCAGGTGGTACGTCCGGCGCCGCCCTGCTGCATGTGGCTCGTACGCTCGCCCGCCGGGCTGAGCGGTCCACCTGGGCACTGCTGGCCGTGGAGCCGGAGGCGACGAGCATCCTCCCGGCCCAGTACCTCAACCGGCTCTCGGACCTGTTGTTCATCCTGTCCCGGGTGGCCAACCCCGAGGGCGACGTCCTCTGGCAGCCGGCGGCGAACGCCAACCCCTCGGCCGGCTGAAGTAGCCGTTCAGAGCAGATCGGAGCCGAGGGCCGGGGTGGCCTCCAGCCAGGACAGGAAACCTGGGTAGGCGGCCTCACTCATGGCGAGTTCGACCGGGCCGTCGGTGGTCCGACATTCCACCACCACCGAGCCGGCGAGCAGGCTCAGCGCCTCGGTGCCGGTCGGGCTGCGCCGCACGACCACGCTCAATCCGTGTCGGGCCACCGCCCGGCGCGGTCGCGGCGACAGGCTGAACAGCCGGTACCACAGCAGAGAGTCGCCGTCGTATCGGGCGACGCCGAGCGCCCAGCCGTATCCCTGCCGGCGGGCTCGCAGCCGCACCGAGACATCCACCGTGCCCCCCCGACGGCTGAGCAACAGCCGACGCAGCGCGACCCCGCCCAGGAAGACGGCGGCCAGCAGTACCGCAACCCCGAGAAAGTCCAGGACGGCCACCGCGTGCTCCGGTCCGGCGAAGCCGGCTAGAGGGTCTCGCCGACAGCCGGACGCGCCGCGGACCGGGCAGTGCCCTCTTCGGCCACCTCCAGTCGGTCCGCCAGCACGATGACGTTGTCGCGGGTCACGGAGAGGAAACCACCGTGGACGGTGGCGACCAGGTCGGACTCACCGGCACGCTTCACCCGCACCGGCGATTCCACGAGCTCACCGAGTAACGAGATGTGGCCGGGCAGGACGCCGAGTTCGCCATCGGTGGTCCGCGCGATCAGCATTGTCGCTTCCCCGGCCCACAGCGCGCGGTCCGGGGAAACCAGTGCTACATGCAACTCCGCCACGACATCTCCGCTTCGTCATCTCCGCTTGGTCGCCTCGGGATACGGACCGGGCCCCCTGGCTCACCTGACTCACTCACCCCTCGAGGTGCTTGGCCTTCTCCTCCACCTGGCTGATGCCGCCGCAGAGGAAGAAAGCCTGCTCGGGCAGGTGATCGAAGTCACCGTCACAGAGGGCCCGGAACGAAGCCACCGTCTCCTCCAAGGGGACCGTTTCCCCCTGGATGCCAGTGAACTGCTCGGCGACGTAGAACGGCTGGGAGAGGAAGCGCTGGATACGCCGCGCCCGCCCGACGAGCACCCGGTCCTCCTCGGACAGCTCATCGATGCCGAGGATCGCGATGATGTCCTGCAGGTCCTTGTAGCGCTGCAGGATCTCCTTCACCCGGGCGGCGACCGCGTAGTGCTCCTCGCCGACGTAGCGCGGGTCCAGGATCCGGGAGGTCGAGTCCAACGGGTCCACCGCCGGGTAGATGCCCAACTCCGAGATCGCCCGGGACAGCACGGTCGTGGCGTCCAGGTGGGCGAACGTCGTGTGCGGCGCCGGGTCGGTGATGTCGTCAGCCGGTACGTAGATAGCCTGCAGCGAGGTGATCGAGTGACCCCGGGTAGAGGTGATCCGCTCCTGTAGCTCACCCATCTCGTCGGCCAGCGTCGGCTGGTAGCCGACCGCGGAGGGCATCCGACCGAGCAGCGTGGACACCTCGGAACCGGCCTGGGTGAAGCGGAAGATGTTGTCGATGAACAGCAGCACGTCCTGCTCCTGCTCGTCGCGGAAGTACTCCGCCATCGTGAGCGCCGCGAGCGCGACCCGCAGCCGGGTGCCCGGCGGCTCGTCCATCTGACCGAACACCAACGCGGTCTTGTCGATGACGCCGGACTCGGTCATCTCCAGGAACAGGTCGTTACCCTCGCGGGTCCGCTCCCCGACGCCGGCGAACACCGAGACGCCGCCGAAGTTCTCCGCCACCCGGTAGATCATCTCCTGGATGACGACGGTCTTGCCGACGCCGGCCCCGCCGAACATGCCGATCTTGCCACCCTGCACGTAGGGCGCGAGCAGGTCGATGACCTTGATGCCGGTCTCGAACATCTGCGTCTTGGCTTCGAGCTGGTCATACGGCGGTGAGGGCCGGTGGATCGGCCAGCGGATCTCCGCACTCACACTCGGCACGTCCAGCGGCTGCCCCAACACGTTGAAGACGTGGCCCTTGGTCGCGTCCCCCACCGGAACGGTGATCGCGGACCCGGAGTCGGTGACCGGAGCGCCGCGGACCAGGCCGTCGGTCGGCTGCATGGAGATGGCCCGGACGGCGTTGTCCCCGATGTGCTGGGCAACCTCCAGGGTCAGCGTGGCCTTGTCCTCGCCGAGCATCCGCTCGACGGTGAGTGCGTTGAAGAGTTCCGGCATGGCATCGGGTGGGAACTCCACGTCGACCACCGGTCCGACCACCCGCAGGATGCGGCCACCGGCGTGGTGGGTCCCACCGTCCAGCGGCCGCTCAAGGGTTGCGCTCATCAGTCCCGACTCCCGTCCGACGACAGCGCCTCGGCGCCACCGACGATCTCCATGATTTCTTGGGTGATCTCAGCCTGCCGGGCCGAGTTGGCGGCGCGGGTCAGCGCCTTGACAAGCTCGTCCGCGTTGTCGGTCGCCGCCTTCATGGCCCGCCGACGTGCCGCCTGCTCCGACGCCGCCGATTCCAGCATCGCCGCGTAGAACCTGCTGATCACGTATCGGGGCAGCAGGGCGTCCAGGACGCCCTCTCCCGAGGGCTCGAACTCATACAGCGGCAGCGGCCCTGATGGCGGCGCCTCCTCGGTGTACTCCACCGCCAGCGGCAGCACGCGCTTGGCCACGGGCCGCTGGGTCAGGGCCGAGACATACTCCGTGTAGACGATGTGGATCTCATCGACGCCCGCCACTTCATTGTCCGACCCGCGAACGAACGCCGCGATGAGTTCCTCGGCAGCCTCCTTGGCGGCCTCGAACGTCGGTTCCTCGGAGAACCCGGTCCATTGCCCGGCAATCTCCCGCCCCCGGAAACGGTAGTAGCTCGCAGCCTTGCGCCCGGTGAGATAGGCGATCGGCTCCTTGCCCTCGCTACGCAGCAGGGCGTTGAGTTCCTCACCCATGCGCAGCACGCTGGCGCTGTAGGCGCCGGCCAGCCCGCGGTCGCTGCTGACGAGCAGGACAGCGGCTCTGCGCGGATTGTCCCGGGGAGTGGTCAGCGGATGGGCAACCGCGGTCTGGCTGGCAACCGCGGAAACCACTGCGGTGATCGCCTCCGCGTAGGGCTTGGAGGCGGTGACCCGGTTCTGCGCCTTGACGATGCGCGAGGCGGCGATGAGTTCCATCGCCCGGGTGATCTTTCTCGTCGACTGGACGGATCGGATCCGCCGTCGGTAGACGCGGAGGGCAGCACCCATTCGTCAGGACTTCCCGGCTGACGCCGCTTCGGCGGGCTTCTCCGGCGGCTTGCGGTAGGCCACGATCGCCTCGTGACCTTCGGCCTCGGCGTCCAGGGCGTCGGCCGGCGCCTCCGTGCCCGGGTGAGTCCCATGACTCTCGAAACGCTTCTTGAACTCTGCGACAGCGGCCTGCAGGCCCTCCACCGTGGAGTCCTCCAGCTTGCCGGTCTGCAGGATCGTGTCGTAGATCCCCTGGTGGGACCGCGTGAGGTAGTCGAGGAAGTCGCGCTCGAAGCGGCGGATGTCGGCCGTCGGGATGTCGTCGACCGCACCGCTGGTGCCAGCCCAGAGCGACACCACCTGCTGCTCGACGGGGAACGGGGAGTACTGCGGCTGCTTGAGCAGCTCGACCAGCCGTTGCCCACGCTCGAGCTGGGCCTTGGACGCCTTGTCCAGGTCAGACCCGAAAGCGGAGAACGCCTCCAGCTCGCGGAACTGCGCGAGGTCCAGGCGGAGCCGGCCGGCCACAGTCTTCATCGCCTTGATCTGGGCGTTGCCACCGACCCGGGAGACGGAGATGCCGACGTTGATGGCCGGGCGGACCCCGGAGTTGAACAGGTCGGTCTCCAGGAAGATCTGACCGTCGGTGATCGAGATGACATTCGTCGGGATGTAGGCAGAGACGTCGTTGCCCTTGGTCTCGATCAGCGGCAGCCCGGTCATCGACCCACCACCGAGTTCGTCAGAGAGCTTCGCGCACCGTTCCAGCAGCCGGGAGTGCAGGTAGAAGACGTCACCCGGGTAGGCCTCACGGCCAGCTGGGCGGCGCAGCAGCAGGGAGATGTTGCGGTAGGCCTCGGCCTGCTTGGACAGGTCGTCGAAGACGATGAGCACGTGCTGGCCGTTGTACATCCAGTGCTGGCCGATGGAGGAGCCGGAATACGGTGCGAGGTACTTGAAGGCTGCCGGGTAGCTGGCCGGCGCGGCCACGATGGTGGTGTAGTCCATCGCGCCGGTGTCCTCCAGGACTCCCTGGATGCCGCGGATCGTCGAACCCTTCTGCCCGATCGCCACGTAGATGCACTTGACCTGCTGGCCGGGATCCCCGCTGGCCCAGTTGTCCCGCTGGTTGATGATCGTGTCGATGGCCACCGCGCTCTTGCCGGTCTGCCGGTCTCCGATGATCAACTCCCGCTGGCCTCGGCCGATCGGGATCATGCCGTCGATGGCCTTGATGCCGGTCTGCAAAGGCTCGGTGACGGGTTGGCGCTGGACGACGCCCGGCGCCTGGAGCTCGAGGATGCGGCGCTCGGTGGTGACGATGTCACCCTTGCCGTCCAGAGGCCGCCCGAGCGGGTCGACGACCCGGCCGAGGAACGCGTCGCCCACCGGTACTGACAGCACCTCCCGGGTGCGCCTGACCTCCTGGCCCTCCTCGATGTGCTGGGAGTCCCCGAGGATGACACAGCCGATCTCCCGGGCGTCGAGGTTGAGGGCCAGGCCCACCACGCCGCCTTCGAACTCGAGGAGCTCGTTCGTCATGGCCGACGGCAGGCCCTCGACGCGGGCAATGCCGTCGCCGGTGTCGATGACCCGCCCAACCTCTTCGCGGGTGGTCTCCGCGTCGTAGGAGGTCACGAAGCGCTCCAGCGCGCTGCGGACCTCCTCTGGCCGGATGGTGAGTTCCGTCATCAGCTTCTCCTCGCAGTGTTACTCAACATGGTCAGCCGGCAAGCCGGCGACGTGCCTGGGCCACCCGGTGCGCGATCGTGCCGTCGATCACTTCGTCGCCGACCCGGACGACGACGCCCCCGACCAGCGTCGGGTCGACCTCGATCTGCAGCTTCAGGTCGTGCCGATAGAGGCGCTGCAGCGTCTGCCGCAGCCGTTCGGTCTGGGCGTCGTCCAGTCGCGCGCCGGTGGTCACCGTGGCCACCAGTCGGGCCCGTCGGGCGGCCGCGAGTCGGAGGTATTCCTCCAACGCCCGGTCCAGGGTGCGCGCCCGGCGGGTCGTGGCCGCCCGGACCACCATGGCGATAGTGACATCCTGCGCCTTGCCGCGCAGCAGGGCCCGGACGACCTCGGTCTTGCGCTCCGCCGGCAGCGCGGGGGCGGCCAGCGCGGCGTAGAGGTCGTCCTCGCGGTCGAGGAGACGGGTGAACCGGAAAAGCTCGTCCTCCACCTCATCGAGCACCCCGTCCCGCTCCGCGGAGGCGAATCCCGCCGACGCGGACAGCGACTCGAGGGCGTCGACAACGTCGATCGGGTGCGACCACCGAGCCGACACACATGCCTGGACGAGGTCCAGGGTCGTCCCGTCCAGCTGCTTGCCGAACAGGTCCGCGGCCAGCCGGGCCTTTGCGGCTCCCGCGATCGACGGATCGGCCAGTGTCCGGCGCAGCGCGAGCTCCCGGTCGAGCAGGCTCGTCACCTCGGCAAGCTGGTCGGAAAGTCGCCACCCGCTGGTGGCGTCGGGCAGGCTGTCGAGGACCTCCTCGAGCCGTTGATCGAGGACAGTGCTGGCCTCGCGGCTGGCTCCCTGCAGCATCAGCGCGCCCGTCCCGCCCGCTCGACGGGCGCACCCACAGCGGCGTCCGTTCCGGTGCGATCCGCACTCAGGTCCGCACTCAGGTCCGCGAGGAAGCGATCCACGACGCGCCGCTGGCGGGCATTGTCCCGCAGTGACTCGGCGACCAGGAGTTCGGCGAGGTCAAGGGTGAGCCGGCCGATCTCCGCGCGCAGCGCGGACACCACCGACTGCCGCTCGGCCGCCAGCCGCCCTTCGTTCATCGCCGACAATCGCTGGTATTCCTCGTGGGCTCTGGCCTTGAGTTCGGCGACGATCTGCTCCCCCTCGTCACGAGCCTCCGCCTGGATCTGCGCGGACTCTGCCTTGGCTTCGGCGAGCGCCTTCCGGTACTCCTGTTCGGCGTTCACGAGCTGCTCGTGGGCCGCGTGGCTCTCCTCGATCTCGTCCGCGATGACCTGCTGCTGCTTCGCCATCGCTTTGCGCAGATTCAGTCCACCACTCCACACGTATCGCCGGAGGATGTACAGCACGGCACAGAACGCCAGCACCTCGAACAGAAACTCGATCACCGGGTCGCTCCGTCCGGCGGTGTCGCTGACCGTTCCGGGTGCTCCCCGCGCTCCCCCAGACGGTCGAGGAAGCCGCCGACCGTCGAGGCCCGAGCCGCGGAGTCCCCCAGGGGCTCACCGACGATGCGCCCGGCCAGGTCACCGGCGAGTTCGCCGATCTGCGGCCGCAGCGTGGCCAGGATCGAGGATCGCTCAGCCGCCAGCCGGGCCTCGTTCGAGGCCGACATCGACTCGTACTCCTGCGCTGCCTTGTCCTTCAACTCGCTCAGCATCTCCTGCCCGCGGACCCGGGCCTCCTCCCGGATGCGGGTGGACTCCGCTCGGGTCTCGGCCAGCGCCGCCCGGTACTCCTGCTCCGCCTGCTCGAGGCGCTTCCTGGCGGCCGCCCCCTCCTCGACCTGCTGCCGGATCATCGCCTGCCGATCGTTCATCGCCTTCTGCAGCGGTGGTAGGACGAAACGCCACATCACCGTCAGGACGATCACGAAGAGCAGGAACTCGGCGAAGAACGTCCCATTCGGCAACAGGAAGTTGTTCAACGCCCGGTCCTGCATGAGCTCGCCCGCCATGAGCTACTTCCCGACGACGAAGACGAAGAAGAGCGCCAAAGCAAGGTTGATGAAGTACGCCGCCTCGACGAGGCCGACGGTGAGGAAGAACAGACCCGTGAGCCGGCCCTGCGCCTCCGGCTGTCGGGCAACCCCTGATACCAGGGCGCTACCGGCGACGCCGTCACCGATGGCGGCGCCGATGGCGCCGCCCCCGAGTGCGAGCCCGCCTCCGACGAGGGCTCCCGCCGTCTTGATGGCACTGTCGGTTACGGCCATGTCTCTCCTTGGTCAGATGTCGGTGCGGTGGGGGTCGGCGGGCGGAGTGTCCGGGTTAGTGACCCTCGCCGAGGGCGAAGGCAAAGTAAAGAATGGTGAGCAGGGCGAAGATAAAGGCTTGGATCAGACCGATGCCCATGTCGAAGAGCTTCCACAGCACATTCGGGAACGGCACGATGAACGAGGGGAACAGGGTTATCAGCGCCAGCACGACGCCGCCGGCGAACAGGTTGCCGAAGAGTCGAAGTGACAGCGAAAACGGCTTGGCCACCTCTTCGATGAGGTTGATCGGAAAAAGGAAGAAATAAGGCTTGAAAAAGCCCTTGAAATAGCCAGAACGCCGGTGGCGGATCCCGGTGGCGACGGCCCAGATGATGACCAGCAGGGCGAGTGCGAGGGTGAGGTTGATGTCGGCGGTCGGTGGCGGCAGGTACTCGGGGTGGTGGCCGCTGGGGATGAGCCCGAGCCAGTTGCTGATCAGGATGAAAAAGAAGATCGCGACCGCGAGCGGCACGACGAACGGGGCGACCGGGCCGACGCTGCCCTCCACCTGGCGGCGCACGGCGTCCACCACGGTCTCGAACGCCAACTGCAGCTTGCCGGGCATGCCACTCGTGGCGTGTCGGGCCATGTAGAGGCCGACCCCGAGGACGATGGCCGCCGCCAACACGGTCGACCAGATCGTATCGACGTTGAAGGTCACTCCGCCGAACGTCCTGGTGATGTGGGTGCCGATCTCGATGTCGGTAGCCAGAACCGTCATCCCTCACGCACCTCACGCATCAACGGGCCGGCGGTATTGGCGACCAACAGCAGCTGGAATCCGGCAAGCCCGAGCACCACGGTCCAGCCGACCGGCCGAAGACCCACGGCCAGCACGATGACGATGAAGGTCACGTATCCGAGCCGGCGGGCCCCGGAGGACGTCAGCGACCGACGGTCCACCTCTCCGCTGCCGGTGATTCTCGGTGCGGAGTCATGGATTCGGCGGCTGTTCCACCCGCCGAGCAGGAAACCGAAGGCCACCAGCCCGCCAACCACGGGTCGCCCGGACAGGGAGAGCCCGAGCAGCGCCACACCGGCAGCGACGGCTGCCATCCGCAATGCTCGACGGTATCCACGGTCGACGGCGAGCATGGTGCTGTCGGCCAAGGAGGACCTCCGAGGTCACTGATTCAGGTAATCGCGGACGGCACGGTACGTACCGGCGCTCGCAGCCAGGATACCGAAGAACAAACCGACAAAGACAAACAGGGGGGTCGTATGGGTCCACTGGTCGACCAGATAGCCTAGACCGAGCCCTGTCCCGATGCATCCGACAAGGAGCGAGCCGGTGAAGATCAGCGTGGCGAATCCGACCGCGCTGCCCGACCCGGAGCCACCGGGCTCCGGCCCGGATTCTTTCACCACGGGTCGAGAATAGGACTCACCTCCGCACGGCCCGCAACGGCGGGACGCTGCTGGCCACGACCGCCAGGACGGCGACGCCGGAGACGACGGAAAGCACCAACAGCGGCAGCCGGGTAATGGACAGGGCCACCGCGCCGAAGGCCAGCAAGGCCGTCCAGAGATACATGATCAACACGGCCCGGGTCTGGGAATGGCCGATCTCGAGCAGCCGATGGTGCAGGTGCATCTTGTCCGGCGAGAACGGCGAACGGCCGCTTCGGGTCCGGCGGACGACAGCCAACAGCAGGTCGACCAGCGGGATCGCCAGCACCGCTGCCGGTAGCAGCAGCGGCAGCAGAGCCGGAAAGAGGTCCAGTCCCCGGACGGCGCTGGGGTCGACCTGGCCCGTGATGCCGGTGGTCGCCGCGGCGAGAAAGAGCCCGAGCAGCATCGATCCGGAATCGCCCATGAAGATCCGGGCCGGATTGAAGTTGTGCGGCAGAAAGCCCAGACATGCCCCCGTCAGCGTGGCCGCGATAAGCGCCGGCGGAGTCAGCCGGTCGAACCCGTGGATCACCGCCAACTGGTAGGAGTAGGCCAGGAAGGACAGGCTGGCGATGGCCACCACCCCGGCCGCGAGGCCGTCGAGGCCGTCGACGAAGTTGACCGCGTTGACGGTGACCACGACGAGCAGGATCGTCAGCGGCACCCCGAACTGGCCGAGGGCGATGAAGCTGTGGGCGTGCAGCGGGTTGGGCACGTAGCTCAGCTGCACCCCGGCGAGCACCATCACGCCGGCCGCCGCGGTCTGGCCGGCGAGCTTGGAGACCGCGTCCAACTCCCAGATGTCATCCACCACCCCGACCGCGCAGATGATCGCCCCCGCCAGCAGCACAGCCTGCGGAACCCGGGAGTCGGTGAACGTGGTCTGTAGGTGGGGCAGCCGGCTGGCCAGCACCATGCCTGCCGCCAGGCCGGCGTAGATCGCCGGGCCACCCAGGCGTGGGGTGGGGACAGCGTGCACGTCGCGGTCCCGTACGGGGGCCATCGCACCGACGGCCAACGCCAGCCGCCGGGCCAGCGGTGTCAACAGGTAGGTCACCGCGGCTACCACCACCAGGATGAGCGCGTACTCCCGCACAGGTCTCCTCCCCGGCGCCGGCAGCCGGGGGGGCTAGATGCGCGGGTAGGCGGGGTAGCGACCGGCGAGCGCCTCGACACTGGCGGTGAGCTCGGCGGTGGAGGAGGAGTCGACGTCCCGGATAGCGCGGCCGATGAGGTTGGCGACGTCCTTCATGTCCCCCTCGGTCATGCCCTGGGTCGTGACCGAGGGCGTGCCCACCCGGATGCCCGAAGCCACCATCGGTGGCTGGGGGTCGTAGGGGATGGCGTTCTTGTTCAGGGTGATCTGGGCTGCGCCGCAGCGCAGCTCGGCCTCCTGACCGGTGACCCCGGCCTCACGCAGGTCGATCAGCGTCAGGTGCGTGTCGGTGCCTCCGGCCACCGGCCGCAGCCCCTCGGCGGCCAGGCCGTCGGCGAGCGCCTGGCAGTTGGCGATCACCTGGCTGGCGTAGGTCTGGTAGGAGGGCTGCTGGGCCTCCTTCAGCGCGACCGCCTTCGCGGCGACCGCGTGCATCAGCGGCCCACCCTGACTGAAGGGGAAGACCGCTTTGTCGATCTTCTGCGCCCACTCCGACGTGCAGACCACCATCCCGCCACGCGGGCCGCGCAGCACCTTGTGCGTCGTGAAGGTGACGATGTCGGCATAGGGCACCGGGCTCGGAATGGCCTGGCCGGCGACGAGCCCGATGAAGTGCGCGGCGTCCACCATCAGCACGGCGCCCACCTCGTCGGCGATCGCGCGGAACGCCGCGAAGTCGATCAGCCGCGGGTAGGCGGTGGCGCCGCAGATGATGAGCTTCGGGCGGTGGGCGCGGGCCAGATCACGGACCTCGTCGTAGTCGATCAGCTCGGTGTCCTCGCGCACGCCGTAGGGCACGACGCTGAACCACTTGCCGGAGAAGTTCACCTTGCTGCCGTGGGTGAGGTGCCCACCGTGCGGCAGGGACATCGCCAGCACGGTGTCGCCCGGCATGCAGACCGCGGCGTACGCGGCGAGATTGGCACTCGCGCCGGAGTGCGGCTGCAGATTGGCGTGATCGCAGCCGAAGAGTTGCTTGGCCCGCGCGATGCCGATCTCCTCCGCCCGATCAACCTGCTCGCACCCGCCGTAGTAGCGCCGGCCGGGATATCCCTCCGCGTACTTGTTCGACAAGGTGCTGCCGAGCGCGGCCAACACGGCAGGTGAGGTGAAGTTTTCACTGGCGATGAGCTGCAGACCCCGGCGGAGCCTCGCCAGCTCGCCGACGAGCACGTCAGCGATCTCCGGGTCGGCTGCCCGCAGCTCGTCGAAGTCGGGGCCCCAGAATGTCGATTCGGTCATCGTGCTGCCTTCCCGTCGCGAACCATGTCAGCGTAGTTGCTCGGGGGCCGTACGGGCCGGCAGCTACGCCGGGGCGATCCCGGCGAGCAGATCGAGCGGGACCGCCAGGGCGGCCGCGATCTGGCGGGCGGAGGTCGTGAAGACCGAGGCCGGGGCGCCGATGGGGTCGGGCAGGTCGTCGTCCTCGGCGTAGGCAGGCCGACAGCGCCCGCGGGCTCGGGCAGCCGCCAGGACCAGGGCCGCAGCCCGCGCCGGTAGTGGGCTCACGGGCAGTTCGGCCACCGACACCGTGGAGCACAGCCGGGAAAATTCCAGGATGGTGAACGTGCGCCCGATCACGCGCGGCACCAGGGTCACCGCGCACGCGCGGTGCTCGCGGGTGGCGCAGAGCACGACGTCGGCGCCGTGCACGACGTCCTCGGTCAGTTCGCGGGCCCGAAAACCCGCGTCCGAGCCGCCGAGTTCGCGCAGGGCGCTCGCGGCGAAGGGCTCCATCGTGGACCCCTCCAACCCCCAGGTGCCGGCACTGCCGACGACGACGGCGTCGGCCGCCGGACCGAGGCGCTCCCGTAGACCGGCGGCGAAGAGTCGCTCGGCCACCGGTGACCGGCAGATGTTGCCCGTACAGACAAATAGCACACTTACGGCGACCCCAGCCCGCTGGGCCGCCCGAGGGGTCGGCCCGAGTGAGCTCATGGGTCCTCCACCCCGGGGCAGACCTCGCGCAGCGCCTCGGCGGATATCGCTCCGACGCGCAGCACCCGCGGCGTGCCGGCGGTGAGGTCGATGATCGTGGAGGGCACCGCGGTCGCGCTCGGACCGGCGTCGAGGTAGACATCCACGGCCTCACCGAGGGCCTCGCGGGCCTGCTCGACGGTGGTGGCCGGGGCGGCGCCGCTGCGGTTGGCGCTGGACACGGCCAGTGGTCCGGTCGCCGCGATCAGATCCAGCGTGACCGGATGCAGCGGCATTCGCACCGCGACGGTGCCGCGGCTGTTCCCGAGATCCCACGCCAGCGCGGCGGAGTGCCGGACGATCAGCGTGAGCGCCCCGGGCCAGAACGAGTCGGCCAACTGGCGGCCGCTCTGCGGCAGCGCATCGACCACGCCGTCGAGCATGCGACGGGAATCCACCAGGACGGGCACCGGCATATCCCGGCCCCGGCCCTTCGCGGCCAACAGGACGTCCACCGCGGCCGGGGTGAAGGCGTCAGCGGCCAGTCCGTACACGGTGTCCGTGGGCAGCACGACAAGTCGCCCGTGCGCCACGGAGTCGGCCGCCTCCCGCAGCCCGTCCGCCCGCTGCAGCGCCTGCGAGCAGTCGTAGGTCCGAGCCACGTCCTCAGTCTCCCTCAGCACCCGCGCGGTACTCGCGGTTTGCGGTCGCGAACCGGTCCCTGCCGGTCAGGTCGCGATGGTCGGCCACGCTGGCCCAGCCCGCGTCGATCAGCAGCCGCAGCACCGCGGCCCCCTGGACGTCGGCGTGCTCGAGCGCCAGGGCGCCACCGGGACGGAGCAGTCCGGTGGCGACCAGCGCCACGGTGCGGATCACGTCCAGCCCGTCCACTCCTGCCCACAGCGCGGCGGCCGGGTCGTGCTCGGCCACCTCGGGGTCCAACGGTCGGCTGCCCAGCGGGATGTAGGGCGGGTTGCTCACCACTAGGTCGACCGTGCCGGCAAGGTCGGCCACCGTCGGCGGAAGCATCGCGATGTCGGCCAGCACACAGCGCACTCGACCGCCGCCCACGCCGCTGGCAGCGACGTTGCGCTCCAGCCAGCGATAAGCGGCGGGCTCCCGCTCCACCGCGTACACCACGGTGTCGGGTCGTTCGGTGGCGATCGCCAGGGCAACGGCCCCGGAGCCGGCGCAGAGGTCGACGACGACCGCGGGACCGATGCCCGGCGAGTCCCCCGCCGATGCTGCCGACTCCCGGGCCAACGCCGCCAGGCACCAGTCGATGACGACCTCGGTCTCGGGCCTCGGCACAAAGACCCCCGGGCCGACAGCCAGGTCGAGATGGCGGAAAGCGGCGCGGCCGGTGATGTGTTGCAGCGGTTCGCGGGCGGCCCGCCGATCGACCGCGACGTGGTACGCGCTGCGCTCCTCGCCGGTCGGGGACCCGAATGCCGGCAGCCGGCTGCGCGGCACGCCGAGCACGTGCACCGCCAGCGCCTCGGCGTCGTGCCGGGCCGAGGGCACGCCGACCGCGCTCAGCCGCTCGGTGGCCGACCGGATGAGCTCGGCCAGCTCCGTCACCGGGCCGCGGCCACCTGGGCGGCAGCCTCACCGTCCGCGAGCGCCTGCACCACGTCGTCCAAAGCGCCGTCGAGGACCTGGTCGAGGTTGTAGGCCTTGAAGCCCACTCGGTGGTCGGAGATCCGGTTCTCCGGGAAGTTGTAGGTGCGCACCCGCTCGCTGCGGTCCACGGTCCGGACCTGGCCGGCCCGCTGGGCGGACTCCTGGGCGGCCTGTTCCTCCTGAGCCAGGGCTAGCAGCCGGGCCCGCATGATCCGCAGCGCCTGCTCCTTGTTCTGCAGCTGGCTCTTCTCGTTCTGGCAGGAGACGACCAGGCCGGTCGGCAAGTGGGTGATCCGGACCGCCGAGTCGGTGGTGTTGACGCTCTGGCCGCCCGGACCAGAGGACCGGTAGACGTCGATCCGCAGCTCGTTCGGGTCGATCGACACCTCCAGGTCGGCCGCCTCCGGAAAGACGAACACCCCGGCCGCGCTGGTGTGGATCCGCCCCTGCGACTCGGTCACCGGCACCCGCTGCACGCGGTGCACGCCGCCCTCGTACTTCAGCCGTGGCCAGACCCCGCCGCCACGGCCCTTCACCGCGACAGAGACGTCCTTGTAGCCGCCGAGATCGGACTCCACCGCGTCCAGCACCTCGGCCTTCCAGCCCTGCCGTTCGGCGTACCGCAGGTACATCCGCAGCAGATCGCCGGCAAACAGTGCCGACTCCGCGCCGCCCTCCCCGGCCTTGACCTCCAGGATGACGTCCTTGTCGTCGTTGGGGTCCCTCGTCACCAGCAGCCGCCTGAGCTCGTCCTCGCAGACCGCCAAACGGGCCTCCAGAGCAAGTGCCTCGACCCGGAACTCCTCATCCTCCGCTGACAGCGTCCGCGCCACCTCGAGGTCGGCCGCTACCCGCCCATGCGCCCGGGCGGCGGCCACGATCGGGGACAGGTGGGCGTATCGACGACCGAGCCGGGTCGCCAGCGCCTGGTCCGCGTGGATCGCCGGATCCGCCAGCCGATGCTCGATGTCGGCATACTCAGCCAGGAACTCATCGAGTGCGGGGAGCAACGCGGACCTTTCCACCAAGACGGGCAGCAACGGCGTGCGGGCAGCAGAACAGCGCCGGCCGCGGGTCGCAGAACCCACGCCGACGCCGCTGTGAGACTACGCCTTCTTGCCGTACCGCCTCTGGAACTTCTCGACCCGGCCGCCGACGTCGAGGATCTTCTGCTTGCCGGTGTAGAACGGGTGACAGGCCGAGCAGACCTCGGCATGGATGACGCCGTTCTTGGCCGTGCTGCGCGTCGTGAAGGTGTTGCCACAGCTGCAGCTGACCTGCGTGTCGCCGTAGGCGGGGTGAATATCGGCTTTCACGAACGTACTCCTTCTTCTTTCTCAGGTCTGACACAGCAGGAACGCCGGTGGGCGGCGGGACATTCCGGCCGAAGCCGCAGCCCATAACCGAGAGCTACTCCGTGGGCATGGGAAGCGTCTTCTGAATCTGCAGCAGGAACTCGGCGTTGCTCTTTGTCGACTTCATCTTGTCAAGCAGCAACTCCAGGGCCTGCTGGGAGTCCAGGGCGTGCAGCACCCGACGGAGTTTCCACGTGATCGACAACTCGTCCGCGGACATCAGGAGCTCTTCCTTGCGGGTCCCCGAGGCGTCCACGTCCACCGCCGGGAAGATCCGCTTGTCCGCCAGCTTGCGGTCGAGCTTGAGCTCCATGTTGCCGGTGCCCTTGAACTCCTCGAAGATCACCTCATCCATCCGGGACCCGGTTTCGACCAGCGCTGTGGCGAGGATGGTGAGCGAGCCGCCGTTCTCGATGTTGCGGGCGGCGCCGAAGAAGCGCTTCGGCGGGTAGAGCGCCGTGGAGTCCACCCCGCCGGAAAGGATGCGCCCGGATGCCGGAGCCGCCAGGTTGTACGCCCGACCCAGGCGGGTGATGGAGTCCAGCAGGACGATGACGTCGTGTCCGAGTTCGACGAGGCGCTTGGCTCGCTCGATGGACAGTTCGGCCACGATGGTATGGTCCTCCGCCGGCCGGTCGAAGGTGGAAGCGATCACCTCGCCCTTGACCGACCGCTGCATGTCGGTGACTTCCTCAGGCCGCTCATCAACGAGCACCACCATGAGGTGACACTCGGGGTTGTTCCGCGTGATGGCGTTGGCGATGGCCTGCAGCACCATGGTCTTGCCCGCCTTGGGCGGGGAGACGATGAGCCCGCGCTGACCCTTCCCTATCGGCGCGACCAGGTCGATGACCCGCGTGGTCAACGCCAGCGGGTCGAGCTCGAGCCGCAGCCGCTCCTGTGGATAGAGCGGCGTCAGCTTGTTGAACTCCACCCGCTGCCTGGCCCGCTCCGGCTCCGTGCCGTTGACGGTATCCAGTCGGACCAGCGGGTTGAACTTCTCCTTGCGCTCACCTTCCTTCGGCTGGCGGACAGCGCCAGTGACCGCGTCGCCCTTCCGCAGTCCGTGCCGGCGGACCTGGGCAAGTGAGACGTACACGTCGTTCGGCCCGGGCAGGTAGCCGGTGGTCCGCACGAAGGCGTAGTTGTCCAGGATGTCGATGATGCCGGCGACCGGCACCACGACGTCGTCGTCGCTGACCGTCGGGTCCGGCTCGTTGTTGGGAAAGCGCTCCGGTCGGTTCCGGTTGCGGTTGCGCTCGCGGAAGCGACCACGCCGGCGGCGGCCGTTGCCGTCGAATTCATCGTCACGCTGACCCTGCTGGTCACGCTGCTGGTCGCGCTGACCCTGCTGGTCACGCTGCTGGTCACGAGAGTCCCGCTGACGCTCGCGGTGCTGACCCTCGCGTTGGTCACGCTGCTGGCCGCCGTCCCGGTTACGCGGGGGCCTCTGGTCGGTACGGGGCTGGTCGCCCTGGTGGTCGCCACGATCGGGCCGCTCGTCGCGGGACCGCTGCCCTCCCGGGTCACCCGCCTGCTGGCGGTGGTCAGCCTGCCGGTCCCGTGACTCGGTCCCGGCGGACGTCTCCGGCTCAGCCGCCGCCTCTTCCGGACCGCGCGTCCTGCGCTGACCGTTCTGCTCCACTGGAGCGCTCGGAGCAGCGTCCTCGGTCGGCGCGGATCTCGTCGCGGTCGTCCCGTTGCCGGTTGGTAGTGCCGACTGGGTCGTCGACGGGGGAGAAGATTGGGGAGATGCGCCGCCCTGACGTTCGGCGATGGCAGCGATCAGCTGGTTCTTGCGCATCCGTCCGGTGCCGGTGATGCCGAGAGAAGCGGCGAGCGCCTGCAGCTCAGGCAGCACCATAGCGGCCAGGCCGGAGCCGGACGCGCGTCGGCGGCGGGCGACCGGAGCCACGCCTGGTGTTTCGGTGCCGTCGATGGTCGTGGAGACGCTCGATGTGGCATCCGAGGAGTCGGACGAGGTAGCCACCTCGAGGATCTCGGTGGTGTCGCTCAAGTGGGGATCCTTCCCTGAGCGTCCTCGCGGACGCAGCCCCATGAGGGCGGTGGGAGCGACCGGCGAAATTCGCCGGGTCCGCCAATGCTGGCGGAAATGGTGAGACAAGACGCCGCGCCGTGGGGGGAACAGGAGTTGCGGTGTCGCTCTCTAGGCGTGGCGATACAGGGCCAGCTCAGACAATGACGATCCGCAAGACGCACGCTCGATCCACATGGAGGCGGCGATGCATGTTCAGCCTAACCTGTCAAGGCCGACAAGAGCAAGAACGACGGGCTGTCGGTTGTCATTCCCGGGCTGTGACCGTTGCGCCAACCGTGTCCACCTCCAAGGCGAACGCCCGCCAACCCGCCGGGCCGGCCAGGCCCACGGCATGCGGGCCAAGCACCAGCACCGTCGGCCCGGCGCCGGAGATGACGGCCGGTATGCCGCGAGCACGCAGTTGAGCCATCAACTCCGCGCTCGCCGGCATGGCCGGGGCCCGGTAGGACTGATGGAGCCGATCCACGGTGGCCTCGAACAACAGTTCGGGCCGGCGACCGAGCGCCTCGACGAGCAATGCCGCGCGAGCCGCGTTGACCGTGGCGTCCCGATGCGGCACCGACGCGGGGATGAGACATCGGACAGCGGCGGTGGAGGCCTCGAAGGGCGGCACGAGCGCGGTCACAGTGACCTCGGCGACCGGTAGCCGCACGGCGTGCGTTCCGTCGGCATCGCCCCAGGCCAACGTGAACCCGCCGAACAGGCACGCCGCGACGTTGTCCGGGTGCCCCTCCAACTCCGTGCCGAGGGCAAGCACACCGGCGTCGTCCATCGCCGGGCCGGGTGGGCCGTTCGGGCACTGAGCCGGGCCGCAGCCACCGGTCAGCGCCCGGGCAGCGATCACTCCGGCCACAATGGCCGCGGCCGAGGACCCCAGGCCGCGGCCCTGCGGAATCGAGTTCCGGCAGTGCACGGCAAGCCCCGCCGGCTGGCCGCCGAGCCGGTCGAACGCGCAGCGCAAGGCTCGGACGACGAGGTGACGCCCGTCGAGGGGAAGCACCTCCGCTCCCTCGCCGACGACGGAAACCTGCAGGCCACCCGCGGTCCGGCGGACGGTCACGTGATCGTAGCGAGCCAGGGCAAGGCCGAGTGCATCGAAGCCCGGACCGAGGTTCGCACTCGTCGCCGGTACGGCGACACTGACCTGGCTGACAGGGCCGGCGGTGGTGACCTCGTTCACACCAGCCCGAGGGCCGCCGCGGCGGCCGCGGCATCTACCCCCACTCGCTGTGGCGGTGGCGCACCGGAGATCGCCCACTCCGGATCCTTGAGGCCATTGCCGGTCACCGTGCAGACCACGCGCTGGCCAGGAGAGACCTCACCGAGCGCCACCGACTGCAGGAGCCCGGCGACGCTGGCCGCCGATGCCGGCTCAACGAAGACGCCCTCCTCGCGGGCCACCGCCCGGTAGGCCTCGAGGATGAGCTTGTCCGTGACACTGGTGATCAGGCCGCCGGAGGCGTTCCGGGCGTCCAGCGCCCGCCGCCACGACGCGGGATTGCCGATCCGGATGGCGGTGGCGATCGTCATCGGCTGGCTCACGGGGGCGCCGCGGACGATCGGGGCCGCGCCGGCGGCCTGGTAGCCGAGCATCCGAGGGGCCGTCCCGGCCTCGCTGTAGCCCTTCCAGTACGCGGTGATGTTCCCGGCGTTGCCGACGGGGAGGCATTGCACGTCCGGCGCGCCGCCCAAGGCGTCCAGGATTTCGAATGCCGCCGTCTTCTGCCCCTCGATCCGGTACTCGTTCACCGAGTTGACCAGAGCGACGGGGTAGTCATCGGCCAGTTGCCTGGCAACCGTGAGGCAGTCGTCGAAGTTGCCGTCCACCTGCAACAACCGGGCGCCGTGCACCAACGCCTGCGCCAGCTTGCCCATGGCTATCTTCCCTGCGGGGACGAGGACCGCGCAGAGCATCCCGGCGCGCACCGCGTAGGCCGCCGCCGACGCGCTGGTGTTCCCGGTGCTCGCGCAGATCACCGCCCGGGCGCCCTCCTGCGCGGCCTGACTGATCGCGACCGTCATCCCCCGGTCCTTGAACGAGCCGGTGGGGTTGGCGCCCTCCACCTTGAGGTAGACCTCGCACCCGGTGCGCCGCGACAATGTCGGGGCCGGCAGCAGCGGAGTGCCACCCTCCAGCAGGGTGATCACCGGCGTCCCCGGGATCAGTGGCAGCCGGTCCCGGAACTCGGTGATGACACCCCGCCAGGGCCTCGTCGCCGTGCCCGTCGCGGCACTCGGGGCGACCGGCGGCGCAGCGGTACGGGACACGGGGCGAGTGTACGGGCTGGCCGAAGCCGACCTCCGCGACACCGGCCGCGACTCCCCGGCTGTCAGCCGCCCTCGACCCGTAGCACGCTGGCCACCGCCCGGACCGTATCCAGCCCGCGGAGATCCTCGACTGTGGCCGCCAACGCCGCGTTGGTCGCCGTGTGGGTGACGAGAACGAGAGTCGCGTCGTCGCTGTGGCCCTCCTGTCGAACTGTCCGGATGGAGACGTCGTGCGCAGCGAAGACCTGCGCGACGGTGGCCAGCACCCCCGCCTTGTCCGCCACGTCGAGGCTGACGTAGTAGCTGGTCACCGACTGACCGATCGGCCGCAGCGGCAGGTCGGCGTAGGCGGACTCGCCCGGCCCCCGCGCGCCGCTCACCCGGTTGCGCGCGGCGACGACCAGATCGCCGAGGACCGCGCTGGCGGTCGGCGCGCCACCGGCGCCGCGACCGTAGAACATCAGCGGTCCGGCGGCTGCCGCCTCGATGAAGACCGCGTTGAAGGCGTCCCGGACACCAGCCAGCGGATGGCTGTGCGGAATCATCGCCGGGTGGACCCGGACGCTCACGCCCTCCCGACCCAGACCGTCCACGTCGCGCTCGGCGATCGCGAGCAGTTTGACCACGCAGCCCATCGCCTGGGCACCGGAAATCTCCGCCGCGGTGACTTCCGCGATGCCCTCGCGGTACACATCGGCACCGGTCACCCGGGTGTGGAAGGCGATGCTGGCCAGGATCGCGGCCTTGGCCGCCGCGTCGCCACCGTCGATGTCCGCGGTCGGATCGGCCTCGGCGTAGCCGAGCGCGGTGGCCTCCTTGAGCGCCTCGTCGAAGTCTGCGCCGGTGGCGTCCATCCGGGACAGGACGTAGTTGCACGTGCCGTTGACGATCCCGAGTACCCGGTCGATGCGGTCACCGGCCAGCGATTCGCGCATCGGACGCAACAACGGGATCGCGCCGGCGACCGAGGCCTCGAAGTAGAGGTCGGCGCCGGAGCCGGCAGCAGCCTCGTACAGGGTCACGCCGTCCTGGGCCAGCAACGCCTTGTTCGCGGTGACCACCGACACGCCACGTCCCAGCGCCGAGAGCAGCAACCCGCGGGCGGGCTCGATCCCCCCGATAAGCTCGACCACGATGTCCACATCGGCGCGGGCCACCAGACCTGCGGCGTCGGTGGTGAGCAACGCCGGCTCGACGGCCGGGTCGCGCTCGGCGGCCGGATTGCGGACAGCGATGCCGACGAGCTCCAACGGCGCGCCGACCCGAGCAGCCAGATCATCGGCATGGGACTGGAGCAACCGCACCACGTCCGCGCCGACGGTGCCGCACCCGAGCAGCGCCAGCCGGACCGGTAGCCGGGGGCTCACGGGACCACATCCAGCCGGAGCAGGTCGTCCTCGGTCTCCCGGCGCACGATCTCGCGCGCCCGCCCCCCGGCTACCGCGACGACCGGCGGGCGGGGCACGTGGTTGTAGGTACTGGCCATCGAGTAGTGGTAGGCGCCGCTTCCCGGCACGGCGAGCAGGTCCCCCGGCGCCAGATCGGCGGGCAACGCCACCTCGCGGACCACGATGTCGCCGGACTCGCAGTGCTTGCCGCACACCGTCACGAGCTGAACATCGGCGTTGGACGCCCGGGACGCGAGCACCGCGGTGTAGTGAGCCCCGTACAGCGCGGTCCGGATGTTGTCACTCATCCCGCCGTCGACACTGACGTAGGTCCGCAGGCCGGGTAGCTCCTTGACCGTGCCCACCTCGTAGAGCGTCACCGTGCTGGAGCCCACTATCGCCCGTCCCGGCTCGACGGCCAGCCGTGGCGGCGGGTAGCCGACGGCCGCGCATTCCTTGCCGACGGCAGCGGCGAGCGCGTCGGCAAGCTCCATTGCCGGCATCGGGGCGTCGGCGTCGGTATAGGCGATGCCGAGCCCGCCGCCGAGGTTGAGCTCGGCGAACACACCTCGTTCGTTACCGTGTTCGGCCCGGATATCGGCCAGCAGGGCGACCAGCCGACGGATGGCCAGCCGGTAGCCGGAGGTGTCGAAGATCTGCGAGCCGATGTGCGCATGCAGCCCGACCAGCTCCAGCGACGGCAGCGCGAGCACCTGGCGGGCGGCTTCGGCCGCCGCGCCCGAGGCCAGCGAGAACCCGAACTTCTGATCTTCCTGGCCGGTCGCCACGTACTCGTGGGTATGCGCCTCGACGCCCGGGGTGACCCGGATCAGCACCCGCTGGCGGATGCCGGCGGCCGCGGCCGTTCGCGCCAGGCGGTCGATCTCGACGGCGGAGTCGACGACGATCCGGCCGACGCCGAGCTCCACAGCCCGACGGAGCTCGGCCGGGGACTTGTTGTTGCCATGGAAGAGCAGCCGTGCGGCCGGGAAGCCGGCCCGTTCGGCGACCAACAACTCCCCGCCGCTGCAGACGTCCAGCGAGAGGTCCTCCTCGACCAGCCAGCGGGCGAGCGCCAAGCACAGGAACGCCTTACCCGCGTAATAGACCTCGCTGTCGGCGAAGGCGGTGCGCCACTGCCGACAGCGGTCGCGGAAGTCGGCCTCGTCGAGCACGAGGGCGGGCGTGCCGAAGCTGGCCGCCAACTCATCCACGCCGACGCCGCCGAGACCCAGGACGCCGGCCGGGGAACAGGCGGCCGTGACCGGCCAGACCGCCGGGTCCAGACTCATCCGGCTACATCCGATCCGGGGCGCTGACGCCGAGCAGGCCCAGCCCGTTGGCCAGCACGACCCGGGTGGCCGCACACAGCCACAACCGGGCGACAGTCACCTCGGGTGGTGGCTCGGATCCCACGGGGAGAACCCGGCAGCTGTCGTAGAAGCGGTGGTAGGTCCCAGCCAACTCCTCGAGATAGCGCGCCACCCGATGCGGCTCCCGTAGCTCGGCGGCGCTGGCCACCACCCGCGGAAACTCACCCAGCGCACCGAGGACATCGGCCTCGCGGGGATGGGTGAGCAACTCGGCGTCGTAGGACTCCCCGCGCCGGATGCCGAGGTCGGCGGCGTTGCGCTGCAGGGAGGCCAGCCGGGCGTGGGCGTACTGCACGTAGAACACCGGGTTGTCCGAGGTCCGTCGGGCCCACAATTCCAGGTCGATGTCGATCATCGAGTCGGTGGCCGAGCGGGCAAGGGCGTAGCGGGCGGCGTCGACGCCGATCGACTCCACCAGGTCGTCCAGAGTGATCACGTTGCCGGCCCGCTTGCTCATCCTCACCGGCTCGCCACCCCGGTAGAGGTTGACGAACTGGCCGATCAACACCTCGACCGTCTCCTCGGGATCGTCGCCGTAGGCGGCGGCGGTGGCCCGCAACCGACCGACGTAGCCGTGGTGGTCCGAGCCCAGAAGATAGAGACATCGGTCGAAGCCGCGGTCCCGCTTGTCGAGGTAGTACGCCACGTCGGCGGCGAAGTAGGTGGTCTCCCCATCGGCCTTGACCAGGACCCGGTCCTTGTCGTCACCAATGTCGCTGGTGCGCAACCACACCGCGCCGTCAGCCTCGTACACCCGACCGTGCCGGCGCATCCGCTCCACCGCGGCGCGGACCGCGCCCGATTCGTGCAGGCTCCGCTCGCTGAAGTAGACATCGAATGCCACGCCGAAATCGGCGAGGCTCTGCTTGATCTCCGCGAACATGCGGGCCAGGCCGTCCCGGCGGAAGACGGCGAGGACCTGCTCCTCCGGCTCGGCGAGCAGACCGGGATGGTCGGCGACCACGGCGGCCGCGATGTCGGAGATGTAGGCCCCGGCGTACCCGTCGTCCGGCGTCGGCAGCCTCCGCGCGGCGGCGTCGAGGGAAGCGGCATACCGGTCGATCTGCACGCCGGCATCGTTGAAGTAGTATTCCCGGCTCACCTGCGCCCCGGTGAAGGTGAGCAGACGGCCCAGCGCGTCCCCGACCGCGGCCCAGCGCACGTGACCGAGGTGCAGTGGGCCCGTCGGGTTGGCGCTGACGAACTCCAGGTTCAGCCGCTGGCCGGCGAGCCGGTCGGAACTGCCGTACCCCTCCCCGGCGCTCACGACCGTACCGGCGAGCGCACCCAGCGCCCCGCCGGACAGCCAGATATTGAGGAAACCGGGCCCGGCCACAGCCACGTCGGCCACCCCGGGGGCCCTGCGCAGGTGGTCGGCGAGCAGATCTGCGACGTCCCGCGGCGGTCGGCCGGCAGGCTTTGCGAGTTGCATGGCGACATTTGTCGCGTAGTCGCCATGGTCCCGCTGGCGGGGCCGCTCGAGGGTGATCCGCTGCGGCACCTCGACGCTCAACTCCCCCCCGTCGACCGTCGCCCGGATCGCCGCCGTGACGGCATCGGCCAACTCGACGGGGGTCACCAGTGCAAGGCTACCCAAGTGGGGCGTTCTCGCCGGCCGCGAGCCCGGACCGTGGCCACCAACTCATCCGGATCGAATGGTTTCGTCAGATACGTCCCGATCCCCAACCGAGCACCACGAAGCCGGTCCAGGGTCTGCGCCCGGGCAGTGAGGAGAACGATCGGGATCCGAGCGGGATCCGAGCGAGATCCGGATCAGCACGACGTCTCACGGCCGTCTGCCAACCGTCGAGTCGAGGCATCACACGTCGAGGGTGACCACGTCGGGCGCGATACCCGGATCCGGTCCATACACTCCACGCCGTCGACGGCAGTGAACACCTCGAAGTCGTCCAGCTGCAGGTTCACCCCGATCAGCTGCCGGGCGACCCGGTCGTCATCGACGACGAGCACGCGGGGCAGTCGAGCGGTCACAGAGAGGAGGCTATCGGTCGTCGGACGACTGGTAATGTCACTATCTGGGCTGTCGCGTGCGTGTTCCCGTTGGGGCCGATGCGGGCTGACTGCCCCCGTAGCTCAGGGGATAGAGCACCGCCCTCCGGAGGCGGTGGCGCAGGTTCGAATCCTGCCGGGGGCACGGATATGACCGCAGGTCAGAGGCCTGCCGGTGTCTCCACAGCCGGTCCGTCGTGGGCGCCGGTCGGCGACGTCGGGACCGGCCGCAGCCTCGCCGCGGCCATCCACTGCGTGGCCCACTCCCCTACCATCAGCTTGCGTGCGTGCACTGACGACCACGTACCGCGCAGGATCTCCGACTCGGCGAGGGACAGCTAGCTACTTCGACCTGAAGAAGTCCTTCGCCGACATTCCCGAGGCCCGGCGACCCCTCCGTCCTGTTGATCTTCGGTTCTGCTCCGAGCGGGTCCTCGCCATCCCCCAGAAGCGGGCTGGAATGGGCATCGTGCCGTTCCTGACCAAGGCAGAAGTCGATGCCCTGCTCGCCGAACCGGACCGCTCCACGCGCAGCGGGCGGCGGGACCACGCGTTGCTTACGCTGGCCCTGCAGACGGGCGGCACCACCAACTACGTGTGATATGTCAGTGAGATACGGGTCGTCTTGCCCCTGTTGATTGCCGTGAAATGCCCGGTGGCGCCCGAGTATGCGCCCGAGCCCTGCACGATCCTGCCGTGGAAGACCTGCTGGTGCTGGAGATCGCTGATCGCGAAGGTACCAACCAGCACGCCACCGTCCAGCCCGAGTCCAACCTCGCAGGTGGCCGTGGTCCGGGAGGTGTTAACGCAGGAACCCAGGTCGTTGCCGACCTTCTTGCCGTTGGTGTTACGCAACACTTCGGTGAAAGAGAAACCGTGCGGCTGGTTCACGCCGGAGGTTTGCGTGGCTACCAGGTGCAAGGTCGTTCCGCCGCCGCTGGCAATCGCGCTGGATGCCGGGACTGCCGGCAGTGCCGCGATGGCGGCGACGACGGGGACGAGAGCTGTCTTGCGCATCTGCAACTCCTCAGGACGAAAGCGCGGCTGGGGGTCGGGGCACGCTACCGAAACCAAATGGGTGCCGGTAGCAGCAATTCCGTGACCGTTCGGTCACTCTCACGATGATCCTGCCGACACGACGAGCAGCGTCGCCGGCCCGGTTCGCCGCGGAGGCGAACCCGCGGTCGGCGACCCAGACCAGCCGGTGCAAGTTCCAGCCTTCCAGGTCGTCCTTGACCCGGCGGATGATCGCGGTGTCGGATTCGTTGCCGGGGAAGGTCCAGTTGGCGCACCGGCACCCCGTCCCGGGTGACGGCCATCGCGATCACCACCTGCGGCAGGTCGCTGCGGTGGTCCGTGGAATGCCCGAACCGGCGGGTGGCCGACTCGGCCGGACTGGCCGTCTCCCCATCGTCGGCGTCCTCCCGCAGGGCCTCGGCGAGATCGTCGGGCGCCT
>JADGOV010000065.1 GCA_017882785.1 Frankiaceae bacterium
CGGCCTCGAGAACGAGTACGGCGTGACGTGCACGTTCCGGGGTCAGCGCCGGCTCTCCCCGGACGAGGTGGCCAGGTACCTGTTCCGCAAGGTGGTCTCCTGGGGTCGTTCGAGCAACGTCTTCCTGCGCAACGGTGCCCGGCTCTACCTCGACGTGGGCAGTCATCCGGAGTACGCCACACCGGAGTGCGACTCGGTCATCGACCTCATCACGCATGACAAGGCGGGGGAGCGGATCCTGGAGGGGCTGCTCAAGGACGCCGAACGTCGGCTCCGGGACGAGGGCATCCAGGGGGACATCTACCTGTTCAAGAACAACACCGACTCCGCCGGTAACAGCTACGGCTGCCACGAGAACTACCTGGTGGGGCGGCATGGTGAGTTCAGTCGGATCGCGGACGTGCTCATCCCCTTCCTCGTCACCCGGCAGATCATCTGCGGGGCGGGCAAGGTGCTGCAGACCCCCCGTGGCGCCGTGTACTGCGTCAGCCAGCGCGCCGAGCACATCTGGGAAAGCGTCTCGTCGGCCACGACCCGAAGCCGGCCGATCATCAACACCCGGGACGAGCCGCACGCGGATGCCGAGCGCTTTCGCCGGCTGCACGTGATCGTGGGGGACTCGAACATGAGCGAGGTCACCACGCTGTTGAAGGTCGGTACCACCGACCTCATGCTGCGCATGATCGAGGCCGGCGTCGTCATGCGCGACCTGACGCTGGAGAACGCGATCCGGGCTATCCGGGAGGTGAGCCACGACATCACCGGTCGTCGACGTGTGCGGTTGGCCAACGGCCGGGAGGCCAGCGCGCTGGAGATCCAGCGGGAGTACTTCGCCAAGGCCAGCGACTTCCTGTCCCGTCGAGGCACCGACCCCATCTCGGCCCGCGTGCTGGATCTGTGGGGGCGCACGCTGACCGCGGTGGAGACCGGCAGTCTCGACGATGTGGCCCGCGAGATCGACTGGGTGACCAAGCTGTCGCTCATCGACCGCTACAGCGCGAAGCACGGCCTGTCCCTCTCCTCCCCGAGGATCGCCCAGCTGGACCTGGCGTTCCACGACGTGAACCGGGGACGGGGCCTGTACTACCTGCTGGAGCGCAACGGGTCCGTGGAGCGGGCCAGCAGGGACCTGGCCATCTTCGAGGCGAAGTCGCTTCCGCCGCAGACCACCCGGGCGCGGCTGCGCGGCGAGTTCATCAAGCGCGCCCAGGAGAAACGGCGGGACTTCACCGTCGACTGGGTGCACCTCAAGCTCAACGACCAGGCACAACGCACCGTGCTGTGCAAGGACCCGTTCCGCAGCGTCGACGAGCGAGTGCAGAAGCTCATAGCCTCGATGTGAATAGCTTCGATCTGAGTCAGCCCGTGAGCATGCTGGCCGCCAGGCGCCCGCCCGCCGCTGCGGCGAGGAAGTAGGTCGGGTCCGCGTCGTAGTCCCGTCCCATCGTCTGCAGCGGGACCGGCGCGCTCCGCAGCGCCGCCTCCAGCCCCTCGATCGGGACGCGCACCAGGCGGTGCGGCGGCGACAGCGGGGCGGCGGCCGCGCGTATCCCGGGAAGGTCGGGGACCGCGATGTCCGCGGCGGCCAAGGCAACCCGGCCGTAGGCGGTGAGGCTGTGGTGGGAGATGCCGCGGTGGCGTTCCCGCGGGTCAGCCGTACTGATCCGGAGGGTGGCGACCGGGCGGCCGCCCAGGCTTACGCTTGCGTTGATCGCCTCGCCGGCGGCTACTCCGGAGAAGCCGAATCGGGTGTCCGTGCCCAGGTTCCCCGGGCCCTGTGTCACGATCGCCACATCCGCGGCCAGGACCAGGCGGGCGGCCAGCAGGCCACTGTGCAGGGTCACCGCCTCCAGATCGCCACCGTAGGCCTGCTGGGCCGTGACGCTGCCGGTCAGCCAGCCGTGCCGGCGGAGTCCGGCGACCGTGTGGGAGAACGCCAGCGGCAGCGCGCCGCCGTCGGTCATGACGTAGGCCACGCGGGCCTGCGGTGCGCCCGTACGCAACCCGGCCAGGATTGCCGGTAGCGAGGAGTGCAGGTCAGCCACTACCACCGGCATGCCATCGAGGTCGTCGGCGTCGGCCAGCACGTCGTGCCAGGGGGAGTCCGGTTCGTCCACGCCCAACACCAGCGTCTGCAACGGTGTATACCGCGCCTTCATGAGGTGTCCCGGTCCGGTGGGGTCCTTCGGCAGCCGGTCCGGGGCGGCGACGACCATCGCGTAGCCGCCGGTGCCCAGCCCGAGATCGAGGGCGGTGGTGTTGAGCAGGACCCGGTCGCCGACGGCAGGCTCGCCCACCAGCGCCGGATAGGCCAGGGCGGGCAGGGTGCCGGCCACCGTGTCGACGCGCAACTCCACCGTGCCGGCCCACGGCTGGCCGACGGCCGACACGATGCCGTCCCGCCAGGTGATCACGCCTGGGAGCGTAGTGGCTATAAGCGATCTTTACGACGGTAGCCTCTTCCGGACCTGTGGCCCGGGCGGCGTGGCCTGGTGGTATCTGTCCGCCCGAGCCGGTGCTCCAAGCTGGTGCGGTGGTGGCGCACGTCCGCCGGCGGTGCGACACTGCGGCTCTGACGCGGGCGGGCCATGTGTTGTTGATCGTGTTGTACGGGTCGCGAGTGTGGCGGGTTCACCCTGGCGAGACGTTCACGTTCGGCCGGTCACCGGCCTGCGGGCTGGTGCTGCCGGCCGAGGATCGGGGGGTGTCCCGGCTGGCCGGCACCGTGCGACACCAGGCGGAGAGCTGGTGGCTGCGGAATGACGGCTCGGCCCCGCTGCGGGTGGTCGGTGACCGCGGGTTGCGGGTGGAGCTGCCGCCGGGTGTTGCGCTGCCGGTGCAGCAGTGGCACACCCAGGTGCGGGTGACCGGCCTGTTCGGCCCGTACCTGCTGCGGCTGCGGGTGCCGGCGCTGGACGCTGTGCCGGATCGCCCCGCTCTGGCGGGTGCACCGACACGGGGGGCGATGGATGACCCGGACGTGACCAGTACGCGGCTGCGGCTACCGCTGAACGAGCAGGATCGGCTGGTGTTGGCCGCCCGGTTCGAGGACTATCTGACCCGCGGGCCGGCCGGGCCGCCGGTACCGCGCAGCGCCCGGGAGGCGGCGTGCCGGATCGGCTGGCAACCGCATACGGTGGCCAAACGGTGTGAGAACATCCGGGAGCGCTACGCCAGGCTCGGTGTCCCCGGGCTGCGCGGGCCGCGGGCGCTGGACGAGCTCGCCACGCTGCTGATCTCCACGGGGGAGCTGACAGCGACGGATCTGCACCGGCTCCCGGCCGCGGTCCGCCCAGGCTGACTCGGCTGGGACGGCCCCCGCGACACCGCCGTGGCGGCCGGTGGGGAGGGTTCCCCTCGACATGCCCGGCCGGGCGGCGGACCGTCGTGAGTACCGCGGCCCTGGGTGCCGCGCCCGATGCCGGGGAGGCACGTATGGACACCGAGCGCACAACTGACACGTCGAGCCATGTCACGAGGGGCCGTCGACGGGTCATCACCCTGGCGGGTCTTGCTGCCGTGAGCATGTTCGCCACGGCTGGCACAGCGCTCGCCGCGCCGATGTCCGGGCGGCTCCGGGCGGTCGACCTCGGCACCCTGCACGGCACCTGCTGCAGCACGGCGAATGCCGTCAACGAGCAAGGAGTCGTGGTGGGCGCGAGCAACGGTCACGCCGTCGTCTGGCGGGACCGCCGAATAGGCGATCTCGGCACCCTCGGGGGCGGGTTCAGCACGGCAACCGACGTCAACGAGCGAGGCGAGATCGTCGGATACAGCACGACCAGCCCTCGGGTCGACGCCGAGGTGCATGCCGTCCTGTGGCGGCACGGGCACGTGATCGATCTCGGCAGGCTGCCTGGCGGCGACAACAGCTACGCCACGGCCATCAACGATGTCGGTGAGGTCGTTGGCTACAGCGCGACCGAGCCAGGCAACCTCGCCCTGCACGCCTTCGCATGGCGACGCGGATCGATGACCGACCTCGGCAGGCCCAACGCCACGTCCACGGCCCAGGACGTCACCAACCGGGGCCGGGTCGTCGGCGGGAGCACCGACGGCTTCGACTCCGCACCGGTGGCGTGGTGGCACGGCACGCTCACACCCCTGGGCGGTCCCTCGGGCCTGGCGGGCGAGGCGCAGGCCGTGAACGACCGAGGCGAGATCACCGGATACTTCTTCGCCGGACATGGGGCATTCCTCTGGCGACGGGGTGTGCTCATCGACCTCGGCCGGCTTCCCGGCGCGACCTTTGTGCAGGCGTACGGGGTGAACAACAGAACGCAGGTCGTCGGCGATACGGACTTCGACGCGTTCCTCTGGCAACGCGGCACGATGACAGCGCTGCCGCGGCTCCCGGGAGGAGGCGCCGCGGCCGCGTTCGATATCAGCGACCGCGGGCAGGCCGTCGGCTACAGCGCGACGACACCGGGCGGAACGACGTTGCACGCCGTGGTGTGGACGCGATAGCCGCGAGCAATGGGAAAAGCACGGACCGCTACCTTGAGGCCCGTCGTCGCGACGCTCACTGGGAAGCCACACTTCAGTTGTCACGACACCCATCGGGCGCTGCTCCTCCCGAGGGCCAACCTCATCGGCGCCACCAACCTTCTGGCGTGGACTTCTGGTGCAGGCTGCTCCGCAACCTGGCGCCCCGACCGGCGGGAGCCGTTACGGTGGCCGGCATGTCAGCGGCGAAGACCGAGCGGTTGCTCAACCTGGTGCTGGCGCTGCTGTCCACGCGACGCTGGCTGTCTTTCGCCCAGATTCGCTCCGCGATTCCGGGTTACGACGTCGCGGAGGAGGACACTGCGCGGCGGATGTTCGAGCGGGACAAGGCCGACCTACGCGAACTGGGGATCCCACTGGAAACCGGAAGTGCCAGCGTCTGGGACGACGAGCCGGGTTACCGCATCGCCCGGCGGGACTACGAGTTGCCCGAGGTCGACCTGGAGCCGGATGAGGCGGCAGCGGTCGGCCTGGCCGCCCGGCTGTGGGCAGAAGCCGGTTTGGCCGCCGACGCCTCGCGCGCCCTGCTCAAGCTGCGCGCCGCCGGTATCGACGTCGACGGCCCGCAACTTTCCGGCCTGGAACCGAAGGTGGACGCCGTCGAGCCGTGCTTCGAGCCCCTGGTGGAGGCGGCCACACGTGGCCGGCCGGTCGGCTTCGGCTACCGGGCGCCGGGCGCCCCCGTGGCGCGGCGCCGGCTGGAACCCTGGGGAGTCGTCTCCTGGCACGGCGCCTGGTACGTCGTCGGACACGATCTCGACCGCGGCGAGCGGCGGATCTTCCGGCTGTCCCGCATCGCCGACGAGGTGCGGACGCTCGGACCCCCGGGCGGTGTCACCGTGCCGGCGGGGGTGAACCTGCGCGAGGTGGTCCGCGAGCTCGTGCCGGACCTGCCGGAGCGGCCCGTGCGGTTGCGGGTCCGGACCGGAGCCGGCCACGAGCTCCGGCGGCGGGCACAGGAGGTGCTGCCGGCCGGTGCCGGGTGGGAGGAGATCGTGGTGCCGATGCGGGACGTCGGAACTCTCGCGGACGAGGTCGTAGGACACGGCAGTGCCGTCGTGGTGCTCGATCCGCCGGATGCCCGGGCGGCGGTCGTCGAACGGCTCCGCGGGCTGGCCCGGACCGGGACGTGAGCACGTCCTCCAGTCGGCTGGAGCGGCTGCTGGCTCTGGTGCCCTACCTGCTGGCCCATCCCGCCTCCACGCTGCCGGACCTCGCCCGTACCTTCGGCATCTCGATCAGCCAGCTGCGCCAGGACCTGAATCTGATCTTCATGTGTGGACTGCCCGGGCACACTCCCGGTGACCTCATCGAAGTCTGGTTCGGTCCCGACAACACGGTGTCGCTGAGCAACGCCGACACCATCCGGCGACCGCTGCGGCTGACGACCGACGAGGCGTTGGCGTTGGTGGTTGCCCTGCGCACGCTCGCGGAGGTGCCCGCCGCCGAGGGCGACGACGCGGTGCGCCGCGCGCTGATCAAGATCGAGACGGCGGCCGGCCAGGCGGCCGAGCAGGCCGGTCGGGTCGCGGTGGCCGTCGAGGCCGAACCCGGGGTCGTTGCCGCGGCGGCCGGCGCCCTGCGGCGAAGCCGCCGGGTCCGGCTGGCCTACTACGTCCCCGGCCGGGACGAGACGACGGATCGCGACGTGGACCCGATGCGGCTGCTGGTGACCGCCGGGCGGACCTACCTGCAGGGCTGGTGCCACCGGGCGGGCGCCATCCGTACCTTCCGCACTGACCGGATCGTCCGCATCGTCGAGTTGACCGAGCCCGCGACCCCGCCGCCCGACGTCGGGCCGCTGCCGGACGCGCTCTTCACTCCGTCGGGGGCCGATCGACTGGTCACTCTGCTCCTTGAGCCGCGGGCCCGCTGGGTCGCCGACTACTACCCCTGTGAGTCCAGAACCGAGTCGGGCGGCGGTCGGCTGACCGTGACGCTGCGTAGCCGAGAGACGGGTTGGCTGGTGCGCCTGGCGATGCGTCTCGGCCAGCAGGCGACGGTAATCGGGCCGGTCGAACTGGCTGTGGCGGTGCGGGAACAGGCGCGGGACGCCCTCGCCGCCTACTCCTCCACCTGCTCCTGCGGATAGCCCTCCCGGACGACGGCCACGGTGCGCCACCGGGCGGTCTTGTCCGCCGTTTGAGCACAGTTGGGTGCCATTGCGCTGACCGGGTAGTCAAGCCGGGTCGGCCTGGTGCCGACGTCCCTGTCACCGGCGGCGGCGAACCGCGGCGCAGTATGGAGGGATTCCCGGTGACTACGATCAAGGCTTCCTGCCCCACCTGTGGTGAAGTCGAGCTCACCTCTCGGGACATCACCCTGCGCGTTTGCAACCATGCGCCGCTGTCGTACTACTGCTTCGAATGTCCCGCCTGTACGGAGGAGATCCGCAAGCCGGCGGATGACCACATCATCTCGCTGTTGATGTCCGGCGGGGTCCGTGCCCAGGTCTGGGAGATTCCGGCGGAAGCGTTGGAGACCCACGACGGACCGGCGCTGAGTTATGACGATCTGCTCGACTTCGTCCTGCAGCTGTCCGCCCACGACACCCTCTCGGTCGCCGCCGGCGGGCGCACGCGGACCTGAGAGGCGAGGTCCTCGGTGATCTGGCTGCCACATTGCCCTGCATTCAGGCCACAGTGCCCCGGCTGATGGGCGGCCCCGACAGGGTTCCGGTGGCGTAGCCTTGCCCCACCAGTCGAGCGAGAGAAGTGCCCTATGCCTGATATCGGCGCTCCCGAGATCATTATCATCGCGATCGTCATTCTCATTCTTTTCGGCACGAAGAAGATGCCGGACGCTGCTCGGTCGCTGGGACGTTCGCTGCGCATCTTCAAGTCCGAGACCCGTGGGCTGCGGGCGGATGAAGAGCAGGAGAAGCAGCCGCAGGCGATGCCGAAGGCCAACGACGTGTTGATCGACGGTCGACCGCTGGACCCGCCCACCCCCGCTGACAGCGACCGCCGCGACGGCCGTTAGTTTGCCCGACCGCGCCTCGTGATTCCGCGTTGATTCTGCGTTGATGGCGGGTTTGCTGCGTTGATGCTGCGCGTTCGGCGGCGCGCGGGCGTGCTCCGTACGGCCCGCGACGAAGCCGGCCGCATGACGCTCGCCGAGCACCTACGTGAGCTGCGTACCCGCCTGGTCCGGTCGTTCCTGGCGGTCGCGGTCGGCATGGTGGTCGCCTTCGTCTTCTACGACCGCGTCTTCAAGGTCCTCACCCGTCCGTACTGTGAGCTACCCGCGTCGCGTCGACTCACCGGCGGTCGGGACTGCGTACTGACGGTCACCAGCATCACTGGCGCGTTCACCGTGCAACTGCACGTCGCCATGATCGTCGGCGTGATCCTGTCCGCCCCGATCTGGCTCTACCAGTTGTGGGCGTTCATCACCCCGGGGCTGCACAGGAAAGAGCGACGCTGGGCGTTGATCTTCTCCGGCACATCCGGGGTGTTGTTCGCCTGCGGTTCGGCGTTCGGCTACTACTCTCTCGGCCGGGCCTTGGCCTTCCTGATCGGCTTCGGATCCAAGGTGGGTCTGACGCCCCTCATCGCCATCGACCGGTACCTGTCTTTCGTGACCAACATCCTGCTGGTGTTCGGAGCCTCCTTCGAGTTCCCGTTGCTGCTCGTGCTGCTCAACTTCGCCGGCATACTCAGCGCCCGTCGCCTGGCCGGTGCGTGGCGCAGCATCATCTTCGGCGTCTTCGTCTTCGCCGCCGTCGTCACTCCGAGTCAGGACCCGCTGACGATGTCGCTGATGGCTGTGCCGATGACGCTGCTCTACGGCGTCGCGTTGCTCGTGGCCTTCGCCCACGACCGCCGGGCCGCCCGCAACGACCTCTACGTCGGTCTGCCGGACGAGGAAGCCTCTCCGCTCGTCCTGGACCCACAGGAGGACCGGGACGCACAGGGCGACCCCTCGGTCGCCGACCCCGGTCGAGGGGGATCACCGAAGGGCTCGCTGCCGTAGCCTGAGGCTATGTCGTCGCCTGCCGAACGATTCTCGGCGGCGCGGCGGCGCGGCGCAGCGCAGGGCCGCTACCCGCGGTGCTCGACGTTCGCGGCGACCTACGACTTCGGCTTGGACGAGTTTCAGCTGGCCGCCTGCCGCGCCCTGGAGGACGGCGAGGGCGTACTCGTCGCCGCGCCTACCGGGGCCGGCAAGACCGTGGTCGGCGAGTTCGCCGTGCACCTGGCGCTCGCCGAGGGCGCGAAGTGCTTCTACACCACACCGATCAAGGCGTTGTCGAACCAAAAATTCGCCGACCTCGTCGCCCGGCACGGCGCCGCCAATGTCGGTCTGCTGACGGGGGACAACGCGGTGCACGGCAACGCGCCGATCGTGGTGATGACCACCGAGGTGCTGCGGAACATGCTCTACGCCCGCAGCCCCGCCCTGGCCGGCCTCGGCTACGTGGTCATGGACGAGGTGCACTACCTTGCCGACCGCTTCCGTGGGGCGGTGTGGGAAGAGGTCATCATCCATCTGCCGGCCGCCGTCCGGCTCGTGTCGCTGTCCGCCACGGTGTCCAATGCCGAGGAGTTCGCCGAGTGGCTGGTCACTGTCCGGGGCCACACTCGGGTGGTGGTGGAGGAACGGCGGCCGGTGCCGCTGTGGCAGCACGTTCTGGCCGGCAGCCGGCTGTATGACCTGTTCCTCGAACACGAAACCGGGCTCGAGTCGCCCGCCGTCCAGCCGGCCTTGCTGCGGCTCGCCCAGGACGATGCGAGACTGGCCCGCTCCGGGCTGGGGCGCGGTGCCCGGAGCACGCCGCGGCGGGGGGCTTCCAGCGGCGGGGACCGCCGGGCGCCGAGCCGGGTCCGGGTCCCGAGCCGGGCGGAGGTCATCGGGCGCCTTGACGGGGCGGGCCTACTACCGGCGATCACCTTCATCTTCAGTCGCGCCGGGTGCGATGCGGCCGTACTGCAGTGTCTGCGGGGCGGCCTTCGGCTGACAACGACCGACGAGCGCGCCCGGATCCGGGCGCACGTCCGGCATCGGATGGCTGACCTGCCGGCGGCGGACCGGGACATCCTCGGCTACCCCGCGTGGCTGGACGGGCTGGAGCGCGGTCTGGCCGCGCATCATGCCGGCATGTTGCCCTCCTTCAAGGAGGTGGTCGAGGAGTTGTTCGTCCTGGGCCTGGTCAAGGCGGTCTTCGCCACCGAGACCCTGGCCTTGGGGATCAACATGCCGGCGCGCTCGGTCGTGCTCGAACGCCTCGTGAAGTGGAACGGTGAGGCACACGTGGACGTAACGCCGGGGGAGTACACCCAACTCACCGGCCGGGCCGGTCGACGGGGCATTGACGTCGAGGGCCACGCGGTTGTGCTGTGGACGCCCGGATTCGATCCCAAGCACCTAGCCGGGCTGGCCTCGACCCGCACCTATCCGCTGCGCTCCAGCTTCCGGCCCTCCTACAACATGGCGGTAAACCTGGTGCGGACGTCGGGTCGACAGCATGCCCGCACGTTGCTCGAGTCGTCCTTCGCCCAGTTCCAGGCCGATCGCGCGGTCGTCGGCCTGGCCCGTCAGGTCGCCCGCAACGAGGAGGCACTCGACGGTTACGCCGAGGCCATGACCTGTCACCTCGGCGACTTTGCCGGCTACGCGGCGCTGCGTCGGGCGCTGGCCGACCGGGAGGCGCAGCTGGCCCGGGACGGCGCCACGGAACGGCGAGCCGACGCGGCCGCCTCGTTGGAGCGGTTGCGGCGGGGGGACGTGATCAGGGTCCCGGCCGGCCGGCGGTCGGGCCTGGCGGTCGTCCTCGACGCCGGCCTCGGGGACAGCGGCGGGGGGCCCAGGCCGACGGTGCTCACCGTGGACCGCCAGGTCAAGCGGCTCTCGACGACTGACTTCCCCACCCCGGTCGCCGCGCTCAGTGCGGTCAAGGTGCCCAAGGGGTTCAACCCCCGATCCCCCCAGTCCCGTCGCGACCTGGCCTCATCCCTGCGCAACCTCGACCTGCCCGAGATCGGCGACCGGCCGCACCGGCGCGGCGCCGCCCCGGACGATCTGGAGATCGCCCGACTGCGCGCGGCCCAGCGGCAGCACCCCTGTCACGGATGTACCGAACGCGAGGACCACGTCCGGTGGGCGGAGCGCCACGCGCGGCTGACGCGGGACACCGAGGCCCTGCGCCGCCGGGTGGAGAGCCGGCGGAACACCATTGCCCGCACGTTCGACCGGGTCTGCGCGCTGCTCAGCGACCTGGGTTACCTGGCCGGCGAGGAGGTGCCGCCGGCCGGGCTACTGCTGGCCGGCATCTACGCCGAGTCCGACCTCCTCGTCGCCGAGTGCCTGCGCGGCGGGGTCTTCGAGGGCCTGTCGCCGGCCGAACTCGCCGGTTGCGTGTCCGCTCTGGTCTACGAATCGCGTCAGCCCGAGGACGCCCCGCCGCGGCTGCCGGGGGGCCGCTCCCGGGAGGCGTTGGGCGCGATGGTGCGGATCTGGGGACGGCTGTCCGAGGCTGAGTCCGAGCACCGCCTCGACTTCCTGAGGGAGCCGGATCTGGGCTTCGCCTGGCCCGCGTACCGCTGGGCGTCGGGGCAGCCGCTCGACGTTGTGCTCACCGAGGCTGATCTCGCTGCCGGTGACTTCGTCCGCTGGGTGCGTCAGCTGCTCGACCTGCTCGACCAGGTCGCCGCCGTCGGCGACCCGCCGGTGCGGCGCGCCGCGACCGCGGCGGTGTCGGCCCTGCGGCGGGGCGTGGTGGCCTACAGCTCCGTCGGGTAGCTCAGGCCGGCGCCCACGGTTTCCGCCTCCAGCGCCAGCAGCCGGCGCTTGCGGTCCAGCCCGCCGCCGTAACCGGTCAGCGTGCCGTCGGCGCCGATCACCCGGTGGCACGGCACGACGATCGAGATGGGATTCCGGCCGTTGGCCAGGCCCACCGCCCGGCACGCCCGGGCGTTGCCCACCTGGGCGGCCAGCTCGCTGTAGCTGACGGTCTGGCCGTAGGGGATCTCTCGCAACGCCTGCCAGACGCGGCGCTGGAAGGCAGTACCGCGCGGCGCCAGCGGCAGGTCGAAGTCGCGCAGCGAGCCGGCGAAGTACGCCGCGAGCTGGTCGGCGGCCTCGCAGAATAGCGCGGCCGGCGCCAACTCCGCCGGCTGATCTGCCGACCGGTGGTCCTCGAACGGCGTCATGAACAGCCCGGTCAGCGCCATGTATGACGGGCCGTCGCTGAGCATCAGCAAGGGCCCGAGGGGACTTGCAGTGGTGGTGGCCGCCACGGTGGAAGGGGCGGCCGAGGGCCCGCTCGTCACGTCGCCGCCAGCGCCGCGAGCAGCCGGTTGAGCGCGGAGTCCAACGCCCAGCGGTCCGCCAGCGTGACGAGCCGCGTCGGATCGCGCGGGGCAGCCGGCAGCGCGTCGTCATAGACCGGAAGGGGAACGTCGGTGGCCACCTGGACGACGACCGGTGCCCTCGAGAGGTAGTCCCGCGCCGCCGCCAGCTTGCCCGCGAACGGCACGTCCTCGCCGCGGTCCAGGGCCGCCATCGCCGCCGCCACCGTGCCGAACCGGTTGACCAGCGCGGCGGCCGACTTCTCGCCTATGCCGGGCACCCCCGGCAGACCGTCGCTCGGGTCCCCCCGCAGCAGAGCGAAGTCGGCGTACGCGCGGCCGGGTATGCCGTAGCGGGCAGCGACGTAGCCCTCGTCGACGACCTCGCAGCGGCCGACCCCCCGGGCGGCGGTGTAGAGCACCCGCACCGCAGCCGGACTTCGCGCGCCGACGGGATCGTCGCGGACCAGCTGGAACAGGTCGCGGTCCCCGGTGACGATGTCCACCGGCACCCGGGCCGCAACGGCGAGTGTCCCGATGACGTCGTCGGCCTCGTACCCGGCGACGCCGATCCGAGCCAACCCCACGGCGTCCAGAACCTCCTCGATCACCGGCACCTGGGGACTGAGCGTGTCCGGCACGGTCTCGCCCCCCTCCGGCGAGAGCCGGTGCGTCTTGTACGACCCGATCGCCGCCACTCGCCAGGGGGGTCGCCAGTCGGCGTCGAAGGCGGCCACCATGCGGGTCGGACGGTGGTCGCGGATCAGCCGCGCGAGGAAGTCGAGCAACCCGCGGACCGCGTTCACCGGCGCCCCGTCGGGCGCGCGCACCGACTCGGGCACGCCGTGGAAGGCCCGGAAGTACAGCGACGGCGTGTCGAGCAGCATCAATCGGTCCGTCGGCACCAGGGCAGTCTGCCAGCCCCTCCCCGTAGGCTCGGGCCATGCCAGTCGAGCGCGCGCTGCCCACCGAGGAGGCCGTGGCCCTTCTTGAGTTGACCCGGGAGCTGGCCGCCGGCGAAGTCGCCCCGCACGCGGCGGCGATGGAGGAACGGGGGGACTTCCCGCGGGAGGTATTCTGCACCCTCGGGGAGGCCGGGCTGCTGGGTCTGCCGTACGCGGAGGAGTACGGCGGTGGTGTCCAGCCGTACGAGGTGTACCTGCAGGTCCTCGAGGAACTGGCCGCGGCCTGGCTCGCGGTGGGCCTCGGGGTCAGCGTGCATACCCTCGCCTGCTTCCCGCTGGCGGCCTACGGCTCGGCGCAACAGCGGACCCGGTGGCTGCCCGAGATGCTCGCCGGCAACCTGCTCGGCGCGTACTGCCTGTCGGAGGCGGGGTCCGGCTCCGACGCGGCGGCGCTGCGGACGCGGGCGGTGCGCCAGGGGGAGGACTACGTCGTCAACGGGTCGAAGGCCTGGGTCACCCACGGCGGGGAAGCGGATTTCTACAACCTCATGGTGCGGACCTCCGAGGACGGGCCGCGGGGCATCTCCACGCTGCTGGCGCCGGCGGACACCCCAGGGCTGACCCCGCAGCCGCCGGAACGCAAGATGGGCATGCGGTCCAGCCCGACCGCATCCATCGCGCTGGACGACGCCCGGGTGCCGGTGGGCCGACGGCTGGGTGAAGAGGGCCAGGGCTTCTCCATCGCGCTGGCCGCGTTGGACGGCGGGCGGCTGGGTATCGCCGCCTGCGCGGTGGGCGTCGCGCAGGCCGCGTTGGATGCTGCCAGCGCCTACGCGCGCGAGCGGCGACAGTTCGGCCACGCCATCGTCGAGTACCAGGGCATCTCGTTCCTGCTCGCGGACATGGCCACTGGCATTGAGGCGGCGCGGGCACTCTACCTCGCGGCCGCCCGACGCCGGGACGCCGGTCTGGAGTACGCGCCCCAGGCCGCGATGGCCAAGCTGTTCGCCACCGACACCGCGATGCGCGTCACCACCGACGCCGTCCAGGTCTTCGGCGGCTACGGCTACACGAGGGATTACCCCGTGGAACGATACATGCGCGAGGCCAAGGTCCTGCAGATCGTCGAGGGCACCAATCAAGTGCAGCGACTGGTCATCGGTCGGTCGTTGACCAAACCCTGACCGGCTGAGTTTCCACGCCAGGCGGCCACCAGGTCGCACCGCCCGTCAGCGCAAGATCGCTACAGTGGCGGGTGGATAGGGTGTGCCGGTGGAGGACCACGACCGCCGGATCGTGCACACGCTGACACGCGACGGCCGTACCAGCTACACCGATCTCGCCAAGCTGACCGGGCTGTCCGTCTCGGCCGTGCACCAGCGCGTCCGGCGACTCGAGGCGCGCGGCGTGATTCGCGGTTACGCGGCGGTGGCCGATGCCGCCGCGCTCGGCCTGCCCGTCACCGCGTTCGTGTCGATCAAGCCGATCGATCCGGCGGCTCCGGACGACGCCCCGGAGCGGCTGGCGCACCTGGCCGAGATCGAGGCATGCCATTCCGTGGCCGGTGAGGAAAGCTACATCCTCAAGGTGCGGGTAGCCACCCCGACGGAGTTGGAGGTGTTGTTGCAGTCGATCCGGGCCGCGGCGAATGTCTCCACCCGCACGACGGTCGTGCTGAGTACGCCGTATGAGTCCCGGCCGCCGAGGGTGTGACCGTGCCCGGCCTGGCGGGACAGCTGCTGGTCGCTTCTCCGGTGCTGGACGATCCCAACTTCTCCCGGACGGTGGTCCTGCTCCTCGAGCACACCGACGACGGTTCGGTGGGTGTGGTGTTGAACCGACCCTCCGAGACGAAGGTCGAGGAGGCGCTGCCGCAGTGGGCGGGCTGGGCCGCCCAGCCCGCGCAGATCTTCCTCGGCGGTCCGGTCGAACCGCAGGCGGCGATCTGCCTGGCCGAGTCGACGACGGGTACCCAGCTGAGCGGTTGGCGGCCGCTGGACCCCGGCAACGGGACTGTCGGCGTGTTCGATCTCAGCTGCGAACCCGACGATGTACGGGGCGACCTGCGGTTGCGGATCTTCGCCGGCTACGCCGGGTGGAGCGCGGGGCAGTTGGAGACAGAGGTGTCGATGGGGGGATGGTACGTCCTCGATGCGGACCGCTCCGACGTGCTCACCAGCGCGCCGCAGGAGCTGTGGCGCGACGTGCTGCGCCGGCAGGGCGGCCGGTTGGCCCTGGTGTCAACGTTTCCGCTGGACCCGCGGCTCAACTGAGGCTGCGGCTGCTCTCGTGTCCGCCCGGCTGCAGCGCGTCCCCGACCCGTACCGTCCCGGGCTGATGCACGGTCGCGCCGACCGCCAGGCAGCTGTTGCGCCCGCGGTGGATCCGGCGGAGCACGTCGAGATCGCGGTCGATGCCGCCGGGCTGCGGGCGGGTCACCATCACGCAGCGGGTGATGTGCATACCCACGTCGAGACAGGCGCTGCCGATCTGCACCCGCGACCCCACCAGTGCGTCCTCGGGGCCGCGCTCGAGGAGCACGTTGGCCCGGAATCGTCGGCTGGCCCAACCCTCGATGGTGGTCTGGGAGAGCAGCGACACGCAGGCCCCCGCGGAGTCGTGGAAGGCCCCGGCGGAGCCGTCGAAGGACTCCCAGCTACTCGATGGTTCGTGTTCGAAGTCCGCGACGTTCTCATAGCGGCGTGGGGTCGAGCTGCTGTCCGCGGCTCGCAGCGTGACCTGACGCCCCAACCACGTGGAGAGCGCGTCGTCGTCGACGGCGACGGAGCCGTCCGGCAGGGTGATCTCCACGCTGTCGTCGGTGCGGACCCTGGCCGAGGCGAAGAGCAGCTGCGGCACTCGGCGGGCGGTGAGGCCGAACCCGGTCGCCACGTCGAACAGGGCGTACTGGCGGTCGCCGGCGAAGCCCAGGCGGGTCACCTCCGCCGTCCCGATCGACTCCCCCTGCAGTGACTTCACCGGATAGCGCCACAGCGCGATCACCCGCATCGGACCGTCGGGCGCGTTCACGGGGCAGCGGGGGCGCTGCGCACCCAGGCCGCACTGTCCGTGGGCAACCGGCCCTCCTCGAGGCCTTCGCTGGTCAGCAGCACCTCACCCGGCGGCAGCCGCAGAGCCGCCGCGCCGAAGTTCAGCGCGCAGACGACGTCACCACGGCGCCAGATCAACGCGTCGGGGGGCCCCTCCAGCCAGCGGAAGTCGCTGCCGCCGAGCTCGCGGCGGGCCCGCAGCGCACGTCGGTAGAGGCCCAGCATGGAATCCCCGTCGCGGTCCTGCGCCTGGGCCGTCAGCGTCCCCCAGTCCGTCGGCTGGGGCAGCCAGGTCCGGACACTGGTAGGGGAGAAGCCGTACGGCGGCTCGCCGCCCGACCAGGGCAGCGGCACCCGGCACCCGTCCCGACCGCGCTCGGTGTGCCCCGATCGTTCCCAGACCGGGTCCTGCAGGGCATCGTCGGGGAGGTCCACCTCGGGCAGGGCAAGTTCTTCGCCCTGGTAGAGGTACACCGGGCCGGGCAGACCGAGCAGCAGCAGAGCCGCCGCCCGGGCTCGTCGCCGGCCGAGATCGCCGCCGCCGTATCGGCTCAGGTGCCGGACAGCGTCGTGACTGGACAGGACCCAGGTGGTAGGGGCGCCGACCGCCGCGCAGGCAGCCAGCGTCTGGCTGATGACGGCCCGCATCTCCGCCGCCGCCCACTCCGCGCGCAAGAGGCGGAAGTTGAACGCGAGGTGCAACTCGTCGGGCCGGATGTAGGCCGCCAGCTCACCGGGGTCGCGGACCCACACCTCACCCACCGCCATCCGATGCCCGGGGTAGGAGTCCAGCACCTGCCGCCAGGATCGGTAAACGTCGTGCACCTCCGGCCGATTCCACAGCACGCCGTCCTCCGGGCCGTGGCCGCGCCTGTCCGCTGTGTAGGGGGTGGGTAGATCGCCCAGCTCGGGGTCCTTGAACAGGCCCATCGCCACGTCTATCCGGAATCCGTCGACGCCGCGGTCCAGCCAGAACCGCAAGGTGTCCTCGGCGTCTTCAGCCACTTCGGGGTTGCGCCAGTTCAGGTCCGGTTGTTCAGGGGCGAACAGGTGCAGATACCACTGCCCGTCCGGTACCCGCTGCCAGGCCGGCCCGCCGAAGACCGAGGGCCAGTTGTTCGGCGGTTCGGCACCCCCCGGCCCGCTACCGTCCCGGAACACGTACCGTGCCCGCTCGGGTGAGCCGGGCGCGGCGGCCAGCGCGGCCCGAAACCATCGACGCTGGTCGCTGGAGTGGTTGGGCACCACGTCGATCGTCATGCGCATCCCGAGCCGGTGTGCGTCGGCCAGCAGTCGGTCGAACTCCGCGAGATCGCCGAAGACCGGCTCGACATCTCGCGGGTCGGCGACGTCATAGCCGTGGTCCACCATCGGCGAGGGATAGAACGGCGACAGCCACAGCGCGTCCACGCCGAGATCGCGCAGATACGGCAGCCGCGCGCGGACGCCGGCGAGGTCGCCGACCCCGTCGCCGTTTCCGTCGGCGAAGCTGCGGAGGTAGATCTCGTAGAAGACCGCATCGCGCCACCAGGCCGGCTGCTCGGCGGGCGCGGGGGGCGACCCTGGGGTCGACACGGTGGTGGCGGATTCCGCGGAGGAGGACGGCACCCCTGCCACCCTACGGACGAGGCAGGGATCGCGGATAGCCATCCGTCCGCGCCGCTGTGGCACGGACGGCCAGCAGCCACTGTCGCCGGCGGTCCAGAACTCGCGACGGTGTGTGACGCCTAGGCTGAGCCTCGGTCGTGGTTGTGCGGATTCGGCGGCGCTGGGTTGGCGGCCGCGGCCTGGTGCGTTGCGTACGGGCTGGAGCTCGCCACGACAGGTCGCGCCAGCCGGGAAATGTGGGGAGATCTGCAGTACGTCGGGGCCACCCTGCTCCCTGCCGCGTGGCTGACTTTCGTCCTGACCTACGCTGGTCGGCGGCGCCACCCGCGCCGACGGCTGCTCCTCCTGCTCGCCGTCGAGGTCATTGTCCTGGACGCCTACGGGCATCGGCTCGCCAATGTCCACCCTGCTGCAAGAGCACGTCAGCGTGCTCGACGCGACTGTCGCCGGCGCGGAAATCCGGTTGGACCGGGGCGCACAGACATGGGAGTTCGAACCGCCCGAAAGCGCGCCGAACGCCAGCTCCGCTGGCTCGCGAACTACGAGCAGCTCACCGAACTGCCCAACCGGCGGCTGCTTGCGGAGCGACTCGAGGAGGCGATCCCGCGGGCTCGACGACTTCGGTGTCGGCCACACCTCGCTCACGCACCTGCGGCGGCTTCCGGTGGAGATGCTGAAACTCGATCGTGAGCTGACCGCCGGCGTCGGCCGCGACGCCGACGACACCGGGATCGTGTCGGCCATCACGACCCTG
>JADGOV010000124.1 GCA_017882785.1 Frankiaceae bacterium
CAGGAGTGGACGTAGCCGCCGTCGAGGCCGACGACCAGCGGCAGGTCCGGGCGGGGCAGCTCGGCCCACTCGGCGGGGCAGCCGGTGATGAAGCTCGGCTGCTCGTCGCCGAGTTCGTTCTCCAGGCGTTGCGCGGTGGCCTGCAGCTGGCGCCGGACTGTCGTGGCGTGCAGTGCCCGGCCCAGCGGCAGGATCTCGCTGAGCATGTCGGCGGACAGACCGTAGGAGGTCAACCCGGCGAAGCGTGTCTGCAGGTAGGACAAGGCGCGGGCGGCCCACACGTTCAGCCCACTGGCCGCCACCCTCCGCGAGCGGACCACCCCGGAGTTCGTGATCAGGACGCTGTTCGGCACACTCCGACTCGGCAGCCCCCGCTGGTGGCACTGCCCCTGCCAGGGGCCGACTGTCCTTGTGACGGTGCGGGATTCCGCAGTCCGGGCACGAAGCCGCCGAGGCCAGCGCGGCGGCGACCTGGTGCTCGACCAGCGTGTCCTGCACCGTGGAGAGCAGGTCTTTGGCCTCTTCCAGCTGCAGGCCAAGGGTTTCCGGCGCGAGGGCGCCGCGTTGCACGGTGAACGCCTCACGAACCACGGTTTCGGTGTCGTCGTCGGCGTGCAGCACGACCTGCACGGTGATCTTGGCCTGTGACGAGGATCGGAACAGGATCCTGAACGGGCCCCGGTCATTGGGGTGCGCGGAGGGGTCGGAGTCCGGATTGCTGAAGGAAACGGCCGCCCTGAGCGACATACGGCTCCTCGACATCTTGGCCTGGAAGATCCTGACCGGACCGACTGCGAGCCGCGGGAGCATTCCCTTCCCACAATGGCCCGTTCGTCATCAAGGTCGGGAGGCCACCGCTGGAAACGGCGGCATGGGTGTCGGCTTCGGGCCATCGTCGTCGTGCACCGCTAGAGGACCAGACCTGGAACGCGACTCCGCTGGCGTCAGTTGGCAGGTGCGGCCTCGATGTCCTGTCTCATCGAAGGTGAGGCAGATGCGGGATAGCGCCGGAATGGGCGAGTCGGCCCAACGATCGGTTTCCCGCCGTCTCGTTCGCCGAACCGCGCTCGGCCCGGGCTGCGCGAGGCCCTCGCAGCTTGCCGCCCGTATATCTCCTGGGCCCGGTCGAGGGCTGCGGTCCGCGGTCATCGGTGCGCGCACCGCAGCGCGAGAAGCCTGTCCCGAGACCGACGTTGAAGGTCACGCCCGCGCCGTTGGGTATGGGTTCGCCGGAACAGGACCGCAACCGCCAGGCCGCACCCGAAGCCAATCGCGACCGGCGGCCAAGGCAGATCACGACGCAAGATCGCTTCAAGCCCGGCCGCCATTGACAGGTGCCGTGGTCACCTTCATTTTCGGATCAGGTGATCTCGCACCGCACGGTCCGGACGAGGCCCGCGGCGAGCGGGATCGCCACCCAGACTGCGACCGATACCAGGATCTGTGGCATGTGCCCGGGCCATTGCCCCTGCAGGAGCCAGGTCAACGTGGTCGACGGGTCGATCCAGTCGGCCCAGGATTTCAGCGCCAGGCCGAGCAGGGCGAACGCGGTGGGCAGCGCGAAGGACAGCACGATCGCGGCCGCCGAGTTGTGCAGCAGCGCACCCAGCGCCACTCCCATCAGGACGTTGAGGAGCACGGACAGCAGGTAACCGACGAGCACGCCGGCGGTGAGGTTCGCGTCGAGTTCCCGGCCCGTGGCCGCTGCCACGCCGAGACCCGCGGCGGTGATCAGCGCGCCGAACACTGCCGCCGCGCCGGCCAGCAGCAGTGAGACCGCGACCTTCGCGGTGATGACCCGGGTGCGGCGCGGTTCCTGGGTGAAGGTGGTCAGGGCGGTGCGCTGGCTCCATTCGCTGGTGAGGGTGAGGATCGCCACCACCGGCAGCAGGATGGCCAGGGCGGCGGCGGGGAAACTCAGGTAGCTGGTGTAGGTCTGGTCGATGCTGGAGGGGGCGAGCAGCGGCGCCAGCATCAGCCCGACCGTGGACGCCGCGAGCAGGCCGAGGAGCCAGCGGGCGGCGCGGGTGTTGGTCGCCTTGTCCCATTCGACACGAAGCAGGCGACCGAACGGTATGCCGGGAAGGGCAGGTCCCGGGGCCTGTGCGTTGCCGGTGGGCACGGGACGCGTCGTGGTGGTGCTGGTCATGCTGCTGCCTCCTGCGGGTGTGCCGTGGTCGTGGCGGTGAGTGAGAAGAACAGCTGCTCGAGGCCGAGCGAGTCGGACTGGCGCAGTTCGGTGAGCAGCACCCGCTGGTCGAGCGCGAGCCGCGCGATCCTCTCGGCGGTGACGTGGCCGTCCCGCACGTCCACCGTGAAGGTGTCGTCGGGTCCGGGTCGGTAGTCGATGCGCGCCGAGCTGAGCGCACGTGCCAGGGCCTGCGGGTTGGGGGTGCGCAGCAGCAGGCTGGAGCTGGCGAGCAACTCGGTGAGCGGGCCGGACGCGACGACCGCGCCCTGGGATATCACGACGAGGTGATCGACGGTGGCCTGCACCTCGTGGAGCAGGTGGCTGGACAGCAGCACCGTCCCGCCGTCGTCGGCGAAGTCGCGGAGCAGGCCGCGCATCCAGGCGATGCCCTCGGGGTCCAGTCCGTTCGCGGGCTCGTCGAGGATCAGCACCTGCGGTTCGGCGACGAGGGTTTGGGCGATCCCGAGCCGCTGCCGCATCCCGAGGGAGTAGTCGCCGACCCGCCGGTCTGCCGCGTGGGTGAGTCCGACGAGGTCCAGCACGTCATCGGCGCGACCGGTGGGTACGCCGGCCATCCGGGCGGCGATCTTCGTGGTCGCGCGGCCGGTGCGTCCGGCGTGCATCGCGGACGGATCGAGCAGCGTCCCGACGACCCGGGTCGGGTTGGGCAGCTCGACGAACGGCCGGCCGGCGATGGTGGACGTCCCGTGATCGGGTCGGGCCAGACCGACGATCATCCGCAGGGTGGTGGACTTTCCCGCTCCGTTGGGCCCGAGGAAGCCGGTGATGGTGCCCGGTTCGCAGTGCAGTGACACGTCACGGACGACCGGCGCATTACCGTAGCTCTTGGTCAGAGCGGTGGTGGTGATCATGTCGTCCAGGGTCGCTGGGTGATGGGTTCGAGCGCATCGCCCGACCGGCCATGATTCACCGGCCGAAGGTCGGTCCGGCGGCCCCGCTGGCATCGACTTTCGTCGCGATCGCGTCGACCTTCGTCGGGGTAGTGCGAGCGGCTCTGGCCTCTACGCTCGGATCATGTCCCTGCCGCGCAGGTCCTGGGCCGAGCAGCTGGTGCCGGCGTCGCTGCTGGGCTCGGTCGACGCGGCCCCGCCGGGCGGCACCGGTCCGAGGACGGGACGTGACTGGGTCGTCGACATCGTCGGGTTCCTCCTCGCCGCCGCGTTCGGCGCGCTGATCCTGGGCACGGACCTGCATATCCGCGTCGACCCGCCGCCGACCCAGGTGGTGGTGGTCGACGTCGTCTGCGGGTCGCTGGCCTGCCTCTCGCTGTGGTGGCGGCGGCGTTGGCCGCTCGGCGTTGCGCTGGCCGCCGGTGTCCCGCTTGGGGCGTTCTCAATGTCCGCCACCGCCGCCGGGCTCCTCGCGTTGTTCTCCCTGGCGGTGCATCGCAGCGCCCGGCAGGCCCTGCTCGTCGCTGCGCTGTGGGCTCCGTCCGCCTTGGTCTGCGCGGTCTACCGGCCGGACACCGACGAACTGTCGGCGGTCCTGATGGCCACCGCGCTGGCGCTCGCGGCCACCGCATGGGGAATGTTCGTCCGCGCCCAACGTCAGCTGCTGCTCACACTGCGCGAGGGTGCGCGGATGGCCGAGCGCACCCGGATCGCACGCGAGATGCACGACGTGCTCGCCCACCGGATCTCGCTGGTCGCCTTGCACGCGGGTGCGCTGGAATTCCAGCCCGACCTGCCGCCGGAGAAGGTGCGGGAGACCGCCGAACTGCTGCGCTCGACGGCCCGCCAGGCACTCGAGGAGTTACGTGACGTGATCGGGGTGCTCCGCCCGGGGCGGGAGCCGCCGCCGAGAGCGCCGCAGCCGACGCTGTCGGACATCCCCCGACTGGTCCAGGAGACTCGCCGGGCCGGCACGGCGATCGACTTCGAGATGCGGGTGGACCACCCGGATACCGCGCCGGGCGCGCTGGGACGCGACGCCTACCGCATCGTGCAGGAGTCGCTCACCAACATCGGCAAGCACGCCCCCGGCACGGCCGGACGGGTACGCGTCACCGGCGCCGCAGAGGGCGGTCTGCACGTCAACGTTCGCAACCGGCTGCCCGTCCAGCACACCGGACCGGCGCTACCGGGTGCCGGCGCCGGACTGCTCGGCCTGCAGGAACGGGTGACCCTTGCCGGCGGCACACTCGTGCACGGCCCGGACGGGGCAGGCGACTTCGTGGTGGACGCCGAGCTGCGGTGGTGAGGGTCAGGGTGTTGCTGGTCGACGACGACGCCCTGGTGCGCGCCGGGCTACGGATGGTCCTGTCCGCGGCCCAGGACCTGCAAGTCGTGGGCGAGGCGGCCGACGGCGCCGCCGCCGTTGCCGCGGTCCGCGAACATCGGCCCGACGTCGTGCTGATGGACATCCGGATGCCCGAGATGGACGGCATCACCGCGACGGCCGCGCTGCGCCGGCTCGACGCACCCCCGAAGGTGATCGTGCTGACCACGTTTCAGGCGGACGAGCAGGTGATGAGCGCGCTGCGCGCCGGCGCGGACGGTTTTCTGGTCAAGGACACCCCGCCCGCGGAGATCGTGACCGCGGTGCGTCTGGTCGCCTCGGGCGAGGCGATGCTCTCCCCGTCGGTCACCCGCACGCTGCTCTCCCACTTCAGCGATACCCAGGCATCCCACCGCCGCCGACGCTTCGCCATCCAGCGACTGGCCACCCTCACCGATCGCGAGCGTGAAGTGGCGGTCGCGGTCGGGTCCGGTGCCTCCAACGCGGAGGTGGCCGCGTCGCTGTTCATCAGCGAAGCGACGGTCAAGGCGCTCGTCTCCCGCCTGTTCACCAAACTCGACGTCACCAACCGGGTGCAGATCGCGATCGTCGTGCACGACGCCGACCATTCTTGATTGCCGTAGCCGCGCGGTCCCCGGCGAATTCCGAATACCGGACTAGCGCCGGGTCGCTGATCTGCGAAACGACGCAGGGCTGTCCGGGTCCGCGCGCGGCGCCACCAAGACCTACGGCATCAAGAGCATCCCCCTGCTGGCCGTCAAGCCGTCCCTGCTCTGGCGCGGTGAACGCGGCAGTTCATCTCTCATAGTCCAAGGTGTGCTGCAGTCCGTGGGCCTGGATGTCGAGGGGTGATCCCGGAATGGTAATTCCACATACCGGGCAGGTTCGTCGATCGATGATGGCGATCCTACCGAAGAACACGTCTCTCGCCCGTCGGTCGCGGCGGTATCGGCCGTACCAGTAGGCCCAGGCGATGGCGCTGATGTTGAGGATGATCTCAATCATTGTGGCCGCGACCCGTCTGCGCAGCTGCGAGCGTCCGTGGTAGTTGGTTGCGCATCGTTCCCCTACCCGGCGTGCCTTGCAAGCTCGACGTGGCTCGTTACGGACTAAACGGACATCTACAGGATGCCGCCGAACGCGTCGGGGATACATGGCTGCGCCGGGTCTGTTACATGACGTCGGCAAGGCCAGCGCTTTCGTCGTTCGATGTGCTGAGTGGTCATTGATGCGCCGCAGAAGGGGATACATGGCGTGACTGACTGCGCGCCCCCGTGTGCGATTCGCCCGTTGCCAAGACGAGACCGGGCTCACCGAGCGACCACTGTCCTGCACCGGCGCCGTCGAGATCGGGCGAGCGTTGCCACCCTCAGCGCGGCATGGTCGCGCGTCGGAAGCGGCGACTGCGGCGCCGGCGAGCCAACATGGGCCAAGAATGCAGGAGAATGCCCTTCCCTGGAGCGGGTCCACGGGATCGCCTGTGGCGGAAGGGGTTTCTCGTCGTAGACATGTCCTGAACGTGAGTCTGCCCCCGGATTCGGTGGAGTGGGGTTGCGTCCCACTTCCTTGGAACCGGTACGGCACGGCGAGCGCCCCACGCCCAAGCTCTGCCACGCACGATGGTCCGTCCCACATGTTGTGACCAGTGGTGAGTGTCAATAGCTAGGTACGGAATCAACTATCGGCATGGTCCAACTACGATTCTCCGCGCGAACTCGTCTCGAAAACGACCATTTTTGAAACAGTGTCAATGGTGCGACTATCGCCGCGGCCGTATGCCGGCGAAGAATCTCCTGAAGGGGTTCTTCTTCTGCGACTTATCACTGGTCGTTGGGATCCGACTGGATCGCTTGGGGGGCTCGGTTAGCCTTCCGGCGGAGCGGTAGGCCTTGGCGAGGGTGTTGCGGCTGGTCAGGGTGTCCGGGTGGTCGACACCGAGCACTCGCTCGCGGTCGGTCAGGGGCTGC
>JADGOV010000125.1 GCA_017882785.1 Frankiaceae bacterium
AGGCCAAGCATCAGCCAAGCCAGTTACCCGTTACTCCGCCCCCCGCGCCGCGGGCAACCTCCCGTGAGGCAACGACCCGACGTTCCCGGGCATCTTGACATGAGGCAACAGGCCGTCTCGCGCCGGGTGCCGGAGAACGCGGAGCGTCATCTGCGGCAGCCGGGCGTACGCTGATGCCGTCTCGGTGCGAGCGGGCGGCCGACCACAGGACGGGAAGGTGCCTCAGTGTTCTCACGACGAGGCAAGCACGAGCACGAGGTCCATGTCGTCACCAGTGCCGGACGCAGCCGCCGGGAGGAGATCGACCAGCGCCAGAAGAAGTACCTCATCAAGATGGGGGTCAGAACCGTCTGCCTGATCCTGGCGATCGTGCTCTACGCGTTGCACGTGCCCTTCATCTTCTTGCTCGGTCTGATCATCGCTTCCACGATCCTGCCGTGGATGTCGGTGGTGGTCGCGAACGGGGGGCCGGACGTGCGGGAAACCCGGCGTCAGCACACGCTGTTCACCCCGGACGCTGGGCCGGCGCTGCCGGCCGCTCCCCAGGATCGCCAGCCGTAGCCGGCCCGCCGCTTGGTCCTCAGGCGGCACTTCCGCGTACACTGGTGTCATCGCGACGCTGATTGCCGTCGCTCTCCCGTGGGCGAGCCGCCCGCAGGTCGTTGTGTGTCGTGCTTGGTCCGTGACGAGGTTCCCGATTCGGGTTCGTCGGTGCCGCAGCCCACTGAATCGGCCGCCGTACCGCAACGGAGTAACCCCCTCATGTCCCGTCCCCCTGCCCGCTCTACTCAACGGTCGCCCCAGCGGTCCGGCCCCAGGCGTCCCCATCGCCTGCGATCCGCGCCCCCGTCGCGGCACGCGATCTCCACCCTGGAGGCCGCGCTCGACGCCGCCGCCGCCCAGACCCCCCAGACGGCCAGCAGCTTCGCCGCTTTGGGACTGCCACCTCGGCTCGTGACGGCGCTGGCTCGGCGCGGTCTGGACAAGCCGTTCGCCATCCAGGGCCGGGCCATCCCGGACGCCCTCGCCGGTCGCGACGTGCTCGGTCGGGCACGCACCGGCTCGGGCAAGACCCTCGCTTTCGGGTTGCCGTTGCTGAGTCGCCTCGCCGAGGGTGAGCGGCAGGCTGGTTCCCCGCGCGGCCTCGTCCTGGTACCCACCCGGGAACTGGCGCAGCAGGTCAAGGAGGAGCTGGCGCCGCTCGGTCAGGCGCTGGGGTTGCACGTGACCGCCGTCTACGGCGGCGCGTCGATGGCCCGCCAGATCACTGCGCTGCGCCACGGAACGGACCTCGTCGTCGCGACGCCAGGCCGGCTGCAGGATCTGATCCGTCAGCGGGAGTGCTCGCTGGCCCGGGTCACCGTCACGGTCGTCGACGAGGCCGACTACATGGCCGACCTCGGCTTCCTACCTGTCGTGACCGAGTTGTTGGCCGCCACCGCGGCGGACGCGCAGCGGCTGCTTTTCTCAGCCACGTTGGACCGCGGTGTTGACCGCCTCGTCGAGCGCTTCCTGACCGATCCGGCCCTGCACGCGGTCGCACCCGCCGTCTTCTCCGTACCGAGGATGGAGCACCGAGTCTTCACCGTCCGCCACGATGAGAAGGTCGCCGTTGCCGCCGAGATCGCCGGCCGGCCGGGCCGTACGCTGTTCTTCGTCCGAACCAAGCACGGCGCGGACCGCCTCGCGAAGCAGTTCCAGCGCGTGGGGGTCAACGCCGGCGCGATCCACGGCAACCTCGCGCAGAACGCCAGGCAACGCGCGCTGGACTCGTTCTCCTCCGGCCATGCCCGCGTCCTGGTGGCCACCGACGTGGCCGCGCGCGGCATACACGTCGATGATGTCGACGTGGTGGTGCACTTCGACCCGCCGAACGACGCGAAAGACTACCTGCATCGCTCCGGCCGGACGGCCCGTGCCGGCGCGGCGGGCATGGTGCTCTCCCTGGTCCTGCCCGATGAGGTGCGAGCCATGGCCCGCCTCCACCACGACGCCGGGGTCGCGCCCACCATGTCCGCCGGCGACCCGGGTTCCCCGGCCGTGCGTGAGGTGGCTGAGTCAGGCACACCGATCGTGCTACCGCCAGCCACTCCCCCGCCCGGGGTGGCGGCATCGCGACCGGCTCCACGAGGTGGACGGCGCCGCCGCCCGTCCGGACCGCCGACGCCGCGTCGCCGCCAGGCGGCCTAGCCCGGCAGACCGGCGGCCGTCACGAGGGCCGTCGTCGGTGGCTGGCATGCTCCGGCGGGTGAGTGTGGGTTTCGCCGTTGTCCGGACACGCTCGCCGACACGTCGGTCCTCTGCGGGGCACCCTCAGGTGGGTGTCTCCTGGCGTGCGAAGTCCTTGCTGCGAATGGCGGCGAGCGAAATCACGCCGGCCGCCAGGGCAATGATCGCCGCGACGAGCAGGATGGTGTTAAGACCGGCAGTGAAGGCGGTTGTCGTGATCCTGCCCACCGTCTGGCGCAGGTTGTCGGGGAGCTGCGCGATGGTGTGGGCGACGTTCCCGGATTTCACCGCCGTGGCGATCTGCGGGCCCTCGCCGGACAGGGCAGGGACTGCTGTGACGTGGCTGAGCACCTCGTCGCTGACCTTGCTGGAGAACAGCGTCCCCAGCAGCGCGATGCCGGTGGCGATGCCGACCTGACGGAAGGTGGAGTTGATGCCGGAGGCCATGCCTGCGCGCTGGGGCGGTACCACGCCGACGGCGGTGGAGGCCAGCGGTGGGTTCACCATTCCGACGCCCGCGCCACAGACGATCAGGCCGGGTACCAGGTGGGTCCAGGACGACGTCGCGTTGAGGCCGCGCATGAGCAACAGACCAACGCCGACGGCGATCAGCCCGGGCCCGATCAGCAGGCGAACCGGTACGCGCGACGACAGCCGTCCGGCAACCGTCGAGGTCAGGAGAATGCCGCCAGAGAGGACCAGCAGCCGTACGCCCGTCGCCAGGGCGCTGTAGCCGAGGACATCCTGCAGATAGAGCACGAGGTAGAGCAGCATGGAGAAGATGGACGCGCTGAGGCCGAACGCCGCGACAGATCCGCCCGCAAAGGTGGGCAGCCTGAACAGGTTCAGGTCGAACATCGGATGCTGGCCGTACAGTTCCACGGCGACGAACGCCCCCAACAACACGGCGGCCGCGGCGAGGCAGCCGAGGACAACATGGTCGGAGAAGGACCGTTCGTTGGACTCGATCAGCGCGTACACCAGGCAGGACAGGGCCACCGTGAACAGCACGAACCCCGGCCAGTCAGGGCGCGTTGCGTAGGGGGCCCGTGACTCCGCGACCTTCATCACCGCGATCACGACCGCGAGGACTCCGATCGGGAGGTTGACGAAGAAGATCCAGCGCCACGACAGTCCCGAGGTCAGAACTCCACCGAGCAGCGGGCCGATCGCCACCGCCAGACCGGTGATCGCTCCCCAGATACCGAACGCCGTGCCCCGGTCCCTGCCGCGGAACGCGTCAGCGAGTAACGCGAGCGACACCGCGAACATGATCGCCCCGCCTACGCCCTGCAAGGCGCGGGAGAGCTGCAGCATGAGGGTGGTGGCGGCTAGGCCACACAGCAGGGACGCGAGGGTGAAGAGCACCAAGCCGATGAGGTAGAGCCGACGCCTGCCGTACAAGTCGGCCAGGCTGCCCGCCGTGAGCAGCAGAGCGGCCAAGGTCAGCGCGTAGGCGTCGACGACCCACTGCAGCCCGGAGAAGCTGGCGTGCAGAGCCCGTTGGATGTCTGGTAGGGCGACGTTCACGATCGTGATGTCCAAGAGCAGCATGAACGTGCCCAGGCAGACCGCGACGAGTGTCCACCACTTGTTCCCCGTGCGGTCCACCCCGCCGCCTGATCCGGTCGCCTCCCCGGGGAGCGTCGCGTCGCGACGCTGTCGAGTCTGCGCGGGCGGGCTGGAGTCGGCTTCGGTCACGCCGGCCAGGCTAGATCACCTCGTGCAGCCGCCCGGTATGTACGTCGAAGGAGAAGCCGCGGACGTCGTCCCTGTGCGGCACGAACGGGTTGCTGCGGACGCGCTGCAGGGACTGCCGCACATTGCTCGCCACGTCGGTGAAGGACTCCACAGCCCAGTCCGGGGACATCCCCGTGTCGGCTTGCAGCTCGGCTTTGAACCCGTCGTCGGTCAACGTCTGCATGCCGCAGTTGGTGTGGTGGATCAACATGACCGAGCGCGTGTCGAGTCGGCGCTGGCTGATGGCCAGGGAGCGAATGGTATCGGGGGTGATCACACCGCCAGCGTTCCGCAGTACGTGCGCGTCGCCGATCTGCAAGCCCAGCAGACCGAAGAGGTCCAGCCGGCTGTCCATACAGGCCACGATCGTCAGATGAAGCGCCGGTGCCAGCGGCCGGTCCGGCGTGTACTGCCGGCTATACGCCTCGGCCTGGACCACGAGCCGGTCGATAGTGCCCACTGCTCCACAGCGTAGCGGCACGGTTCGGCGCAGGACGCGCCGTCCCCCTGGGCCGCTGCAGACGTCAGCGGAAGTGGCAGAAGATGATCTCAGCGACACAAGCCGGCTTGTCCGCACCCTCAAGCTCGAAGGTGCATCCCAGTCTGGTCTGCAGCCCGCCGTCGATCCCCTTCGCGCCGAGGAGCCGGACAGCCAACCTGACGCGCGAGTCGACCGGCACGGGTGTTGGGAAGCGAACCCGATCGATACCGTAGTTCAGCACCTGGCTGACGCCGGTCACCTCCACGGCGTCCCACAGCAGCATCGGCGCCAGCGACAGTGTGAGGTAACCGTGGGCGATGGTCCTACCGAAGGGACCAGCCTTGGCCCGTTCCGGGTCGACATGCAGCCACTGATCATCCCCGGTGGCCTCGGCGAAATAGTCGATCTGGTGTTGGGTCACGGTGTGCCATTGGCTGACCCCGATTTGTTGTCCTATCAGACCTGTAAGGTCGTCCAGAGCCACCGTGGGACGGGCTGTCGCCTGCATGCGTCGCTCCTCAGCTCCGTGGGCTCGCCGCGAGTGACCTCCCGACGGCCCCGACTCGCAGCGCTGCCGCCGCGATGTGTCTGCACCCTAAGGGCCATCTTTGGCCGAATGCAGGACTGATCCCCGCGGCGGGCGGCCGCCTGCCCGCAGTGCTCATGGCGGTGGAGGACCTGAAAGAGCTAGCGGAGAAAGCCCATGACCCGTATACCCGGGTGATAGCAGAGTGCGATGAAGTCAGGTGCGGCGCAGGAGAACGTACTCAGCAGGCCTAACCGCACAACGGCCACATCCCGGCACTTCTCGTCGGTTGGGTGTCACTGCTCTGAGGTTACGGGGGTCAGCGGTATGACCGAGCTGAAGCGCTATCGAAACCTGGTGTTCGACAACTCTCGATGGACGGGCTTTCGGTTCCGTGACGGCGACATCGTGTGCGATGTTTGTATTCGGCACGGTCGAGTTCGACCGGCCGCTGGCGGAGATCTCCCCCTGGCTGGACATGCAGGCCAACGAGCTCGCCGCGGTGGTCGTCGCCCTGGAGGCACAGGAGCACCGGCGTCTGATCAAGACACACACCCCCCTTGATGGGCTACCGCTCGACGGGCGCGTTACCTACCTCTGCGTAGGACGTGACCCGCGGGACGCCGCTCTGTCCTTCGAGCACCACATGGCGAACCTGGACTGGGATGTATTCATGGCAGCCCGATCCGCGGCGGTCGGGATTTCTGACCTGGAGGAGCCCGGGCCGCGACCCGAACCCCCAACCGCGGGTCCGGTTGAGCGCTGCTAGCGGTGGGCGTACGGCGATGTCGACGCAAGCATGCCAACCCTGTCCGCGATCCTCCACCACCTGCAGACGTTCTGGAACCGGCGTGAAGACAGGAACATGGAGCTGTTTCACTACAGCGATCTTCACGCCGACCTGCTTGGGCAGCAGGACGCCCGGCTCGAGGAGTTTGCCGCGAGCGGACGACTTGGTGCCTGAGGTCGGCAACCGCATGCGACAACCGCGAGTTCCTCCACCACGGCTGCAGCGGGCAGTGGCTGGACCTGCTCGATGCGGAGAGCTTGCGCCGCTACGAGGACCGGGTGGATGAGCTGGCGCCTCCCGACCTGGCCGCCTGGACACATGTCGGCTGGCTCCGAGCCGGTACCCCGCCCCTTCAGACCCGCTGAGACGACGCAACCTCCCGGCGGGACCCCCCGCACCCACATGATCCCGTTGGGTCACTCACTTCAGGCCCAGAGCGCGTCGAGGTCGGCCGAGACGGACGCGGTCGCGCTCTGGTCATGCGTGGCTGGGGCGACCTCGATGTGCCCCGCGTACACGGTGTCCAGGTGCCGTAGGACGGACGGGGTGAGGAAGCGGGACGGCTGCGCGTAGGAGTGCACGTCGTCGCGGCCGCGGGGGTTGTGGTGGTAGCGCAACGGC
>JADGOV010000126.1 GCA_017882785.1 Frankiaceae bacterium
GCTGTTGCGCCGGTCGCGGCTCACGCTCGCTGTTGACGCCGCGCCGACCGGGGACCGCTCCTGGTCGCCCGCTGTGGCCGCCGTGCTGAACCCGCCCGTCGTCCACGACGCCTCCTCGGGGGTCGAGCCGGTCTGGGCGAGCCGGCATGAGGGCACCCCGTTGCATGCCGCGGAACGGCTGCGGGTACTGCGCGAACGGGATGTGACCGACAGTTCGCCGCCGGGCCGAGCGTCCTCGGCGAGCCATCGAACCTGCGGCAATGTGGTGACGTCGCACCGACCGGCCCCGTCCGCGCTTCTCCTCGGAAGGCTGCGCCATGTCCGCTACGTGATGGTGGCCCGCACCATCGCGCCGGCGACCCGGCAGCCGGCCCCGGCGCTCAAGGCCGGTGAGGTGGTCGCCCTCGACCTCCGCGGAGTGGCCCCGGCGGTGCTGGCACATGTGCTGTCGGACACACTGCGCAGCGTGTCCGCGGACGGCGTCGGTCTCCTCCCGCTCGCCCGCATCCTGCCTGTCGGCTGCTGAGCGGCATCCTTTGGGTTAGCCAGGATTAGGTATGGGCTGTCGGATGCTCTCGACGAAGTGCACCGTCGCGTGGTCGCGGACAGGCCGATATCCGAGTCGCTGATAGATCGCGTTGGACGTCGGGTTGGCGATGTCAGTGAACAGCACGACGTGACCCCCGTCACGGAGCAGGGTGTCCGCGGTGCAGGCGGCGGTCACCGCCGCGCCGTAGCCGTGCCTTCGGTGTACCCGCGGGGTGTATACCGGCCCCAACCGGGTGACACCGGCCGCAGTCTGGCCGCGCCCCGCCAGCGACACGACCGCACCGGTGTCGTCCTCCCACAGCCACAGCCGCGCATCCTCGATCCGATCGCGCACGAGCGTGGCCACGTCGACACCCGCCAGGCCCGTCTCCTGCTCGAACGCGCTCCACCATTCGATCGCGATCGCGAGGTCGGTATTCCCCGCCAGCCGTCCGCGACCGACCGGCGGCGGAGAGGGGGGTCGCAGTCTTCCCAGCTCGTCGCCCGGTGAGTCGCCCGGTGGGTCGCCCGGTGAGTCGCCCAGTGAGTACAGCCGCAGCCGCCTCGTCGTGCGCGGCCACAGCGGGCGGCCGGTGGTCCACGCCGCGGCGAAGCGGGCGACGGTAGCCGTGTCCCCGGTGACGCCGGGCAGCTGGACATCCTGGGCGCGCAGCGCCGTCACGAGGTCGTCGTACCCGGCGTCCGGAACGGCGGCCAGGAGCAGCTCGTACGGCGGGCTCAGGCTCACGGCTCCGACGGTCCCGCCGCCCTCGTACCAACCGAAGAGCGGGGGGCCGCTGGACTGTCGCTGGCCGGCGCGTGCGTTCTCGATCACCGTGAGCGCGATGGTGTTCTCCCTGGGATGTGCAGCCAGCAGATCCCAGGCGTGCTCGGCGTAAACCTCGACGTGGTTGGTGAATTCCCACGGCATCGGCCCACCATGGCAGGGCGTGAACCCGACGTCGACTGGTTTGAGTCGGTGCCGCGATCAGCGCCGGTGCGCCTCCACGCAGCGGACACCCTGCGGCCCGACGACCGCCGAGTGCGCCGTGCCACGGTCCAGCTCGAGCCGGTCGCCGGGTTCCAGGGACACTTCGCCGTCCGCCGTCTCGAACGCCACGTGACCCCGGACGCAGTAGAGCGCCTTGTCGTAGCTGTGCGAGTGCTCCGCATATCGGTCGTGCGGGTCGTTCCCCCAACCGTAGCCCCCGCTCCAGCCCTGCTCCGCGAGCCGCGCCAACAGCGCCGACTCGTCTCCTGCGGGGGCGTCCCCGCGCCGGACTCGCGCTGGCATGGCCCCATCCTGGCAGCACTTGTCGGCAAGCGCTCTGCCGCACGGCCGTTCCTACCGCGTCTTCTTCTCTGGTACGTCCGCCGTCCGGGGCTCGGTCAGCTCATCGTCCTTACCGGTAAGGCTCAGGGGACGCAGCGACCGGACCGGGTCGGCCGCGGGTCAGGCCGCCGTCGGTCGATGCAACGGCAGCCGGACCTGAAAGCGGGTGTCGCCGGGGTGCGATTCCATCCGAATGTCCCCGTGGTGGCGCTGGACGACGATGCGTTGACTGATGTCGAGACCGAGACCGGATCCCTTACCGACCGCCTTCGTCGTGAAGAACGCGTCGAAGACGCGCTTCCGCACCTCGCGCGGGATGCCCGGCCCGTCGTCGCCGATCTCGACGAGCAGCATGTCCTCTTCGAGTGAGGTGCGCAGCGTCAGGGTGCCCCGCCCGCCGAGGGCATCCGCGGCGTTGTCGATGAGGTTCGTCCACACCTGGTTGAGCTCGCTGCCGTACGCCGGGATCCTGGGCAGCGACTCGTCGTAGTCGCGGCGGACCTCCACGCCGCTGAGCTTGTGGCCGAGCATGATCAGGGTGCTCTCCAGCCCGTCGCGCACGTCGACATCCTGCTCGGGGGCCTGATCGAGGTAGCTGTACTGTTTCACCGCTCCGACCAGCGTGGAGATACGGCCGACAGCGTGCTCGATCTCGGCCATGAGGGTCTCGGTCTCCACGGTGTAGGCGATCCAGCGCAGCGCGCCCTCCAGCAACTGCGGCTCCACGGTGGCCGCAAGCTCCTCCGCCCACACGGCGTCGAGTCCGCCAGCGACAAGCACCGGTGCCAGGTCCCAGCCGCCGGCGACCCCGTGCGCGTCGAACCAGTCGGCGAGCTTGTCCTCCTGGTCGGCTGCCTCGAGCGCGGGTAGTCGAGGCGCTTTGGCCGATCGTTCCACCGCGTCATCCTGCAGCGTGACCAGCCGCTGCAGTGCCGCCGCCGGCACCCGCCCTTCGGCGAGCAGCCCCAGCTTGTGTCGCATGCCGCTGACGCGCTCCCGAAGGGTTCCGGTGGCCCGGACGGCGGCCCCGGCCGGGTTGTTCAGCTCGTGCGCGAGCCCGGCCGACAGCCCGCCGAGTGCCTCCAACCGTTCCCGTTGCCGGGTCTGCAGCTGTAGGTTGCGCCAGCCAAGATAGAGCCCGTCGAGCAGGTGTATCGCCATCGGGAACCACTCGCGCATCAGCCAGCCGAAGTCGGTGCCGGCGAGGACGAAGAAGCTCGCCGGGCCGGTGGTTCGCACGGTGTTGCCGTACAGCGAGGCGTCCGGCCGATCGGTGGTGACGAAGACCCTAACCGCCCCCGCGTAGACGCCACGGTGGGACGTGGTGGTGATGACGACGTCGTCCTCACCTGTCCGCTTGAGCAGCTGGATCTCGCCCTCGAGGAGGACGTAGAAGTTCTCCGCGGCCGCCCCCTCGGCGAAGAGCATGGTCGGCTCCGGCAGTCGCAACTCCCACCCGCGAGCAGCGATCCAGGCGAGCTGGTCGTCGGTGAGGCCTTCGAAGAGGAACAGGGTGCGCAGGTCCTCCACGCCCATCCGGACGGGTTCCCCGGCGGCTGGCCTCACAGCTTCTCCAAGTAGCGGTGCACCAACGTGACGGCCATGGCGCCTTCGCCGACCGCCGAGGCGACCCGCTTGACCGACTCGTGACGCGCGTCGCCGGCGACGAAGACGCCCGGCATGCTGGTCTCCAGGTAGTACGGGTCACGTTCGAGGTCCCAGCCGGCCGGCCGGCGCCGGTCGGACAGCAGGTCCGGGCCAGTGAGCACGAACCCACGCTCGTCGCGCTCAACCGCTCCATCCAACCAGTCGGTGAGCGGCGCCGCGCCGATGAAGACGAACAGCCACTGTGCCTCGACCGGCTCCGTCGCGCCGGTCTGCAGGTCGCGCAGGTCCAGCCGCTCGAGGTGGTCGTGACCGCCCGCACCGACGACCTCGGTGCAGGTCCGTACCAGGATGTTCGGTATCCGCTCGATCTGGTCGATGAGGTAGCTGGACATCGAGCGCACGAGAGAGTCCGCTCGGACGAGCAACGTCACTGTGGCGGCGTACCGGCTGAAGTAGACCGCGGATTGCCCGGCGGAGTTCGCGCCGCCGATGAGGAACACGTCAGCGCCGGCACAGCTGACCGCCTCGGTCGCCGCGGCGCCGTAGTACACCCCGCGTCCGGTCAGCTCGGCGAGGCCCGCACCGCACAGTCGGGTGTAGGAGACCCCGGTAGCCAGTACGACGGCGTGCGCCGCGACCTCCCCGGCATCGGCAAGCCGGACGACGCGGGCGGAGCCGCGGCGTTCCAGGCCGGTGACCTCGGTGGTGGCGAGCAGTTCGGCGCCGAACCGGCGCGCCTGCACGGTGGCCCGCCGGGCCAGGTCGCCGCCGGAGAGCCCGACCGGAAATCCCAGGTAGTTCTCGATCCGCGAACTCTGCCCGGCTTGGCCGCCCGCCGCCTCGCGCTCCAGCAGCAGGGTGCGAAGTCCCTCACTCGCGCCGTACACGGCCGCGCCCAGTCCGGCTGGGCCCGCGCCGACGACGACCAGGTCGTAGAAGGGCAGCTCCGCGGCTGTCGACAGCCCGATGGCGTCGGCGAGTTCCCGGTTTCCCGGAGCGATGAGCGGCGGCCCGTCGTCGGGGAGGACCACCGGGAGCGTGTCCGGCCGGCCTGCTCCGGCGGCCTCGAGCAGCCGCAGACCCTCGCCGTCGCCCGAGGCGTCGATCCACCGGTACGGCACCTGGTTGCGCGCCAGGAAGTCACGCACCTCGTGCGACCGGGCCGACCACCGGTGCCCCACGACGCGCAGTCCGTCGGCGGACGGCATGTCCTGGGAACGCCACTGCTCGAGCAGGTCGTCGAGAATCGGGTAGAGCTTCTCCTCGGGAGGGTCCCAGGGCTTGAGCAGGTAGTAGTCGAGGTCCACCAGGTTGATCGCCCGGATGGCCGCGTCCGTGTCGGCGTAGGCCGTCAGCAGCACCCGCCGCGCGAGCGGGAAGACGTCCATCGCGAACTCGAGGAACTGCACCCCGTCCATCTCCGGCATCCGGTGGTCGGCGAGCAGCAGCGCCGCACGGTCCCCCCGCAGGGCGAGCTGCCGCAAGGCGTCCAGTGCTTCGGCGCCGGACTCCGCCCGCAGCACCCGGAACTCCGCCGAGTATCGGCGTCGCAGGTCACGGGCGACGGCCCGGGACACCGCCGGGTCGTCGTCCACGGTGAGCATGACCGGTCTAGCGGTCACGCTGACCACGTCGCATCATCGACGCCTCCTCGCGGCCTGGGGCTGCGGACAAACTACCTGGCAACGCCACGGATCGACCACCTGGCAAGCTGCTCCGTCCGGGGCGGATCAGTCGGTGAGCTTGAGCCTGGCCAGCTCCTGGGGGACCGGGAGGTCGGGTCGGTAGACCGGCGGGGCTGCTCCGTCGGCCGCTGCCGCAGGTGCATCGGCCAGGGAGAACCGTTCGCGGAGCCGGCCGTAGAAGTCCACCGGCCGCAGCCGGACCAGCCGGGCGCGCCACGGGGATGAGTACACCGCTGTCCAGTCGCCCGGGTCCATCACGCCGCGCAGTTGTCCGTCCACGCTGACCGCGACTTGACCGGAACGGTCCAGGACCCGGACCGCAACCGGCTCGTCGCCGGCGACGACGAGGCTGCGATCGAAGACCATGTGCGGTGCGACCGGTGTGACGACCATGGCGTCCAGGCGCGGGGACAGGACCGGTCCGCCGGCCGCGAAGCTGTACGCCGTGGACCCGGTGGGGCTGGCGACGATGAGCGCGTCGGCGGAGTAGGAGGCGAAGAGCCGGCCGCGGAGGTAGAGCCCGAGGCTGGCCTGGCGGTCGCGGGCGAGTTTCTCGAACACCACGTCGTTGACAGCGGTGATGTCGAGGGCCACGCCCCACCCGTCCTCTTCCGGTCGGCCCGGCCGTGGCACGGGCGGCGGGAGCGCGGGGCCCCGGCCGTATTTCAGCATCGCGGGCATCCCCGGCGGCAGCGTCAGGCACCGGGACGCCCGCAGGCACAGCGTCATCCGTTCCTCGGTCAACGCCGTGCCGTTGCGGACGGCGTCGAGTGCCTCGACCAGTTCGTCGGTGGTGACTTCGGTGAGGAAGCCGACCCGTCCCACGTTCGCGCCGAGGACGGCAGCATCGGCTGCGGCGGCGATCCGTACGCCGCGGAGGAAGGTGCCGTCCCCGCCGAGGGTGACGATGAGATCGGGGTGTCCGGCCCGGGCCGCCTCCTCAGCCGCGTGCGCCCGCTCGGCAGGTTCCAGGCCACCTACCCCGGTGTCACCCTCGGTGCCGTCCCCGCGGCCCCACACGTCGAGTTCGGTGACCGCCACGCCGTGCCGCGCCGCCCAGGCCCGCACGTCGGCCGCCGCCTCCACAGCGGCCGCACGCCCGTGGTGCACGACCAGCCCGATCTGGCGCATCGTCGGGTCCGGGTCAGGGGTGGGACATGGCGGGTGGGGCACTCGC
>JADGOV010000016.1 GCA_017882785.1 Frankiaceae bacterium
CAGGGTGTCGCTGAAGCCGCCACCGGTCATAGCCGGTAGCAGTCGCCAATCGAAGCGTCGTCCCAGTACGGCGGCGGCTTCGACCACGCGCCGAGCGGGCGGCTCCAACGTTTCCAACCGGCGGCGAACGGTGGCCGCGAACGTCCGCGGCACGCTGGGGGTGAGGGGGCCGGTCAGCCGGCCGTCGGCTGTGAGCGCACCGACCGAGGCCAGTCCGCTGAGCAGCTCCTCGGCGAGGAACGGCACACCGTCGGAGTGCTCCACGACGAAGTCGACCAGGTCTGTTGGCGGGGGACCTGAGAGGCAGGACTCGATGAGACTGCGCACCTCGGTTCGGTGCAGCCGGTCCAGCGCCAGGACGGGAGCTGAGCAGGCCGTCACGACGTCGTAGAGCCGTTGCGGGGTGTCCCGATCGTCGCGGGCGGTGAGCAACACGAACAGCGGGGTGGCGTCGGCCGCATGGGACAGATAGCTGAGGATGTCAAGGGTGTCCGGGTCGGCCCAGTGGGTGTCTTCCAACACCAACAACGCACCGCCGGCACCGGCGAGCGCGCTTACCAGCCGGAGAACGGCCTCGCCGAGCACGATCCGACCCCCCGGACGGGAGCCCCGCGGGGACAAACCGGGCAACAGGGCGCCTAGCGCCGGCAGGTAGGGCCGCAGGCCCGGCGGGTTCGGCGCAGGGCGCCCGCGCAGCGCCCCCGCGAGCGCCTCTGTCAATGGCCGGTACGGATCTCCGCCAGGGACCGCGCGGCCGACGAGGACGGTCGTGCCGGCGGCGGCAGCCAGGGTCGCGAATTCCCCGGCCAGCCGGGTCTTTCCCACGCCGGCTTCACCGGTGACCAGAGCCAACTGGCCGTGCCGCCGGGTGACCACCTCCTGCAACAGGTGCTGCAGGAGGTCGATCTCGGTGCTTCGGCCGACAAACCGCGAGGAGCCAGCCCGCCAGGTCACGCCTCAGTATCGCCCGCTGCGGACCGACTACGCTGTGTCGGTCCTCGTTTGCCGCGATTGGGCGCGGTTGGCCGCGGTCGCGCTAGGTGAGCGCCGGCGGCAGCGGCATCGGCGAGTCGGTCGACCGGCGGCCGACCAGGCGCCAGGTCACGACCAGCCCGTCGCCCATCCGCCCGGCCCGCACGCGGTATGCCCCCCGGTTGAGGTGGCCGTCCACGTACGGCCGGTAGTCCAGGGACTCCACCGACAACGGCTCGCCGGTTTGTACGACGCGGACGTAGGAGGCGAACAGCGGGCTCCCGCGCAATGCCGGAAACAGCTGCAGCAGTGGACGGCCCATGAGCTCTTCCGCTCGCTGGCCGGTGACCTCGACGATGGCCGGATTGGCGTGGTCGATGAGAAAGTCGGTGACGGTGCCGTTGTCGTCGCGGATCGCCGAATACAGCGCCACCGCGTCCAGCATGGTGTCCAGGGCCCGGCGGAAGCGACTGGCCGATTCCCGAGCCTCCCCTTCGGCCAGCCTTCGGCGGGAGATGTCGACGAAGGACGCCACCGCCGCCTCCGGTTTGCTGGCCCCAGAGCTGCGCATGGGTCGCACACTGGCCAACAGCCAGGCGGATGTGGTGTCGGGCCGGCGGACCACGACGTCCACCGCGGACAGTGGCCGCCCGATAGCCAATGCCGCCGAAATCGGATCACCGGTGACCCGTGAATCGCCACTGGGAGCGGTGGCGGTGGAGTCGCCATGCTCGGCGCCGGTGATCCCCAACGCGGAGACGTGGCGTCCCACGAGGCGGCTGGTAGGCACGCCGAACAGCCGCGTCGCGCTGAAGTTGGCCGAGGTCACCACGCCAGCGGCGTCCGTGACCAGGACGCCCTCTTCGAGTGCGTCCAGCAGCAGGTCGACGTAGTCATCGCCACCGGGCGCGGCGACCTCCGACAGTACCTCCGGGCCGGCCGCAGGCCGCCGTCGGGGCTGCGGGCTGCGACCGCAGAGGGTGAGCAGTGCCGTGAGCACCGCGTCGTCGGGTGCCGCCTTCTCCAGAAACAGATCGGCTCCGGCCTCGAGCGCAGCGGCACCCATCCGATCCTCGCTGTACCCGGAGAAGATGGCGATCTTCGACCGGGGCGAGACGTCGCGGATGGCGGGAATCGCCTCCAGCCCGTCCATCCGGGGCATGGCGACGTCGAGCAGCACGACGTCGGGGTGGTGCAATTCGGCCAGTCGTACTGCCTCGACGCCGTCGGCGGCGGTAGCCACGACGGCGAAGTCCGGATGGTCGTCCAGCGTGACCTGCATGAGGAGCCGCAACGAGTGGGAGTCGTCGGCCAGCAGCACACGCAGCGCGGGGCCAGCGAGTCGAGGCACGGCTGTACCTCCCGTCAGCGGCATCACTGGCACCGGATAATGCCACCAACTGATCGTCCCGGGCGCCATCACCCGATAGAGCCGGTTTCGGGTCGAGCTGACTAGTCATCGCGGGCTGCTCACCGGAGTGGATCACCCCCTCAGGGTCGTCAGTCACTCACTCACGGGCAGCTCACACCACACCCGCTTGCCCGACGACGCCATCTCGCTGCCCCAGTCGGCCGCGACCGCCTGCAGCAGTGCCAGTCCACGGCCACCCTCGGACCAGGTTGTGACGGCCATCGCCTGGGGCGCCACCCGACTGGAGTCGGCGACCGATATCCGGATCCGGTTCCCGCGCAGGGAGACGTCGAGGTAGATCGGCGGCGGTCCGTGACGCAGTGCGTTGGTGACGAGCTCACTCACCATCAGTTCGGCGTCGTCGCGCACGTCGGGTCGCAGCGGCCACTGCGCGAGGTAGGACATGGCGAAATGCCGGGCGGCCGGCACGGTCTCGGGGCCTGCCGACAGGCTGAGGACGACGTGTCGCCTCTGCGCGGTCGGCTCTGCCATGGCGGGCACATACCCGCCTTCCGCGCGCGATCCTCCGTGCCCGGCTAATTCTCACCTCGCCGCCAGGGTGGCGAGCACGTCCTCGTGCAGATGGCCGTTGGACGCGATGACGCTGCCGCCGTCCGGGCCGGGGTGGCCGTCGAGGTCGGTGAAGCGACCGCCAGCCTCTTCGACCACGACCTGCAGTGCGGCCAGGTCCCACAGCGATACGGCAGGCTCACAGGAGATGTCCACCGCCCCCTCGGCGACGAGCATGTGGGACCAGAAGTCTCCGTAGGCCCGGTTCCGCCAACTGCGCTCGGCCAGCGTGAGCAGGCCCTCAAGACGGCCTCCGGGCACCCATCCGCCGAGGCTGGAGTAGGACAGCGAGGCGTCCTCGATGTTCCCGACGTCGGAGACAGCGAGGCGCCGGGCTGCCGGGTCCGACCCGCCGACGGAGGCCGCCGACCATGCACCAGTGCCGCGCGCCGCCCACCAGCGACGGCCGAGTGCCGGGGCGGATACGACACCGACGCACATCTCGGAGTCCACTCGTAACGCTACCAATGTCGCCCAGACAGGGACGCCGCGGACGAAGTTCTTTGTCCCGTCGATCGGGTCGATCACCCACTGGCGAGCGGCGGACCGGTCGGACGCGTCCCCGAAATCCCCCCCGAAATCCCCCCCGAACTCTTCGCCGAGCACCGAGTCACCGGCCCGGGCCTGGGTGATCGCGCGGCGAAGCTCACGCTCGACGGTCTGATCCGCGTCCGTGACGGGGGTGAGGTCGGGCTTGGTCGACACGTGCAGGTCCCGTGCCCCGAACCGGGCGGTGGTGATGGCGTCGGCCGCGTCGGCCAACGCGAGCGCGAGACTCAGATCGGCCGGATCCGGCTGCGCCGCCACGTCGGGGAGCGTACCGAGGACGGCGTTACGGGCCGCCACCAGGCAGGTCGGCCCGGGCCTGCAGCAGCACGCGGAGCGACGACAGCCGCTCCGGCGATGCGTGGCCCGCGGCCACCCAGCGGTCCAGTGCACAGTCCGCCCCCTGGTGGCGGCAGTCCCGCGGGCAGTCGGCCGCCCCCCGCGCCAGATCCGGGAAGGCGGCGAGCACTCGATCCGTACGGACGTGACCCAGTCCGAACGAGCGCACTCCCGGGGTGTCCACCACCCACCCGCCACCGTCGAGCGGGAGCGCCACAGCCGAGGAGGAGATGTGTCGGCCGCGACCGGTGGTCGGATTGACCGGGCCGGTCAGGCGGGCCGCCGCCGGCACCAGCGCGTTGACCAACGTCGACTTGCCGACGCCGGAATGCCCGACCAGGGCGGTGAGGTGACCGCGCAGCAGCCGGCCCACCTCCGCGACGGCAATCGGATCCAGTTCGGCATCTGCCTGACCGCTCACGATGACCGGAAGATGCAGGCTGTGGTAACGCGCGAGGATGTCCTGCGGATCGGCGAGGTCTGCCTTGGTGAGGCAGAGCAACGGGGCGACGCCGGCATCGTAGGCGGCGATCAGACAGCGGTCGATCAAACCCACGCGGGGCGGCGGATCGGCCAGCGCCGTGACGACCAAGAGCTGATCGGCGTTGGCCACGATCGGTCGCTCCACCGGGTCGGCGTCGTCCGGCGTTCGGCGCAGCACGGTGCGCCGCGGCTCGATCCGGACGATGCGGGCCAGCGTCCCCGGCGCCCCTGAGGCGTCACCGACCACCTCGACCCGGTCCCCGACGGCGAGGGTGCGCCGGCCCAGCTCACGCGCCTTCATCGCGGTGACCTCACCGGCCCCCTCGGCGCTGGCGTCGTCGAGGGCGACGCGGAACCGTCCGCGGTCGATGGCGGTGATGAAGCCGTGGACGGCCTTGGAGTGCTGTGGCCGTCGCCGGGTCCGCGGTCGGCTACCCCGCCCGGGCCTGACGCGTACGTCGTCCTCGTCGAGGTCGCGGGTCATCGGCTCTCGGAGCCGTTCAGGACTCGGCGCCAGAGCGCCGGAAACTCCGGAAGCGTCTTGCCGGTCGTCGCCATGTTCTCCACAGCCACCCCCTCGACCGCCAGACCGACAACCGCGGCGGCCATGGCCATCCGATGGTCGTCGTAGGTGGCGACGACCCCGCCGTGCAGCCGTCGGGGTATGACGGCCAGCCCGTCAGCTGTCTCGCGCACCTCCCCACCCAATCGGGTGAGCTCGCCCGCAAGGGCCGCGAGCCGATCCGTCTCCTGGCCGCGCAGGTGCGGCACTCCGCGCAGGCGCGACGGTGTCTGCGCCAGTACGGCCACCGCGGCCAGTACCGGAACCAGCTCGCCCACGTCGGCCAGGTCGGCGTCCAGCCCGATGATCCTTCCGGTGCCCCAAAGCGTCAGGCCGGTCGCGTCGAGGACGTATGCGGCCCCCATCTGGCTCAGCAGCGCCGGCAGCGCCGCGCCAGGCTGGTCGGAGGAGCGGGGCCAGCCGGGCACCGTCACCCGGCCACCGGTCACGAGCGCCGCGGCCAGCAGTGGCGCGGCGCTGGACAGGTCGGGTTCGATGTCGATGACACCGGGCTGCAGCCGTCCGGACCGCACGATCCAACCGTCCGGCTGGATCGTGGTGACCTGCGCTCCGCGGGCACGCAGCATGGTCACGGTCATCGCCAGGTGCGGCCGGCTGGGTAGTCGGGGCCCGACGTGGCGCACCTGTATCCCGGCGTCGTAGGCCGGCGCGGCGAGCAGGAGTCCGCTGATGAGTTGCGAGGAGGCGGAGGCCTCCACCTCGACCTCGCCGCCGGCCACCCGGCCGGTGCCGTGTACGAGGACCGGCATCCCTCCCCGGGAACTCTCCAGCACCACCCCCAGGCTCCGCAGGGCGTCGATCAGCGGGCCGAGCGGGCGGCTGCGCATCCGCCGGTCCCCGTCGAAGCTGATGTCACCGGTGGCGAGCGCGGCGACAGGGGGCAGAAACCGAGCCACGGTGCCCGCGTTGCCCACCTCGACCCTGGCCGCCGACGGCGCCAGCGGCGGCCCACTACTCCGCACGAGGCATTCACCCGGCCGATCCTCCTGCACCTCGACGCCGAGCGCCCGTAGGCCGCCGACCATCAGATCGGTGTCCCGACTGACCAACGGTCGGCGGATCAGAGTGTCCCCGGGGGACAGCGCGGCGAGCACCAAGGCCCGGTTCGTCATGGACTTCGAACCGGGCACCTCGACCACGGCGTCGACCGGCCCCCGCGCTCGAGGCGCCGGCCACGGCTCGCTGGTCACGAGGCTCCCGCTGATGCGCAGTACGGTACACGGTCAGGTTACTGTCGGCGCCGACTCATCCCCGGCTGCGCCCTCCCGCGGCGCCGGCCCGGCGACTTGTCGACTGCCCGGCCACGGAGTAGACACGGAAGGCTAGTCACGGGGCCGACGACGGGCCCGGACGGGACGTGACGCCGAACAGAAAGGAGGATGTGGTGGACCCGATCGAAGCGCGACGACGTCTGGAGGAGCTGCAGGCCGATCTCGATCGGTCGGCAGCCACACTGACGGCCGAGGGCGCCGGTACCGGGAGCGAGCTCAGCTCCATGGACCAGCATCCGGCGGACGCCGGCACAGATCTGCAGGACGCCGACCGGCAGGTGGCCGTACTGGAGGCCATCTCCGACCAGCGCCGCCAGGTCGTCGAGGCCTTGACCCGCCTCGACGGGGGCACCTATGGCACGTGCGTCGACTGCGGCGGACGCCTTCCGGAGGAGCGGCTGGACGCCAGGCCGGAAGCGGCAAGGTGCCTGACCTGCCAGGCCCGGGTCGAGGGGAGTCGTTGAGCGGACGAGGTCCGAGTCGGCCGTCGGTCCGCCGCCGGCCGTGGGAATCCGCCTGCTGCGGCGAGCGTTGCCGCAGACGTGACCGGGCTCCCCTCGCCGTCAGCTCGACCGTCCGACCGACCTCCCGCTAGACCGTCAGACCGTCCGTCCGACGGACCACGGTCACAGCGGCGGTCGCCCGCGACCGCTGCTGTGGGCCGGGGAAAGCCCCGAGCAGGCGTATTCTCGATCGTCTCCGGCGGTAGGTCATCGCCGGGTCGATGGCGGGAGGTGGGACCGGTCCCCGAGAGCCTGGAGCAGCGCAGCGAGCGGTTCGAGCGAACGGCCATGCCGTTCCTCGATCAGCTGTACTCGGCCGCGCTGCGCATGACGCGCAATCCGGCCGACGCCGAGGACCTGGTCCAGGAGACGTTTGTCAAGGCGTTTGCCGCCTTCCATCAGTTCGAGGAGGGCACCAATCTCAAGGCGTGGCTCTACCGCATTCTGACGAATACCTTCATCAACAGTTACCGGAAGAAGCAGCGTGAGCCGCTGCAGGCGGACAGTGACAACGTCGAGGACTGGCAACTGGCGCGAGCCGAGTCGCACACCTCCAGTGGGCTGCGCTCGGCGGAAACCGAGGCGTTGGATCACCTACCGGACGGGGATGTGAAGACGGCACTGCAGGAGCTGCCGGACGACTTCCGGATGGCGGTCTATCTCGCTGACGTCGAGGGATTCGCATACAAGGAGATCGCCGACATCATGGGCACGCCGATCGGCACCGTCATGTCGCGCCTCCATCGCGGACGGCGCGGGTTGCGCTCGAAGCTGGAGGAATACGCACTGGAGCGTGGCTTCATCCGTCCCGCCCAGCTCGTGCCGCCGCCGGAGACCATCACCGCCGGGGCCGGTGAGCAATTGTGAGCTGTGGCAATCCGCACGCGACCGATTGCCGCGAGGTCATCGAGAAGGTTTACATCTACCTCGACGGCGAGGCGCAGCACGATGACCGCCAACGGATCCGGACGCACCTCGAGGAGTGCGGGCCGTGCCTGCGCCAGTACGGCCTGGAGCAGGAGATCAAGGCACTGGTGGCCCGCTGCTGCGGCAGCGAGCACGCGCCCGACGGGTTGCGGGACCGTCTGGTGATCAGGCTCCGGGAGGTGCGGGTCGAGATCGGCTCCGTGGACTACGGCGGGGACTGACTCCTAGGCGTTTGGCTTCTTGCCGTGATTGGCCTTGTTCTTCGCCCGTGACCTGCGCTTTCGTGCGCGCTTCGCCATGATCGTCCCTTCTCGTCGCCGCTTCGCCATCCAGTGTCTCAGGTACCGGGCTTTGCTGGTGCGGGGCGCCGGCTCCGCTAGTCTCGCCTGCCAGCGTCGGACAGGCCGGCGTCGGACTGGGAGGCTGGCGCGTGTTCACCTCGGTGCTTGTCGCCAACCGCGGTGAGATCGCCCGACGGGTGATTCGGACCGCCCGGCGGATGGGTCTGCGGACTGTCGCCGTCTACTCCAGCGCCGATGCCGAGCTGCCCTATGTCCGGGAGGCGGACGAGGCGGTACCGATCGGCCCGGCCGCGCCGGCCGCGTCCTACCTGGACATGGACGCGGTGCTGGCGGCCGCGCGGCGCACCGGCGCGCAGGCGGTGCACCCCGGCTACGGCTTCCTCGCCGAGAGCGCGACGTTCGCCCGTCGCGTGCTCGGCGCCGGCCTGACGTGGGTCGGACCGCCGCCGGCGGCGATCGAGTCCATGGGCGAGAAGGTCAACGCCCGGAACCTGATGGCAGAGGCAGGCGTACCCGTTGCGGGCGGCACCCGGCAGCCGGTGACGGAGGTGGCGGCTGCGCTGGACGCTGCGCGCGCCCTGGGATACCCCCTGATGGTCAAGGCGGTCGCCGGTGGCGGCGGCATCGGCATGAGTGTGGTGCATGACGAGGGTGGGATGCGCAGCGCGTTCGGCACCGCGCGTACCAGGGCGGAACGCTTCTTCGGCAATCCCGGCATCCTTCTCGAGCGCTACCTGGAGCACGCCCGACACGTCGAGGTGCAGATCGTCGGCCTGCCCGACGGTCGGGTCCTCGCGCTGGGCGAGCGAGACTGCTCAGTGCAGCGACGTCACCAAAAGGTCGCCGAAGAGACGCCGTCGACCGGAGTCAAACCGGAGCTCCGGCAGCGGATGGTGGCGGCGGCGGTACGGGCCGGCCAGGCGGTCGGCTATCGCAACCTGGGCACCGTGGAGTGCCTCGTGGACCCGGTAGCCCAGGATTTCGTCTTCCTGGAGATGAACACCCGGCTGCAAGTGGAGCATCCGATCACCGAGCTGGTCACGGGTATCGACCTGGTGGAGCAGCAACTCCTCCTGGCCGGTGGCCAGCCGGTCACCATCGAGGCGGCAGCTGGCGCCAGTGGCGTGCCGGCCGGCGGGCATGCGCTCGAGTTGCGGGTGTACGCCGAGGATCCACGCCGCTTCCTGCCGTCCCCCGGCACCATCCGGGCCTGGGAGGAACCTCGCGGCGAGGGCGTCCGGGTGGATGCCGGCTACGAGGCCGGCAGCGTCGTCACCCAGTACTACGACCCGCTGCTGGCCAAGCTCTGCACGTGGGGCGCCGACCGCAGCGAGGCTCTCGCCCGGGCCCGACACGCGGTCGCGGCGTTCGTCATCGAAGGTCCGCGCACCAACCTGCCGTTCCACGCCGAGCTGCTGGCCCATCCGGACTTCGTTTCCGGCACGTACGATACGGGGCTGGTGGCTCGGATGCGTGCGACGCCGTGAGCCACAGCGCGCGGTGCGGGCCGTCCCAGCGGAAGGGGAGCACGTGTCCGACGAGGTCGTGGCGGAAATGGTCGCCAACGTGTGGAAGGTTGTCGTAGCGATGGGCGATCGGGTCGACGACGGGGACACGTTGGTCATCCTGGAGTCCATGAAGATGGAGATCCCGGTCGTGACGGAGTCCGCGGGCACGGTCGCCGAGCTACGGGTCGCGGAGGGCGACGTCGTGCAGGAGGGCGACGTCATCGCCGTCATCGAGTAGACTGCCGGCTCGGGTCTTGGGCCCCACGCGGCTCAGCGGTCGCTCACCGTGCCGTGCCGGGCGCACCGTGCGACCCATCCCCGCGGCATCACTTGGACAACCATGCGGCGCCGGCACCGCCCGCAGAAGCGCGGGGGTTCCAGCGCCCGCGCCCGTGCACAGCTGTCGTGGTTCGCCGTGCCGGCAGGCCGACCGCAGTGATCGCAGTACGGCGCACCAGAGGGCGTGGGCACGGCCGTAGGGTACCGGGCATGCCGCTGGCAGCAGGGTTGCGCGCGACCGTGGACGCGGTCGTCACGGCGGCCGACACCGCTGCAGCGCTGGGCAGTGGCGACTTGGCCGTCCTGGGTACGCCACGGGTGCTCGCCCTGGCCGAAGCGGCGACCGTCCGAGCCGTGTCCGCCGCGCTGCCACCCGAGCGGACCACGGTCGGCATCAGGGTCGTCCTCGACCACCATGCGCCCGCCGCCGTCGGTGCGGCAATGCGGGCGGAGGCGATCCTCGAGCGCGTCGAGGGCAACCGGCTGGAGTTTCGGGTCGCAGTCCGGTCGGTCCAAGCGGCCAGTGCCGACACGCTGGAACTTGCTGCCGGTTCGATCACCCGGATGGTCGTCGACCGCGCCCGTTTCGCCGGCTCACCCCAGCTGGCATGACAGCGCAGGTCGATACCCGGCCGCGGTGACCGGTCCGGGCCGGGCCGCACGGCGGCGTCGGGGCGGCAAGCCCGACTCGGTATCCTGGGTGCCTCGATCCCGGAGCGAAGTGCCTGCCCGATGACTGCCCTGCGCGATGCCGCCGCGGAGATCGCCCCAGCGCCGCCGTACGTCACTGTTGTGCTGCCCTGCTACAACGAACAGGATCACGTGCTGCTCGAGCTGGAGCGGATCACCGCGGCCCTCGACGTCAGCGGCTACAGCTATGAACTGCTCGTCATCGACGACGCGTCCACCGACGCCACGCTGAGCGTGCTTCGCCAGGCCGAGTCGCGTTTTCCCTGGATGCGGCTGCTGCCGTTCCACCGCAACGGCGGATCGGGCACCGCCCGGCGCATTGGCACCGAACAGGCCAGAGGCGAGATCGTGGTCTGGACGGATGCGGACATGACCTATCCGAACGAGCGGATACCGGAACTGGTCGGACTGCTCGACAGTGACCCGACCGTCGATCAGGTGGTCGGCGCGCGTACCAGTGAGGAAGGCCGCTACAAGCTGCTGCGCGTGCCGGCGAAGTACGCAATCCGCAAGGTGGCCGAGCGGCTGACCGGCACCCGGATCCCGGACCTGAACTCCGGTTTGCGGGCGTTCCGCCGCTCGGTCTCGTTGCCTTACCTACGGTTGCTGCCGCCAGGGTTCTCCTGCGTGACGACCCTGACCCTGTCCTTTCTGTCCAACCAGCACGGCGTCCGCTACGTCCCCATCGCCTATGCGAAGCGGGCCGGGCAGTCCAAGTTCCACTTCACCCACGACGCCTACCGCTACATCCTGCAGGTGCTGCGGATGGTGATGTATTTCGACCCGCTCCGAGTGTTGATGCCGGTGGCGCTCTGGCTGCTCGGCCTCGGGGCCGCCAAGACCGTCTACGACGTGATCGTGCATCCGGTACGGATCGCGATCAACACTGTGCTGCTGCTGGTCACCGGACTCATCGTGGCGGCTCTCGCGCTGTTGGCTGACCTGATCGTGCGGTCCCGACCGGACTGAGAGCTGCCGGGCTCACCTCGGCCGGCGAGCGCGGAGCACCAGCCCCGTACCGCGATGCGGGAAAGCCCGCTGCAGGAGGCGGAATGGCGCTGTCGCCGCCTTCAGCGCCGGGGTGAGTGCGGCCGCGTCGGGCTGGTGCCAGCGCCCGCTGCCGCTGGTGCGTTCGGCCGGCGGGGAGCGGTCGTGCCCACCCGCGGCCGAGCCCGTACGGGAAACCGCCGCGGCGGCCCGGCGGGCCAGGCTGTTGCGGGCGGCCTCCAGCAGGTAACCCAGCGGCATCCCGTACAGGATGGTCCGCACGTCCACCAGGCCGGCCGAGCGGGCCAGCTCAACGAGAACCGGCGGGTCGTAGCGGCGCACGTGCCCCACGTGGACGTCGGCGGCGGCGAAGCGTGCGGCGTACGCCGGGACACTGAGCACCAGGATTCCTCCCGGCCGAAGCAGCGCGACCCAGTCCAGCAGTGCTGCCCGATCGTCGTCGACGTGCTCCAACACCTCGAAGGCGCAGACCAGGTCGAACGTCCTATCCAACGCGAGAGTGCCGAGGTCGGTGCGCACCTCCCCGCGGCCGAGCGCGGCCAGGCGTTGCCGGGCGACCGCCGCCGACAGCGGGTCCGGCTCCACCCCGACGTAGTCGTAGCCGGCCGCGGCGAACCGTGCGCCGACAGCGCCCTGGCCGCAGCCCACCTCCAGTACGCTGCACGCCCCCACCGGTAGCTGACGGCGCACCACGTCCCACCGCAGCCAGGCGTTGGCTGTCAAAGGCGGCAGGCTCACGGCTGGGTCATGACTGGGCCGCCTGCTCGACGAGGCCGATCAAGCGCTGCCGGAACGGGACGACGACCACGGACGGTCGAAAGGCACGGTCGGCCAGCGCCGCCGCCGCCTGCTGCAGGCTCCGCAACCGAGCCGGGTCCGCGCTCAGCCCGCGCAGCGCCGCGGCCAGCGCGACCGGGTCCCCCGGAGGGATCCGGACCGCCGCGGAGCCCAGCAGCCGACGCTGCGGGACCGTGTCGGAGGTGATGATCGCACAGCCCGCGGCGGCGCCTTGGAAGACCTTGTTGGGCACCACGCGCCGAGCCTTGGGCGAGGTGCCGAAGATACCCAGGCAGACGTCGGCGCCACGGACGATGGCCGGCAGCTCCGCCGGCGGTACCCAGTCGCGCCACAGCACCCGAGGGTTGGCCGAAGCGGCTGCCTGGGCCCGAGCGCGGTCCTGCCCGCCACCGACCATGAGCGCGGTCACGCCCGGACAGTCGGCGAGCAGGCCCAGCGCCGCACCGACCACCGGCGCGCCCTGTAGGGGGGTGTAGAGGCCGAAGAAGACCACCCGAAGGGGTGCCGCCGAGGCCGCTGGCCGCGGCCCGGCCGACCACGCCGACGGCGCACCCACCGCCACGACGACTGCCTTGGCGCGCCGGGCCGCCGGGAGCAGCCCGACGTGTTCGGTGGTGTCCACTACCACGAGGTCAGCCGCGGCGAGCGCCGCCCCATCCAACCAGGTCAGCAGCCGGCCTGTGAGCCAGCCGGCGACCCCCCGGTCGCGCGCAGTGTCTGCGGCCGAGATCAGATGGTCCAGCGCGATCGGAGTACGGCGGTAGAGCCAGCGCGCCAGCAGGACGTCGAAGTGCCCGAGGTACCCGACGAGCACGACGTCCGGAGCGGCGGTGCCGCGTCGGCGTGACCGCCGTACCCGCCGGATCAGTGCAGCCCACCGGCCTGCCAGCCGGCCGGCCAGAAGTGGCAGTCGCCACGGCTGGCGGAGCAACGCGACTCGGGCCGCGGTGTCCAGACCCAGGGGCTCATTGATCTCCAGAACCGAATCCCCCGCTGCTCGCAGCCCCTCCAGCAGAATGCCCATCCGGGGATGGGTGGCGGTGTCGTAGGTTCCGAAGCCGAGCACCCGCACGAGGCGACCATACGCGGCCCAGGAGGCGCCGGCGGGCACCCGGCGACCGGGGTCAACGCCGCTACAGTGATCTCGTGCTGCGCCGCCTCACGGCGAGCCGGACGGTCCGGATCGGCGCCGCGCTGGCTGCCGCTGGTTTCGGGCTGCTGGCCGTGGTCGGTCAGTGGTCGCAGGTGCGGGCCGCGGCCGGGCAACTGAGCCTGGCGGCCGTGGCGGTGGCGGCGCTTGCCGTCATGGCCGGGCTGTTCGCCACCATGCTGTCGTGGCGGGCGCTGCTGGCCGACCTCGGCTCGCCGCTGGGCATCCCCGCCGCGATGCGGGTCTTCTACATCGGCCAACTCGGCAAGTACGTGCCGGGCGGCGTGTGGTGGTTGGTGGGACAGGTGGAACTGGCCCACCAGCAGCGCGTGCCCCGCCAGCGTTCGGCGGCCGCGGGTGTGCTCACGGTCGTGCTGAGTCTCGGAGCGGGGCTGGGCATCGCCGCGCTGACCCTGCCGCTGCTGGCATCCCCGGCCACCGATCGGTACTGGCCGGTGCTGCTGGCGGTTCCGTTGCTGGCCTTGGTTGCGCGGCCCAGGGTGCTCAACCCGGCGCTGGACCGGGTCCTGCGCCGGACCGGCCGCGAGCCGCTGGAACACCCACTGAGCCGGCGTGGGCTGGCCGAAACGGTGGCCTGGGCGGCGCTGGCGTGGGCGGCATTCGGCGTCCAGGTCGCCGTGCTGGCCGTCGATCTCGGCGCGACGGGTGCCCGGACTCTCTTCCTGTCCATCGGTGGCTTCGCCCTGGCCTGGTCGGTCGGCTTCCTGGCGGTGCTGGTACCGGCGGGCATCGGCGTCCGTGAAGCCGCCTTGGTGGCCGCGCTCGCCGCCGTGCTGCCGCCTGGGCCCGCGCTGCTGATCGCCGTCGTCTCCCGACTCCTCATGACCGTCGGTGACCTGTCCTGGGCCGCGGCCGCTGCCGCCCGCTGGCCTGGCGGGGGGGCGGCGCCTCCCCGCCAGGCGGGATCAGACTGCGTGGAGCCGGTCTAGCACCTCCGTGGGGGGTGTCTCGCCACGGATGACGCCCAGCTGCTCTCGAATGCGAGCCATGATCAGATCGGTGATGCCGTGGAGCACCTCGCTGGTCGGCTCGCGGCCGGCATACGCGCTGAGATCGACGGGCCGACCAGCATTGAAGTGGACGGTCTTGCGTACAGGCCGGCTGAACTTGGGCTTCTTGCCGGGGGTGAAGAACTCCTGCGCCCCCCACTGGGCCAGTGGGATCACCGGCGCGCCGCTGTCCAGCGCGAGGCGGGCGACACCGGTGTGCCCACGCATCGGCCAGTACGCCGGGTCCTTCGTGTTCGTGCCCTCCGGGAAAATCACGACGCAATCGCCGGCCTTGAGGGCCGCGGTCGCGTCCCGGAGCGCGTTCCCGGCCTGGTCACTGTCCCGGTAGACCGCGATCTGCCCGGTGGCCCGCATGAGCGGGCCAAGGACGGGAATCCTGAGGATCTCCACCTTGGTCAGCAGGCGCGGTAGGCGTCCGTGGTCGTAGAGCGCGTTGCCCAGCACCACGCCGTCGGCCGGCGAGATGTGATTGGCGGCGACGATAACCCCGCCGCTCCGTGGCACGTTCTGCTCGTCGGTCCACTCTCGGTGGGTGAAGGCCGTCAGTACCGGTTTCACCATCGCCGCGATGACCAAGAACGATTTATCCGAAGGATGAGAACTCACCTGTCACACTCCTGCAGTGCCGGTCGTGGTGGCCGGTCAAGTGGCCGGTTGTCGTTGTCGATGTGGACCCGGACCACCGTGCCGCGTCGCTGTCGGCTGCCCCGGAGACGGCTGGCCCGCAGGGACGGATGCCTCGACTTGGCGATGGTGGCTACCCGCAGTGTCTCAGGTTCCGACGGCAGGCCCCGTACCGGCGCCCCAGCGCGGCTCTACCGGGGGCAGCGTCTCAGGTAAGCAGTGCCGCGGCATCGGCGTCGGGCCCACCCGCCGTGGCAGCGTCCCCGGTGGCGGCGTCCTTGGCGTGCCCGTCCAGCGGACTCCTCGCCGTGGTCTTGGCCGTGCTCTTTACTGTGCTCTTCGTCGTGCTCTTCTTGGTGTCCTTCGCGGACCTTCCGGTGGCCGGGTTGCCGGCGGCCTTGCTGTTCGGTGACGTCCTGCCGTTCGGCGACGCGGGGTTCGCGGCTGCGGCATCGGCCGCCGCGGCCTTGGCATCCGCGAGAATGGCGTGCGGACTGTGCTCATCCAGCTGGGCCAGGGCGCCGGCGATCTGGTGAGCCACCCCACCGTCGATGAGCAGCGACATGTGCCCAACTCCGGGCACGAAGATGTTGCGGGCGTCGAGGTCGGGATGAACGATGCGCGCTGCCCGCTTCGGAATCATCAACGTGTCCAGATCACTCCAGAACGCGATGAACCGAGTCGTGCAGTTCGGCGCCGGCCACTGCAACTCCCGCACGAAATCACTTTCCGGAGTGACCTGACGACAGACGGCATGCGGCACCAAGCCGGCGGGCCGGGTTCCCTGATGCGGAGCGCCGAGCGTGACGAGAGTGTGCACACGCTTATCTCCGCCGAGCCGCTGCACGTAGTAACGGGCGATGACTCCGCCGAGAGAGTGACCGACGAGGTGGATGCGGTCGTGACCGGTCGCCTCGCACAGCATCTCCACGCTGCGACCCAGCTCGCGTGCCGCCTCGGAGATGTCGTGCGTGACAACCTGATAGTTGACCGTCACGACCCGTTGGAAGCCACGGCGGCGAAGGACGCGGCGAAGAACGACGAAGCTTGATCGATTACCGATCATGCCGTGGAGCAGCAAGATGGGCGTGCCCGCCGCGTTCGCGTCGTGCATGAGCATGCCGCGCTGCAGTGGGGACATCTGACCGAGGCTGTAGATGTCGCTGTCCGGTCGCATCTTCTCCCGAAGGAACCCGCCGGGGTACATGGCGGCCTGCGCTGCGGTCCACGCCGCCTCCACCGCGATGCCACGCACTCGTTTGGCCACCCGGACAGTCGCGCCTGACACGCGACTGGGCCCCTCCGCTCCGCTCACGTGGATGCCTCCTTCGCCCAGGGGACTCGCACCGATTGCACCCATGAAACCCAGCCCGCCCGACCAGACTCTCACCGGAAGGATGGCTATAGAAGCCCCTGTAGGCAAGTTCCACCATACGCGCAGGAAGACGTTAGCCCATCCCGGCCGGACGTCGGAGGGCCCGCATGGTCCCGACATGGGCTTGGCTTCAACCGGCGGCGGTCGGCCAGGCGTAGGCTTTGGCTCGCCGTTGCCGACCGAAACGGCTACTCGATCCAGCCCGAGAAAGGACGCGAGGCCAGCATGCAGGCCGCCCCCCGCGTACTCGTTGATGCCACCGCAGTGCCGGCCGACCGTGGCGGCGTCGGGCGGTACGTCGACGGTCTGATCGAGGCCCTCGGGCGCGCGGACGCCAACCTCGCATTGGCCTGCCAGCGGGCCGACGCGGAGCGCTACGCCCGATTGGCCCCGGACACCCAGATCGTCGCCGGCCCGGCAGCCATCTCACACCGACCGGCGCGGCTGGCCTGGGAGCAGACCGGGCTGCCGTTGGTCGCCGAGCAGGTGGGCGCCGATGTCGTGCATTCGCCGCACTACACGATGCCGCTGCGCGCTGGGCGCCCGGTGGTCGTGACCCTGCACGATGCGACGTTCTTCACCGACCCTGAGCTGCATACAGCGGTGAAGGGCACGTTCTTCCGGTCCGCCATGCGGACCGCGCTGCGCCGGGCGAGTCGCTGCATCGTACCCTCGAAGGCCACCCGGGATGAGGTCATCCGCATCCTCGACGCCGACCCCACGAAGATCGACGTGGCCTACCACGGGGTCGACACGAAGATTTTCCGGCCACCGACAGAGGCCGAGGTAAGTCGTGTCTCCGCCAGGCTGGGACTGCACGACACGCCCTACGTCGCTTTTCTCGGCGCACTGGAGCCACGCAAGAACGTCTCCGCCTTGATCCGCGGCTGGGTCCGCGCCGTGTCCGGCCGGGAGAACCAGCCGGCGCTCGTCCTGGCCGGCGGCGTGGGATGGGACGATGAAGTGGACCACGCCGTGGCCGAGGTGCCGCCGCCCCTGCGGATCGTGCGGCCCGGATACCTGCGCTTCACCGACCTGCCCGGTTTCCTGGGCGGCGCACAGGTCGTCGCCTACCCCAGCCGGGGCGAGGGATTCGGCCTGCCGGTGCTGGAGGCGATGGCCTGCGGTGCGCCGGTGCTGACCACCCACCGGTTGTCGCTGCCGGAGGTCGGCGGGGACGCGGTGGCCTACACCGAGCCTGACGTCGACGCCATCGCCACTGCGTTGGCCAGCCTGCTCGACGATCCCGCCCGGCGAGCCCGGTTGGGCGCGGCCGCGTTGGCCCGGGCGGGGGAGTTCACGTGGGAGGCGAGCGCCGAGGCGCATCTCGCGTCCTACGCCCGGGCCGTCGACAGCGCGTGACCCTCGAGGCCGTCCTGCTCGTCGGCGGGCAGGGCACGAGACTTCGACCGCTCACCATCGCCACACCCAAGCCCATGCTGGCTGTGGCCGGCGTCCCGCTGCTCACCCACCAACTGGCCCGCCTGGCCGCGGCGGGGGTGACCCACGCGGTGCTCGGGACTTCCTACCAGGCGCACGTCTTCGCCGACCACTTCGGCGACGGCAGCGCCCTGGGCCTGGAGCTGGAATACGTTACCGAGGCCGACCCTCTGGGCACCGGCGGCGGCATCCGCAATGTGGCCGACAGGCTGCGTGCGGGGCCGGATGACCCGGTGCTGGTGCTCAACGGCGATGTGCTCTCCGGCCACTCCCTGCGCACGCAGCTCGCCGAGCACCGGCGCGTCGGGGCGACGGTGACCCTGCACCTGGTGGAGGTGACGGACGCCCGGGCCTTCGGCTGTGTGCCCCTGGACGCTGACGGGAGGGTGACCGCCTTCCTGGAGAAGATGGATGCTCCGGTGACCAACCTGATCAACGCCGGCTGCTACGTCTTCACCCGCCGGCTCATCGATGACATCCCCTGCGGTCGACCCGTGTCGGTGGAGCGTGAGACGTTCCCGGCGCTCGTCGCCGCCGGTGCCCGCGTGCAGGGGTACGTGGAGTCCGCGTACTGGCTGGACCTGGGTACCCCAGCAGCTTTCGTGACCGGGTCGGCCGACCTGGTCACCGGTAAGGTGCCGTCCCCTGCGTTGCCCGGTCCAGCCGGGGACTATCTGGTGCTGCCGGGGGCGGCGGTGGCTGCTGATTCCGCGCTGACCGGCGGCAGCAGCGTGGGCCGCGGTTGCCGGGTCGAGGAGGGCGCTTGGATCGACCGTTCCGTCCTGCTGGACGGCGCGGCTATCGGGGGTGGCTCACTGGTCCGGTCCTCCATCGTGGGCCGGCGTTCGACGGTCGGCGATGGCTGCGTCCTGACCGATGCCGTGCTGGGTGATGACGTTATTGTCGGCGCCGGAAACGAGTTGCTCGCCGGCATTCGACTCTTCCCCGGCGCCGTCCTCGACGAGGGAGCGGTGCGGTTCTCCAGCGACCTGGCCTAGCGCACCGCAGGGCCCCGTAGCGGTGAGATCGGCCACGACCTAGGCCGCCTGGGCGCCCTCGGCTTCGGTCGTCAGCGGGAGCTTGTCCTCGAACACGGCACGGAAACCGAGACCGGCAAGGGCCGCCCCGACCAGTGGCGCCAGCCAGAACAGCCAGAGTTGGCCCAATGCCCAGCCGTGCACGAAGATGGCCGGCCCGGTGCTCCGGGCTGGGTTCACCGAGGTGTTGGTCACCGGGATGCTGATGAGGTGGATCAGGGTGAGTCCCAGACCGATCGCGAGCGGGCCGAAGCCGACGGGGGCTCCACGGCCGGTCACCGCCAGAATGATTACCAGGAACGCGGCGGTCATCACGATCTCGGTGAGCAGACAGGCCGCGAGTGAGTAGTTGCCGGGGGAGTGGGCGCCGTAGCCGTTGGCGGCCAGGCCGTCTCGGCTGAGGGAGTATCCCGGCCGGCCGTTGGCGATGCCCAGTAGCACGGCGGCCGCGGCGATGCCGGCCACGACCTGCGTGACGATGTAGGGCAGGACGTCCTTCGCGTCGAATCGCCCGCCGACCCACAGGCCCACCGTGACGGCCGGATTGAAGTGGCCGCCCGAGATGTGGCCGAAGGCATAGGCCATCGTGAGGACCGTCAATCCGAAGGCGAACGCGACACCGAGTATCCCGATGCCCACCACGGGAAACTTGGCGGTGAGAACCGCGGCCCCACACCCGCCGAGGACGAGCCAGAACGTGCCGATGAACTCGGCGCCCAGCCGTCTACCAAGAGTTCCCACTGTGCTCCTCGTGCGTAGCGTCATCGGGGCGGACCCCGCTCGGGTGATGCGATCGCGATTCTGACAACTGATCCACACCGGGCGCAAGTCGACACGTCGACCGGTCGCTGCGCGCTGGACGGCTGGCGGGCCCCGTTCCCGGGTACGGGGCGGGCGTGAGCATCGAACACGTAGGCACCCGAGTAGGCCCCGGGAAGGCTGAGAAGAGAGTGCTCCTCCTGGCCGCGGATCTGTTCGAGGACATGGAGCTGCTGTATCCGCTGTACCGGCTGCGGGAGGAGGGGGTCCTCGTCACCGTGGCCGGCGTTGACGACGCGCCGGTGAAGGGGAAGAAGGGGCACGGCCCGGTGCGGGTGGACACGACGGTGGACCGCCTGGCGGAGTCGGAGTTCGACGCCCTGGTCATTCCCGGCGGATTCGCGCCGGACACCCTGCGCCGGTCTCCCACCGTGCTGGCACTGGTCCGGTCCTTCGACGACGCTGAGAAGCCAATTGCCTTCATCTGTCACGCCGGCTGGGTGCCGATCTCGGCCCAGATCCTGCGGGGACGGCGGGCGACAAGTGTGGCCGCAATTCGGGACGACATGGTCAACGCCGGGGTGGACTGGGCCGATGAGGCGACGGTGGTCGACCGGAATCTGATCTCCGCCCGTACCCCGGCTGATCTGGGTCCGTGGATGAAGGCTCTGCTCGCCGCGCTGCAGTAGCTCGACCAGGAGCCGGAGGCCCTCGCGCTACCGCGGGAGTGAAGCCGACGGCCGAGGTGTCGGGCTGGCGGTGGGCTTCGGGGTCAACGTGGAGCCCCCGGCGCCGCCCTCTTCGGGGGCTCGCTTGGCGTTGCCGAACGTCGTCGCGAAGGAGTTCACCACCGCAGCGGAGACGGCCCGGCAACGCTGGGTGCGTTGCCAGGAGGTGAGCACGAATGGGCGGCCGCCCGGCAGCCGGCCACCTCGCCACGGCACGGCGAGGAACCTGGTCGCGCCCGTCGCCGCCGATCGCAGCGTGGCCACCTCCGCGGCGGGGAGCGTGGCGTCATACCACCCGACGACGAAGCCTCGGGCCAGACTGTGCACGCCCCGCTCGGTCAGCAGCGGCACCGTCGCCTTCCGGTCGATGAAGGCGGGTTGTTCGGGCAGCGGATCCGGGTTGTAGTTGCCGGAGGATGGTGGCCTGCCCCGGTAGCGCACCGCCGTGCTCAACGCCTGCTTGCCAGCCAGGCCGTCATTGCGTACCCCGGTGCAGCCGGCCTTCTTCGCCGCCGCCGAGGCACCGGCGACGTATCCCACGCGGGTTGGATTCCACCGCACGAAGACCACCGATGCGATGAGCACCGCTCCGACCGCGATGCCCGCCAGCATGGTCAGTCCGGTACGCCGGCGCTCGGCCACCCGCTGCCGCCGTTTGACCTCGTCACGGCGGGCCCGCTGCTCCTTCGCCGCGCGCTTCGCCGCCTGGACGTGGTGCTTCCTGGCCACAGTCCCCGTCCGTCGTCCGGCCCACCCGAGCGCGGTCCGCGCCGCGTCAGCGGTGATCAGTCTAGGTACCGGCGGCGACAGCGCGCGGCAGGCGGCAGACTGCACGTCGTGTCGCTGCCCGTCAGGTCCCTCTCCTTGGCCGCTGCCGCCGAGCCAGCCGCCCCGCTGCGCAGCACGTACCGGCCCTCGAGGCCGCTGGACCTGATCGGCACGCTGGACCCGTTGCGCCGTGGCGCCGGCGACCCCTGCCACCAGCTGGCGGCTGACGGCACGGTGTGGCGCACGTTCCACACCCCGCACGGCCCGGGCACGCTGGCCCTGCGGCAGTCGGCCGGGGGGGAGGTCAGCGCCACTGCTTGGGGGAGCGGCGCCGACTGGCTCCTCGCCACGCTGCCGGACCTGCTGGGTCACCGCGACGACGACAGCGGGTTCGTGCCGGGGCCGCGGTTGCGGGAGTCATACCGTCGGCACGCCGGGCTCCGAGTGACCCGATGTCGGCGGGTGCTGGAGATGGTCATTCCGGCGGTGCTTGAGCAGAAGGTGACCGGCGGGCAGGCTCGCCGCGCCTGGCGGTACCTGCTCTCGCGCTACGGCACGCCCGCGCCGGGACCCGGTCCGCGCGGTCTGATCGTCATGCCGGCGCCGCGGGCATGGCGGCGGATTCCGTCCTGGGAGTGGCACCGAGCCGGGCTCGAGGGAGCTCGGGCGCGGACCGTGATCATGGCAGCCGACGTCGCGGGCCGGCTGGAGGAAACCACCTCGATGGGCCACGCTGAAGCGGGGGTCCGGCTGCGGGCCGTGCCGGGAATCGGGCCATGGACAGCTGCGGAGGTGCTGCAACGGGCACACGGCGACCCGGATGCGCTGTCCGTGGGCGACTTCCACCTCCCCACCCAGGTCGGCTGGGCGCTGCTCGGCCGACCGGTGGACGACGCTCGGATGATCGAGCTGCTCGAGCCATGGCGCGGGCAGCGCTACCGGGCGGCCCGCCTGCTGGTGCTCAGCTCGCCGCGCGCGCCGCGTTTCGGGCCGCGGTACGCGCCGCAGGACCTCCGAGACTGCTGACCCCGGGTTGTGCGGGCTGGCTACCGGCGGCGGGCGACCTGACTGCTGGCTAACGAACTGAGATCACGGCCTCCGGATCCCGGGATGGCCGACTCCGCGGTGGCCCGGCGGCGTAGCCAACCCCGACGGCGCCCATCGGTTCCCAGTCCACGGGCAGGTCCAGCTCGCAGCGGACCACGTCGCGGCAGAACATCGTGCTGGACACCCAGCAGGACCCCAGTCCCTCGACGGCGAGCGCGACAAGCAGATTCTGCACACCGGCGCCGGTGGCGACGAGGAACATCTCGCGCTCGGCCTGAGCGCGTCGGACGTCGGGATAGACGTGCGCGCCCGCGGCGAGGAGGCAGGGCACGATGAGGTACGGCGCCCGGTACAGCGGCTCGCCCCGTGCGAGTCGGCGCGAGATCGACTCGGTCGAGAACCCGTCCTGCACCAGGTCGTCCCGCCACGCCGCGGCCATGGCGTCGAGCAACCGTCGTCGCAGCTGCGGGTCCTCGACGAGGACGAACCGCCACGGAACGGTGTGGTGCGGCGCCGGTGCGGTGACGGCGGCCGCCACCGCCCGGCGTACCGCTGTCGGGTCGACGGGTTCTGAGGTGAACTCGCGGATCGTCCGTCGTGCTGGCAGGACGTCGCGCGCGCCGAGGCGGAACATGTCCTCCTCGGCCGGTCGGACCGTCGTCCGGGCGCCATCGTCACTCTGGTGGTATGACAGTCCACGCACGATCGCCACCGGTACGCCGGCCAGCTTTCCTTTGACCAGGTCAGCGGCGGCAGCGATCTCGTCGGCGAGTGCGACCTCCGTGGCAACCAACGGGTTGCCGTACTCGTCACGGCGCCCGCGGTAGTCCACCAGCGGGGTGAGTCCGGCGACTCCGATCGCGATGTCGGTGAGACCGCGGCGCCAGGGTCGGCCCGACGTGTCGGTGACGATCACCGCGACCGAGCCGTTAACGCGGACCTCGATGCGCTGCCGGATCCGCCGTGCGCTCTCATCGGGGTCCACCGGCAGCAGGGCGACGGTGCCCGGCGGCACGTTCGAGGCGTCGACACCCGCGGCGGCCAGCACGAGCCCGTGGCGGGTCTCCACGATCTGCGTGCTCCCGCGGGTAGCCACCACGCGGACAGTCTCGGATTCGATCGCGGCCTGCCGGTCGGCCTTGACCAGACGGCCCTCGGCCTTGCTGACGATTTTGGACGTGACCACGACGACGTCGCCGGGCTCGACGGCCACGGCGTCGGTGATCACCGCGCCGAGATCGTCACCAGGCCCGATCTCCGGCAGCCCGGGAACCGGGAGAACCTCGATCACCGGCGTACAGCTGACGCCAGCGACAGGGCCTGTCGGGCGATCGACGCGGCCGCCGGAACGTCGGTCATCAGCAGTGGCCCGGCCTGCACGATGGCGCCGGGCACCGTCGCGTCCGCGTCCACTGTGTCGACCAGCCAGCCGTCGAGCAGGCCACCCCGGTCCTGCTCGTCGTGTGCGCCCTGCTCGTCGTGTCCGCCACGTCCGCCGTAGTGGCGGCCGACGCCGACCGCGCTGGTCTCGACACCGATGGCCGGCAGCAGCTTGTCGGCCATGCCGCGCACCGGGGCACCGCCGATGATCGGGGACACGCCGACGACGGGCGCGTCGACGGCGGTGATCGCCGCACGGATACCCGGCACGGCGAGGATGGTGCCGATGCTGACCACCGGGTTGCTCGGCGGCAGCAGGACCACGTCCGCTTGCCCGATCGCATCGAGCACCCCGGGTGCCGGGTGCGCGTCCTCCACGCCGACGACAACGACGTCGCGGGCTGCGGGTTCGGCGCGTAGCCGGACCCAGTACTCCTGGAAGTGCACCGCCCGCCGCCCTTGCGTGTCCTCGATGACGATGTGGGTCTCGATGCGGTCATCGCTCATCGGTAACAGCCGAGCCCCGGGTTGCCAGCGGTGGCAGAGGGCGGCTGTCACCTCGGTGAGCGAGTAGCCCGCGTCCAGCAGCGAGGTCCGGACCAGGTGGGTGGCCAGGTCCCGGTCGCCCAGCCCATACCAGGACGGCCCGTAGTCGTAGGCCGCCAGCTCTTCCTTGACGTGCCAGCTCTCCCGGTCGCGACCCCAACCCTGCGTGTCATCGATGCCGCCGCCCAGGGTGTACATCAGCGTGTCCAGGTCCGGGCTGACCCGTAGGCCAAGCAGGGTGATGTCATCAGCCGTGTTGCCGATCACAGTGATCTCCGCCGTCGGTGCGGCGACCTTCAGCCCGCGAAGGAATCGGGCGGCGCCGATCCCGCCGGCAAGAGCCACGATGCGCACCGGGACATCCTCCCAGGAGAACCGGCCAGGTTCTCGGCTCGACTGGCAGGGGGATGGGAGAGGATCGCGACATGGGTGTTCGCCGGGCGCAGAGATCCTCCATCCCCAGACCGACGAGCCTGGGGCGTTCGCGCTTCTCCCTCCGACATACGTGAGGCGGCTTGATCATGGACTTCACACACTCCTGCCGGGCGAGCCGGCTGATCGGCGAGGTCGACACGTTCATGAGGGAGGCAGTACACCCCCGCGAGGGGGAGTACGCAGCGCAGCTCGACGGAGATCCGTGGGCGGTGCCCGCCGTGGTCGAGGAACTCAAAGCCACGGCCAGGAAGGCGGGCCTGTGGAACCTCTTCCTTCCCGACCCCGAGTACGGCGCCGGGTTGAGCAATGTCGAGTACGCTCCGCTGGCCGAACTGATGGGCCGTTCCCCGCTCGGCCCCGAGGTCTTCAACTGCAACGCGCCCGACACCGGCAACGCCGAGGTGCTGCTCCATTACGGCAGCCGGGCGCAGCGGGAGCACTGGCTCACCCCGCTGCTCGCGGGGGAGATCCGCTCGGCCTTCTGCATGACCGAACCGGAGGTCGCCTCATCCGACGCGAGGAACATGCGGGCTACCGCAGTCGCCGAGGGGGACGAGATCGTCCTCAACGGCCGCAAGTGGTGGAGTACCGGCGTCGGCCACCCGAACTGCGCGTTCGTCATCTTCATGGGGCTGACCGATCCGGACGCCCACCCGCACCTGCGGCACTCGATGGTGCTGGTCCCGACCGACACTCCGGGCTTCACGGTGGAGCGGATGCTCAGCGTGTTCGGCATGCAGGACGAGCCGTACGGGCATGGGGACGTGAGCTTCAGGGACGTACGCCTGCCGCTGGACTCGGTGATCGCCGCCACAGGGCGCGGCTTCGAGATCGCCCAGGGCCGACTGGGTCCGGGCCGGGTGCACCACTGCATGCGCCTGATCGGGCTCTCGGAGCGGGCGTTGGAATCAGCTTGCCACCGCGCCACGACGCGCACCGCTTTCGGCAGCCCGCTGGCGAACCTGGGGGGTAACCGGGAACGGATCGCACATGCGCGCATCGCGATCAACCAGGCGAGGCTGCTGGTCCTGCACACCGCTTGGCTCCTGGACAGCGCGGGCATCGCGGGTGCCCGAAGCGAGGTGTCCCAGATCAAAGCGCTGGTGCCGGCCATGGCGCAGGGCGTCATCGACATGGCGATCCAGCTGCACGGCGCAGCCGGCCTGTCGCAGGACTCCCTGCTCGCGCACGCCTTTGCGGGGGCTCGGGCGCTGCGTTTCGCCGATGGGCCCGACGAGGTGCACCTGAATGTGGTGGCCAAGGAGGAACTCCGGGCCTATGCGGGGGGGTGACCGATGAGCCGGAGTGTGCGTCCTGAACTGCCGGCCTCAGCAGAGGAACGGGAGGCCCTCACGCATCTGGCAGAGACCGCCTCCTCCGTCCGGGCCGAGGACGGCTTCGACGTCGGCGCCGTCCACTCTTGGCTGTCGGCTCGACTGGACGGGCTTGAATCTCTCCCTGTCGTACGGCAGTTCACCGGCGGCGCGTCCAATCTGACGTATCTGCTGAGCTACCCCGGCCGGGAGCTGATCCTGCGACGCCCGCCCAGGGGCAGCAAGGCTTCCTCGGCCCACGACATGAAGCGCGAATACTGTGTCCAGCAGCGGCTGCGCCCGCTCTACCGGTACGTCCCCGAGGTGCTGGCCCTGTGTGACGACCCCGCCGTACTGGGCTCGGAGTTCTACGTCATGGAACGCATCCAGGGCCTGATTCCCCGTCGCCGGATGCCCGAGGGCGTGACGCTGAACGAGCAGCAGGCCCTCCTGGTGTCCACCAGGGCGATCGACGCCCTCGTCCAACTCCATCAGGTCGACCCGCGGAGCGCGGGTCTGTCCGACCTCGGCCGCGGCGCCGGCTACGTCGAGCGCCAAGTACGCGGCTGGTCGCAGCGCTTCCGTGCGGCACGTACGCCTAACGTGCCGGACTTTGAGAAGACCATGGCCTGGCTGGAGGGGAACCGGCCGGACGACGTAGCAACCTGCGTGATCCACAACGACTTCCGGCTGGACAACCTGGTCCTCGACCGCGCCGACCCAGTGCGGGTCGTGGGCGTGCTCGACTGGGAGATGGCCACCCTCGGCGACCCGCTCATGGACCTCGGCAGCGCTCTGGCCTATTGGGTCCAGGCGGACGACGACGACCTCATGCAGGCCTCCCGGCGGCAGCCGACCCACCTGCCCGGCATGCTGACCCGCCGCCAGGTCGTCAACCACTACTGCTCCCGCACAGGCCTGCTGGCCGACAACTGGGTGTTCTACGAGGTCTTCGGCCTGTTCCGGCTGGCCGTCATCGTCCAGCAGATCTACCGACGTTTCCATCTCGGCCAGACCACCAACCCCGCATTCGCGGACTTCTGGATATCGGTCGACTACTTCGACAGCCGCTGCCGCGCCCTGGCCTCGCTGGGCTGACGCCATGCCGTTCACTTGGGCGTGACCCGCAGCCGCCGCGGTCCCTGCGGACAGTACGGGTCCGAACAGCGCCGGTCCCACAGCCGGACCGGGGGCCGGCACGGTCGACGCAGCCACCGCCGCGTCCCGGCCGGGTGGGCGGGAGATCCCGGCACGTGACGGCCGTCCACGAGGTCCTCGACGAGGTGCAGTCCCCTGCTGTCGACGTCCGCCGCGTCCTCACCGCCGTCGGCGCGGGAGACCTGCGGCAAGCCCGGGCCCGGCAAGTCGGAGACGGCGCCTGGACCCCCGAAATCCTCCTCATCGGCACCGACATCACCGACGCGGACACGGCGCGGCTGCAGCAGCTGCTCACCTCACTGCCCCGCGTGTCGATCGCCGCAGTCCGCGAAACGTAGACGATGTCGTCGTTGGTCAGGTGGGACGGGTGGCGGCGTCGGTGAGATGACCTCCGGGTTCTACCAGCGACATCCGGGCAGCCACGCTGCCGGGGCCCGAGCGTCCAGCAGAATGTCGGACCCACGTCGTTGCCCTGTGGTCCGTGCGGCATCCGAAGTTCCGGTTCTGCCTCGACCCGCCGGTCGAGCAGTCGGCCACCAGGGAGGTTCTCCTCGCCCTGGGACGGAACATGCGCGTCGCGCAGAGTTGCGCGGTGTGTAGATTCTCGGTTATGGTCTCAGGGTGGACGAGGTTGCGCTCTTGGGTCGTCGGGACCGGAAGAAGACCGAGACCCGTGAGGCGCTGCGCTCGGCTGCACTGCGACTGGCGATCGAGCGCGGCTACGACCGGCTCACTGTGGAAGCGATCACCGAGGCGGCGGACGTGTCGCTGCGGACCTTCTTCAACTACTTCTCCTCGAAGGACGACGCGCTGCTCGGTCCGGATGTGGACCGCGCCGGGGAACTCGCGGCCGCGGTGGCGGCGCGACCGGCGGGGGAGGCTCCGGTCGCGGCGCTGCGCGCTGTGTTCCTCGATCTCGCCGGATCCTTCGCCGAACGGCAACCGATGTGGCAGGCCCGGGTGGATCTTGTCCGAGCCAATCCCCAGCTCTGGCCACGGATGGTGGCCGGGTTCACCACGTTCGAGCGCTCTGTGACCGAGGCGGTGGCGGCCCGCACCGCCTGCGACCCGGACGTCGACCTGTACCCCAGTGTGGTAGCGGCCGCGGTGGTCGGCGCGCTGCGCGTCGCCGTGGCGCAGTGGCGCGCCGCGGCCGAGAGCGCGTCCCTTCCCGATCTGCTGGCAGCGGCCTTCGACGTCCTCGCCGCCGGCCTGACCGCACCCGGATCCGCCCTGACGACGCGAACGTCCCGATGACCACCTCGACGGCTGAGACGGTCGCACCGGCCCTGTCCCACCGGCAGATCCTTACGATCCTGTCCGGCCTGCTGCTGGGCATGCTGCTCGCCGCGCTGGACCAGACCATCGTCGCCACCGCCCTGCCCACCATCGTGGGAGACCTGCACGGCCTCACCCACATCGCCTGGGTCACCACCGCCTACCTGCTCGCCGCCACGGTCACCGCCCCGTTGTGGGGAAAGCTCGGTGACCTGTTCGGCCGCAAGTACCTGTTCCAGGCCGCCATCGTCATCTTCCTGGTCGGCTCGGCGCTGTCCGGCACCGCGCACTCCATGATCGAGCTGATCGCCTGCCGCTTCGTGCAGGGCCTCGGCGCCGGCGGCCTCATGGTGCTCGCCCAGGCCTCCATCGCCGACGTCGTGCCGCCACGGGAACGCGGAAAGTACCAGGGCTACTTCGGGGCGGTGTTCGGCGCCGCCAGTGTGCTCGGCCCGCTGCTCGGCGGGTTCTTCACCGACCAGCTGTCCTGGCGGTGGATCTTCTACATCAACGTGCCCATCGGCATCCTCGCACTCGTCGTCACCACCGCCGTGCTGCCGAACACGATCGCCAGGGCCAAGCCGGCCATCGACTACGTCGGGTTCGCCCTACTCGCCGCAGCGATCAGCTGCCTGGTCCTTTTCACCACCTGGGGCGGCGCCCAGTACGCCTGGGGCTCGCCGACGATCCTCGCCCTGATCGCCGCGACGGTCGGGCTGCTCAGCGTCTTCCTCGCCGTCGAGCGGCGCGCCGCGGAACCCGTCATCCCGCCGCGGCTGTTCGCCAACCGCACGTTCAACGTCGCCAGCGGGGTCAGCTTCATCATCGGCTTCGCCATGTTCGGGTCGATCATCTACCTGCCGCTGTTCCTGCAGCTGGTCTCGGGCGCCTCCGCCACCAACTCCGGCCTGCTCATGCTGCCGCTGATGGCCGGGCTGCTCGTCGCGTCCATTGCCAGCGGGCAGGCCATCAGCCGGACCGGCCGGTACAAGGCCTTCCCGATAGCCGGCACCGCCCTCGCCGCGGTCGGGATGCTCCTGCTGTCCACGATGAGCGCCGCCACCTCCCGCGCTGTCGCCAGCCTCTACATGGTCGTGCTGGGCGTCGGCCTCGGCCTGGTCATGCAGGTCATGGTTCTCATCACCCAGAACTCCGTCGACCGCTCCGACCTGGGTGTTGCGACCGCCACCGTGTCGTTCTTCCGCTCGGTCGGCGGCTCGGTCGGTGTCGCGCTGTTCGGGGCGCTGTTCACCAGCGGGCTCACCCGCAACCTCACCCACGACCTGCCCGCAGCCGTCGCTTCCCGGCTCGGCAGCGCCGGCGGCGGCAGCCTGCAGGCCGTCGGGACCCTGCCCGCCGACCAGCAGCTGGCCTACAAGACCGCCTTCGCCGACGCGCTGACCGCGGTGTTCACCTACGCCGTACCCATCATGGCGGTCGCCTTCTTCCTGACCTGGCTGCTCCACGAGGTGCCCCTGCACACCCGCGGCCAGTCCGGTACAGACACCGGCCCGCAGGTCGCCGCCGACCCCGCTACGGTGGCCCGCGGGTAACGGGGTCGCCGGAGTATTGGCGGGATCTCCGTGATGCGTTCGTCCGGGACCAGCGGGCCGGGGTGCCCGAGCGGGTCCCGGCCGGCCGCCACCGGGAAGCCAACGCCGACAACGTCTACCAGGCGGTCACGGCGAATTCGCCGCGTGCACCTCGGAGGCGTCGAACCTGATCCAGGAGGAGGACACCGACGACTGGTTCGAGGTGTTCGTTCGGGGGGTGCCGCTCAAGCAGACCGGACGTCGGTGACCGTCGCGCCTGATGCCGTATCGGCTGCGGCCATCAGCCGTGATCAGTGCGTACCGTGAAAAGAACGCGTTGGGGTTGGCTTCGTGCTGCGGTGCCGATGTCGCTGCTGGTGGAATCAAGACGGCAAGCGGACGGACCGGTATGGCGTCCGCCACCGACATTGGCGCGTCTCCCGCATGTCTCCGTCCTTCTACTTCAAGGATGGACGCAAGGTGGACAGACGGTTCGGCTTCGCCGTGAGCCCGACGGGCCGAACGTGCCGGTGGTGGCCAGTGCCCGGCGCCCCATCAGGATCGGTTGCTGCCGGGGACCATATTCAAAGAACTATCTGGACACGCTCGCGGCCCCCTGATGACACATCTCCACTATGACGGTTGTCGCGTGTCCGCAGCGGAGACGGTGTGGGCTCCCGTTGCGCAGGCGGCCTTCCCGTCCCCCCGGAGGGCGCGGCATTAGGGACCTGTGGTCAGGCGGGTTCTTCACTACCGTCTCCCTCTCAACCCCGACCTGCGTCGGTGCTCGCGGCTTGGAGCTGGTGCACCAGATCCGTCTCGGTGGGAGCCGACTGTAGGGCTTGGACGACCGCGGCGGCGGCGACCGTCCAGGCCCGGGTGGACTTCGCGCTCAGGGAGGCCAGCGTGATCTCCCCGCCGAGCCGGACGGCGGGGTCGAAGGGGACCTCGACGACCGCGGCGGCGCCCAGCTCCCGCAGGCGCGCCCGCAACGCCATAGCGATGTGGGGGTCCTCGGGCCCGCCGTCGTGGCCAAGGACAACCACCACCCGGGACAGCAGGCCGTCGGGGGCGGCGACCTGCCCGGCGTCGGCGCGCATCACGGCCAGGGCCTCCTCGAGCCCGGCCAGCGCATCGATCGAGACCAGGCACGGCAGCACCGCCGCGTCCGCGGTGCGCATCGCCGCCAGGTACGCCTCGTGCCCAGGGTTGTTGCCCGTGTCGGTCACGGTGAGCCGGTAGTAGGTGTCCAACACCCGCCGCGCCGCCAGTACGTCACCGGCCGTGAGGATCGGCCGGCCGCGCACTGACCCGATCACGTCGGCGTGGGAGGTCTGCGGCGCGGTGTAGCCGCCGAGGTTCCCCGCCGAGCGGACGGTGCTGGTCCCGCCAAGCAGCTCGGCCAGGCCGCGGTCCGGGTCGCCTTCGGCCCGGCGGTTGAGGGTGCCGATGGACTCCGACGCTTCCCAGACCACGACGTAGCCGCCGCGGATGTGGCCGAGGATGCCGGCGAGGATCAGCGCCGTCGGCGTCTTCCCCGAGCCGCCCTTGGGGTTGGTCACGACAATGTTGACGGCCCGCGGCCAGGTGGCCCGGCGGATCGTGTCGATCGCCGCGCGATGCGCCAGCTCCGCGGGGTCGGGGGTCACCTTCAGCCGGCCTCCGGTGGCGCGGGCCAGCCGACCCCGCCACCCCCAATGGGCCTGCCGCGGCTTGGCCGGTGGTGTGATCGAGACGGTCGTGGACGCCGCCGCCGCCGGTGCGCTACGGCCGGTGGCGGTCTTCGCCGAGCTAGGGCTAGGCCTTCTAACCGCCTCGCCGCCCGTCGCGTACCCCCTGTCGCCAGACCGCGAGCGGTCCTGCAATATCACTTCAGATTCGACGTTCCTCGGTGGCGGTGGCCCCCCCGGGTCGACCACCGCGTCGGCCTCCGGACTCCGCTCCGCGGGGTGGGCCCGGTTGAACAGATCGAAGAAGCTGTCACTGTCGGTCGTGTTATCACTCTCAGTCATAATATGCTCTCTCTACGTCGTTGTCTGCGGAGCCTCCTGCACGACAGGTCAGAGCGGCGGGGGCGAGGCAGGCGGTCGCGCCGCAGCGGCGGCGGACACGACGGTCGTCAAAGTACCCACACTGCAGGAGGGGGGTGGTCTGCGGGTGGGCGGGGGCCACATGGTGCGAACCGCATCCGGCCGCTTCAGCGACGGTAGCGACCTGCTGGACGGCGCCGACCGGATTGGCCGGGCCGAGCGGCCCTCCTCCCGGGCAGTCACCGACGTGGTTACGGAGCAGCCCAGCCTTGGTGCGGCTCAGGTAGCGCCGCGTCGGGCGGTCCAGGCACGGACGGCGGCGGCACGGTCGGCTCGGCAGGGCAGCCACGGCGGCGAGCCGGGCCGCTGGCGCCGCGATCGCCGAAGCGGTGGACTTGTGGACCGCCTTGCGGGCGACCCAGGTTTCCTCGGTCGCCGGGCCCGGCGATGCGCATCCGCGCAACTGTGGGTCTTGGGCACATGGCGGGTGCCGGTGCAGACACGGACGTGCCCGTGCCGTGCTGAGGTCGAAATAATAGGCGTCTTCGGCGGTGGTTGGACTCTTCCGGACGTCCGTGCCATGGGTACGTGGTCGCTGCCCGGCAGCACGGTGGGGCTTTCGTTCGGATGGCTGCCTCCTTGCTCGGGGCCAGCTGCGCTGGCATTCTTGTCCCCCGGCGGGCAACGCCGTGCCCTGTTCCTTGCGGGGGCGGTTATGGGCGCAGCGCAGGATACGTACGAGCGGGTCCGTCAGTGCTTCAACCGACACGACCTCGACGGCCTTAGGGCACTCACCGCCGGCAGCACGGTCATCGTCCGGCCGACCCCTGGCCAGAGAGGAACCCGACGCAATCGGAAGCTACTTCGTTCAGCCTGTTCGGCATGACTCCGGACATCGAAGTGTACTGCTCGCGGTACGTCGAACCGGCGAACGTCGTCGTCGTGCAGGGCGGAGGGACGGGTACTCACCAAGGCCCGGCGGTGTTGCCGGACGGCTGCACCGCGCCGGCAACCGGGCGGAGCGTGGAGTGCCCGATGGTCGACATAGCCGAGGTCCAGGACTGCAAGATTGTCCGGTGGAGATGTACAGCGACCGCCTGACCCTGCTCACCCAGCTCGGCTTGGCACCGGCCGGATCGACATAACGGACATCGACGAGGGCGCGTGACGCCGCCGGGTGCGAAGCCGGCCGGCTCGCGCCACTCATCCTTCCGAGCAACGGGATCGCGGTGGTTCCTTCGGTCAACCCGTAGCCAGAAGGGGAGCCACCGAACCTGCACCACCGTGGGGGGTACGCTTCGCCGCCTGCGGCGCTCTCTAGCCCCCGCGGAGAGCCCGGATCGGCAACGACCTTCCTGGGCGGGCCGAAGGAACGTGAGGTCGATCAGCTGCGGTAGCGTCGGGGCGCCGTTCAGCCTGAAGTCCGCCGCCTCACCGGCCGGGAGCGTTTGGCGGTTTTCCAAGGCGGCGCATCGTGACCGTGGATGATCCGCAGCGAGCGGCCTGACCGCGATCGGGATCAACAGGATCGCGGGCGAGCCCGGCGACAGCCGTGACGGCCACGTGTCAGCCTCTGGACGGTCGATCAAGAACGCCGCCCCGCTGGGCGGCAGCACAGGACGCCGCCGGACGGGTCGTCCGTTGAATCCGCGGGCTCCGGCTGCGGTCCCCGGGCGACCCACCTGACCTCTCCATCGTTGTCCCCGACTGGCCTGGTTCGTTTCATCTCTTCCTGCGCGCTACGTCGATGCACTTACAGTCCGGACATGCGTCTAGCCATGTCGTGGGTCGAAATGTGTCGTGATCGACGGAACCGCGAGCGTCGCGAAGGGTGATTCAGAGAAGGTGTAGGGGAACAGGGGCCCTTCGTCCGCTCGCCCAAGTTGGTGCCGGAGGTTGCCGAATGCGCGGTAGATCACCGGATACGGCTGGCCGTTGTAACGAGTGAGGATGTCTCGCCACGTACGTGGTGAGTGCTCAATGAACGACTTCATATCCGCGGTGAGTTGGGCTTCGGTCATAGCGTCGACGTTCTCCGGCGGCGGCGGCATGACCGTGGCTGCACTGTGTGTAAAACTGTCGGCGTCGAAACCCGGGCCGATTCCGATAGTACAGTCCAACCCGATCTTTGATGCGGTACCGGGTGCGTCAAAGGTGTCGTTGATCTTCGGGTCAACGGTCATTGTATTGCACTCGGGAATGATGATCGTGTCACGGTGTGGCATATAGCGGAACGCCATGTTGGCTGCGATGGCGTTCTCGTCCCAAATGTCGACATCGTCGTTGAAAACCATTGCAATCTTCGGCAGCGCCTGTTTCGAGCAGGTAAGCATGATACCCAAGGCCTGCTTGGCATCGCCAGCTCCCCGCGGCCGGATCTTCGCGTAGGCGATGTTTGACAGTCCGCCAAGCGGAGCCCGAACCTCGACGACATCTATGCCAGCCATCTGCATTGCAGTGAACAAGTCAGCCTCAATGGCTGGCAGCTGCAACATATTATCGGTGTACCAGGGATACTTGCCACCGATAGTCGCGTACTGGTAGATCGCATTCTTCCGGTGGGTGATGCAGTGGACCTTGGCGCGGAAGTTGTGCTTGATACCACCGCCGTACATTCCGGAGAACTCCCCGTACGGCCCCTCATCGTACGCCAGGCCCTCGGTGTCGATGAGCTCGCACTCGAGCACGATCTCAGCGTTCGCCGGGACTTCAACATCGATCGTCTCGCACCTGACCATCTTTGCCGCATGGCCGTAGAAGGCGCCCAGGACTTCGAAGTCATCAGTCTCGGGGGGTACACCCGCAAGTGCCGCAATGTGATCAAGAATGGGTCCACCGATCACCACTGCGATCTGGAGGTTCTGTCCCTTGCCTTGAGCCGCGATGGCATTGAGACGCGCCCGGTGCGACGTGCACGTCATGTCAAAATTCTTCTCGGTCGCCGTGCGGAACATGCTCCGGTACATTCCCCAATCCGGAACATTAGTCTCGGGACTCTTGCTGATCACAAAGTTATCGTCGCAGTAAGCGTGTCCATCGCGATCGTGATGCAAGAACAACGGAAACTTCGTCAGGTCGACATCGTCACCCTTGAGGATGACCTCCTTGCAGGGCGCCGTGTCGATGATCTCGGGTTTGATCCGCCCCTTCGCTCTATCGACAATCTTGAGACCTGTCTGGGTCTTGTCGCACTCCAGGGCCCAGGCGTACATGTCCTGATTCGAGTAAGCGTTCGCCAGAAACTGGAACTCGCAGTCTTTGATGTTCTCGACCAGCACGGCTGTGGTCGGATGATCCTCCATCACCCTGGGAAGGTCATTAACATTCGTCTCACCGCTGACGCGGACGAGCATTCCCGCCCTCTCCAAGTCGTTCACGAACTCGGTCATACTCTGCTGGGGCATCAGCCGTGCTGCCTCTCAGTAGATGATTATGCTGGATTCCTGAGCCGAACTGAGCGCCGGCCTGCGCTAGCGAAAGGCAGGCGCGGGCTGCCCAGTCTCGACGTACTGTTGAAGTTGGTGCATCAGCGCACCCCAGAGCGTGTTGCACTTGCGAAAACTTCCCGCGGTATTCGGCCAGCCAGCATGCGTGAACTCGAGTAGGGTCCGTCCATCATCGGTGGCCGAAATGCGGTAGTCGACCGTAGTACCAACCGAGTCGCCAGGGCCATCAACGCATTCCCAGGCGACGTGGGCAGGCGCCTGCGACGTGACAATGTGCCAGCTGAAATGAGGGTGGCCCGCGAACTTGAGATTCCAGACGCTGCCCATCTCACCGGTGCCTTCAACCAATGCGGTGTGCCAGCTCCTCATGCCATCTGGCGTCGCGATCGCGTCGAACACCTGCTCCGGGATGGCCTTGATCTTGATCTCATGAGTGATCTCGGTCACGATTGGCCTCCAAACTCGCTCAACGCCAAACTGGCGGGTTGACGCCGGGGCAGATCTAGGCACTGAGAACTGGCCCATTGCACGACGCGATAGTACCGTCACTCTGCGTACTACGCCAGCTACGCGAAACCCCCGCGGTCAGTGCCAGACCGCGTCCCTGACGCGCTTGTCCATGGCAGGGAAGCTGGTCATTCGGTCATTCGGCACCCTCCCAAGCTGTGTCTGGAAGACACGGGGAGCAACGAGGATCACACCTACGTCAAGCGATGGAGGGGCTTCGAGGCCTCGCCCACATGTGCCGGTCGCGGGCAGGGCCAATCATCGCGAGTACGGGCTCGCACAGTGTCGCCGTGACCACAGGTGTGCTGTCACTTTCCCCGATGCCTTCTACCGCGCGTTCGCCTCCGCCTGCTGCTCCGCATCGTCCGTCCCAGCGGGGACCATGTCGGGCAATCTCGGCCGCCAGGCTGGTCTCGTGCGGTGCTCGCTGCAGTGCGACACGCCGTTCTCCTGCACAGTCGCACAGGCGGCCGTCACCGAAACGCAGCGGGACATCTCCAATCTCCGGCAGTCGGATCCCTATTCTCTTCAGCGGGACCGTGGCCGCATGGACGTGCGGTCCCGGGCTTCGCCTCCAGGCAGCAGCTGGAACATCACGTGGAGGCCGACGAGCCCGTGCTCCGGGTGGTCGAAGGCCTCCGGGACCGTAGCGAATATCTGAAAGCCCAGCGCCTGCCACAAGTGCACAGTGGCCATGTTGGTCGCCGAGTGCCCGGCCTCCTCGGCCATGGCGATCCGACTCAACCATGAAGCTCGCGGTGGCGACGTGTGACCCGCGGCCGGGTCGGTCCGGACTCATCTTGGCTGAGCCCAGGATGGTGTCGTCCTCGAGCGAGAGGTTCTGGGGGTAGGCGTAGGTCTGGCCGGCGGCGACGATGGCGGAGAACGAGGGGCGCCCAGTCCGACGGTGACCCCGTCCAGGCCGGCGACGCCAGCTCAGCTCAGCGGTGGTGACCATGACGGTGGTGACGCTTGCCCGCCAGCGCGTCGTGCTGCCCGCCGTGGCCGTGTCCGGTCGCGTCCTTGGGGGTGCCGTCCATCATGGCGAGCATCGCCCGGCCGCCCGTGCGCAGGAACCGGGTCACCAGTGCCGCGGCCAAGAGCAGGAAAGCGATATTGAGAAAGGCGGTGTAGTTCCAGGAGAACTGCGCGGTCTCGACCCGGGCGTGCCTGCCGGACGGGATCAGGCCGGCGACGCCGAATATGATCTCGACGAGGTAGCCGGCGACGACTGCGGCGGTGTAGAAGGTGGCCAGCAGGAACAGCGCCATCCGCCCGCCGTAGTACTTCCGGTAGATCATCAAGATGGGGAGGATCAGCAGGTCGGCGAAGATGAAGCTGACCACGCCGCCGAAGCTGATCCCGCCGTTCCATAGCACCGCCGCAAGCGGCACGTTTCCGATCGAGCAGACGAAGCTCAGGACGGCCACGAGCGGCCCCACGAGCGGTCCCCACAGCTTGGCGAGCAGCGGGTGGTCGACAAGGAAGAAGCGCTGCCAGAAGCTGTCCGGCACCCAGGCGCCGATCGCGCCGGCGAGGAGCAACCCGAGCACGATGTCGCGCAGGACTGCGGCCCATTCCATGACGAAGATGTGGCTCACCGAGGTCACCCCCTCCGCGGAGGCGAGCCGGCGCCACATCGAGCCGCCCTGGGCAACGCTCATGTCCATCGCGGCGTGGCCTTCCATCGACCCCGCCACACCGCGGTCCGCCTGCCGCCGGGCGGCGTCGAGGAGCCGCGGCCGTAGGAACGCCCGGAACAGCAGCGCGATCACCACGATCATGATCGGGCCGCCGATGAACTCGCCGAGAGCGAACTGCCAGCCCATCAGCAGGATGAGGATGATCCCGAGCTCGATCACCAGGTTGGTGGAGGCGATCTCGAACGCCATCGCCGACGTGAAATGCGCCCCCTTGCGGAACAGCGACCGGGCCAGCGCGACCGCGGCATACGAGCAGGACGACGACGCCGCGCCGAGGCCGGCGGCGACCGCCAGCGTCTTCGGCCGGTCGTCGCCGAGCACCCGGATGATCGTCGCCCGATGGACGACCGCCTGTACCGCTGCGGAAAGGAAGAACCCCAAGATCAGCGCCCAGGTGACCTCCCAGGTCATGGAGACGGCCAGCTCCAGCGCGTGGCCCAAGGCGGGCAACAGGTTCAACGCAGGCTCCTACTCCTCGTTGCTGGCCTTGGTCTGCGCGACGAGCTGCCGCAGGCCGCGTTCCCCCGGCGCAGGCGGCAACTCAGCCGAGGCGGTAGAACACTCGGCCGGACTTTCGGGTCGCGACCAGTCCTGCGGTGCGTAGCAGGCGTAACACGTAGCACGACGTCCACCCTCGCGACGATGATCCATGCCATCGTCAGGCCGGCGCGAGACTGCAGCGGCCGTCGCGGACGAACCTCAAGTGCTCGATTGCATCCTCACCAGGCCCGACGCTCCTGAGCGGGTCGCCTGCCGCAACTGGGATGATTTTCAGACTGAGCAGCGCGTGACCGCCTCGTCGTAGCTGTGTTGGGCGTCCGCGAAGGTGCGCGGCTGGATGTGTCGGGATTCGGGTGAACCCGCCGAAAGAACGACGAATACCTGCGCTGACGCGGGGTCGGTGGCCGTTGTCCTGATCATCGCGTCCGTGCCGTTTGGCCCGGTCTGACGTTGGGTGTTCAGTGGCAACGCGTTTGTCCTCCGATGATCAGCTGGAGCAGCTGCGGACGTCCCTGACATCGGGGGAGCCGAGCTGATCCGGTTCTTCACGATGACGCCCGACCATGTGGCGTTCGTCGCCCCGGGGCGCGGATGCGATCCGCCGGACCGCCAGGGGCTTGCCGTTCAACTCTGCCCGTTGCCGTTGCTGGGGTTCGTGCGGCACGAGGTGACGATGGCGCCGCCGGGGGCGGTGGCTCGCTGGCTGAGCGGATCAAGGTTGATCAGACCGTGCTGGTGGAGTACGGCGCGCAGGAGCACCCGTACCGATCATCTGCGGCTGATGACCGGCCGCTGCATCGACAGCAAGGCCGGCCAGCCGCTTCGGTGGTGGCAGTGCAATAGCCAGCGCCAGCGCCGCACCGATCCGGAGATCTTGACCGCCGATGCTGGAACCGGTCGGCGTGAAGGGAGTCGTGGTGGTGCTGATCTGGATTCTGGTGGGATCAGGCCACATGGTTTCGGGTGCCATGCTGACCCTGGGATTGTGGACTCCGAGGTGTCCAAACCGGGACCCTCGCGGTAGACAGGCAGCGTGGCTGTTTCGTCACGTCCTGGAACGGTAGTGGAGGTGAACTACGCCGTTGCCAATGGCGTTCGTCCGGCGTTCGAGCTCCAGGCGGACATGGTCGGGAGGAGCCTCTGCCGCCTCCCACCACGATGGGCGTGACGAACAGGTGGCACTCGTCGACGCACCCGGCCTCGACCGCCTGGGCGGCGGGGCCGGGACCGGCCACGGTGATGTCACGTCCCGCTGTCGCTTTCATCTGTCGGACCGCTTCGGGATCGAAGTCCCGCTCGATCCGCGTCATGCCGCCGCAGCTTCGTGCCGCCGTGCGGGCGACCCCCGCCTGATCCGACTCGGTGCTGTCCATCTCGGGGGCCGAAGGGACGTCCATCCAGGGGTGCACCAGCCCGGATGGCAAGCGAGTGTCCTTATCCCCGCTAGCCTTGTTGACTTGCGCCTGCGTGAGGCCTTTGGCGGCTTCGCGGTAGAGCGCCTTACACTTTCCCACGCAGAGAGCCGTGCCGACATTCTGGGAGGTTTCCAGTAAAGCGACGCCTCGTGTGGTCAGTTCCCGCCTTCCTCGGGCTCGCGGTGGTCGCCAACAAGCTCACCGTCGCGATCACGCTTACTGGCCTGGCGCCGAACAGCAGGCACCCCGCCCACATCCACGGGATGGGAACTGCTCGTCCAACTCTCCTGTGATCTACCCGCTCGAGAACGTCGTCGCCAACGCGACCGGCACCGCGAGCGTGACCTCCACCGTCGACGGCGTCGCCTCAATACCGGCATCACGATGGCATGTCAACGTCCATAACGGTCCAGCGCTGACTCCGCCCGACCCATTCTCCCCGATCGCGTGCGGCGAGGTGAAGGGCGGCTCGAATGAGGTGACAGTGCCGCTGCAACAGGGCTTCGGGCTGGCTGTCGCAGGCCGCATCCGGCACAGCGGCTTGGGTATCGACGGCGGAGCAGAACGCGGCGCTGCCAGGTCGAGGAGTTGACCGCGGCCGGCTGCCACCGGGTCTACACCGACCAGGCCCCAGCCGGGCAATTCCACGTCGACAGGTCGGAGGCCCGATGGAGGCGAATGTCAGTCACCGACGTGGACCATGCGCTGGCAGATCAGGCTGAGCGAGTCTCGTGTGGTGTCTGCGTCAGGAGACAGCCCGGCCGCCGATCACCTCGCGCAGCCGCACCCGGTGGCCGGTGATGAGTAGGGCGCGCCGGTAGATGGAGGAGGCGAGCGAGACGAGCAGCAACGCGGCAGCGGCGGTCAACGCCATGGCGAGCAGGAGCTGATAGATGGGAACCTCGCCGGAGGCCCAACGGGTCGGCATCGCCAGCGGTGCGGTCAGCGGGAACATCGAGACCGCGACGCTCCACCCGCTGCCCGGGTCGGAGGTGACGACCGTGACCGCAAGCACGTAGCCGATGATGAGGGTCATCGTGACCGGCAGGATCGCCGAGTTGACCTCGGTGATCCTGTTGATGAGGGCCCCGCTGGCCGCGAACAGGAACGCGTAGAGCATGAACCCCAGGGCGAACCATGCCACCGCCAGCGCGATGTCGCCGGCCGCAACCGGGGGCAGCCCGATGTTGTCGGTGATCTGCACCGCGACGGCGAGCGGCGCCGCGAGGACGAGCAGCTGCACGAGCGTGGCCGTACCGACGGCCAGCACGGTGCCGAGGAGCACCTGGCTGGGGCGCAGGGTGGCGAGCAGCACCTCGGAGATGCCGGTGGACTTCTCCATGGCGACGGCGGTGGCGATGGCGGTCCCGGCGAAGATGATTGCCACGTACAGGACGATCCCGACGCCGAAGCCGACGCCGGCGCGTCCCTCGTCCTTTACCCGCCCGACGGTGACCTGCTGGGGCGGCCGGACCGACTGGAGGTCTGCGACCTGCTGTGGGCTCAGTCCTGCCTGGGCTAACCGGCGCGACGTCTGCAACGCGACGACGACCTGCGCCACCACGACCGGGAAGCTTCCCCCTGCCTTGGCCGAGGCGTAGAGCGTCTCCCCGGCGAGTCCGGCGGTGGCGTGACCGTCGCGCACGGCTTGCCGGACGGCGTCCTGGTCGCCGCGGGACACGTACTTGACGTGGAAGTCGGCGGTCTTCCCGGCCGCGTCCAGGGTCGCTACTACGTCCGCGGGGGCCTTGCCGGCGGTGGCGAGGGTGTACGTCGTCGGGCCGTTCTTACCGAGGATCTGGGGCAGCGCGACCCCGGCCAGTGACAGCAGCAGCAACAGTCCGGTGACGACCTTGAACGACCGAGACTTGACGTTTTCGACGAGCCCCCGCTGAGCCACCAGACGGGTGCCCTGCCACCCCGTGCCCATCAGCGCACCCCTGCCGGGTCGAGGGTCCGGCCGGCGGCGGCGAGGAACAGTTGCGACAGGGTGGGCAGGTCGAGCCCGAAGTCGACGACCCGCCCGGCCGCCCGGGCGGCGTCCAGGAGGTCGAGCGGGTCGGTGCCGGGCGGGAAGGCCAGGCGCAGCTGGTCGGCCTCGTCGCTGACTACGGTGACATCGGCGTAGGGGAGCAGCCAGTCGCGGTTCGGCGATTCCACATGGAGTCTCAACTGTCGCCGGCCCGACGATGCCCGCAGCGTGGCGACGTGGCCCTGGAGCACCGTGCGCCCACGGTCGACCATGGCGATGTCCTCGCAGAGATCCTGCACGAGGTCGAGCTGGTGGCTGGAGAACAGCACAATGCAGCCGCCGCGGGCCCGCTGCTGCAGGGTCCCGGACAGGCTGGCTACGGCCACCGGGTCCAGGCCGCTGAACGGCTCGTCGAGCACGATGACCGCGGGGTCGTGCACCAGGGCCGTGGCCAGTTGGAGGCGCTGCTGCATGCCGCCGGAGAGCCTGTCGGTGCGGTCAGCCCACCGGTCGTCCAGGCCCAGCTCCTCGAGCAGCCCGCGGGCTCGCCTCGTCGCGTCCCGACGGGACAGCCCGTGCAGCCGCCCGAAGTGGACGACCTGGTCACCGGCCGGCATCCCGGGGTAGAGCCCACGTTCCTGCGGCATGTACCCCCAGCGACGGCGGGTCTCCTCGCCGACGGGACGGCCGTCGTAGCGCACCTCGCCGCGGTCGGGGTTGAACACCCCGAGCATGATGCGCAACAGCGTCGTCTTGCCGGC